>CAYHZL010000001.1:0-62969 GCA_964361075.1 uncultured Chitinophagaceae bacterium
GTTCTAAAAATTCAAAAAAAGTTCGCCGCGGCGAATACCGCAAAGTCGCTAAGTATTTATTATCATTTGTTGTAACTACTCAGCGAAAATAACCCCACCCTTTGTCCCTCCCCTTTTAGGGGAGGGAATATGTCCTCTCCCCCTAACAGGGGGAGAGAAAGAGAGGGGGTCGTATTTACAAAAGTGGAAAAGCTGAGCGAAGCCATCACTTCGTGAAAAGAGTGAGTGATTCGCCGCGGCGAACGAATTTATAATTTGCCACACTGAGTAGCTATCATTTGTTTATATTTTTTTCTTCGCGCCTTTGTGTCTTTGCGGTGAAAAAAACTTAATCTTTGGAACCGCTCTTAAAAGAATCAACGGCTTTTGTTGTTTTCATATTTCTGAACACATCAAAAAATAAAATCTTCTTCAATCTCAGAAAAACGTTTCGCCAGCAAATCTTTTTCTGAAACCAATGGTTCTTGCACCTTCCAGTTTATTCCAAGTGTTGAATCATTAAAAAGAATTGCTCGCTCATCAGCCTTACTATATGGCGCAGTGCACTTGTACATAAAAACTGCCTCGTCGGAAAGAACGGAAAATCCATGCGCAAATCCCGGCGGTATCCACAGTTGTAAATGATTTTCTTCCGAAAGCTCAATATCGAAATGTTTGCCGAATGTGGGTGACCCGAATCGAATGTCAACGGCAACATCTAATACTTTGCCGCTCAGCACCTGACACAATTTTCCTTGCGCATTCGCACCCGCTTGGTAGTGAAATCCGCGCACTGTTCCCTTTTTCGATTTTGAAATATTGTCTTGTACAAATGAAAAGTCGCCAAGTAACTCTTTGTATTTTTTTTCACTGAATGTTTCAAAAAAATACCCGCGTGAATCGTGAAAAACATCCGGTTGTAACACTAGTACACCGCGAAGCGGCGTGATATCTGTTTTCATATTTTTATTTCTCTATTGGGTTTAATACCCCGACGTTACAAAGTGATCTGGCGAAGCCATTCGCCGTGGCGAACCTTCGGGACTTGCGTCGTCATTCCCGTCCCAAAGGGATCCCTTCGGGACTTGCTTTTGGCGGGAATCTATTTGTGGATATTCGCCGCGGCGAACATGACGAAGATACCTCGCTGCTTGCGGCGGGGAGCTTCATTCTTCGCGCAGAATTCTTTCGAGATAGGAACGATATAATGATGTAGGAATACTGTCCACTAATTTTTCAAATTCCAGATGTGAAATAAATTTCATGTGATAGGCAATTTCTTCTATGCATGCAACTTTCAAACCTTGACGCTCTTCGATGACACCGAAAAAATTTGATGCTTGCAGTAACGCATCCGGCGTTCCGGTATCTAACCACGCAACACCGCGCCCAATTTTTTCAACGCGGAGTTTTTTCGTCTCCATATATTTTCTATTCACATCGGTAATTTCAAGTTCGCCGCGCGACGAGGGTTGAATATTTTTTGCAACGTCCACGACCTGGTTATCATAAATGTATAAACCCGGTACTGCATAATTGGATTTCGGTTTGAGTGGTTTCTCTTCAATGGAAATTGCTTTCCCTTCTTTGTCGAATTCAACAACACCGTACCGCTCAGGATCATTGACACGATACCCGAACACAGTTGCGCCGTCGGTTCGTTTCAATGCAGAGTACATGAAATCAAGATTTCCATAAAAAATATTGTCACCAAGAATTAATGTTGACGCATCGTTGCCGATAAACTGTTCGCCGATTAAAAACGATTGCGCAATTCCATTCGGTGCATCCTGTACTGCATAGTGGATATTCAATCCAAGATGAGCGCCATCCTGAAACAACAGTTGGTACAGAGGGATTGTTTCTTTGTTTGAAATAATGAGTATATCCTTAATGCCGCCGAGCATTAAAATAGAAAGCGGATAGTAAATAAGTGGTTTGTCATAGATAAGTGTGAGCTGCTTGCTGTACACTTTGGTAATCGGATACAGACGTGAACCGGAACCGCCGGCGAGAACAATACCTTTCATGTATCTCCTAATAAATAATTCGAAAATAATTTCCGTTTATAACTACTCACTTCAAATTATAAAACATTAGCCACGGATTGCACAGGAAAAACGTGGATTCACACAGGAAATGTAATCGGTGAATATCTGTGTTGTTACCGTGTTATTTGTGGTTAATTTCATTTAAACTCAATAATGCGTTGAGTAATTACTTCCGTTTAATATAATGTTTTTTTTCTTTCGACCAAAAAGAAGTTCAATTGCAAGAAGGTCTTTTTTTGTGTATCATTGAATCAAAAAAAAGAGAAAAAATGTTTCTATCGTTTGAAGGACTTGATGGCAGCGGTAAAACCACGCAGGCAAAATTATTACAAGAAAAATTAGTTGCAGAACAATACACTGTTCAATTTTTACGAGAACCCGGCGGCACGGAAATTTCCGAACGCATCCGCGATATTTTGTTAGATAAAAAACATCTTGGCATGACGGAAATTGCTGAACTTTTACTTTTCTCCTCTGCACGAACACAATTAGTAACACAAGTTATTCAACCCGCACTTGAAAAACAGACTATTGTTTTATGCGATCGCTTTGTAGATTCAACTACAGCATATCAAGGATACGGGCGCGGGCTGCAACTTGATGCAGTAAAAACAATCAATGCGTTCGCCACGTGCGGTGTCCTTCCGCACAAAACTTTTTTTATAGATATTCCTGTTGATGAAATGTATCGGCGCCGCACGGCAAATAATTTAAGTGTTGATAGAATGGAAATGAGCAGTAAAGAATTTTACGAGCGTGTTCGCAACGGCTACCATGCCATCGCGAAAGAAGAACCACACCGCTTCATCATCATTAACGGCATGCAGAATGTTGAAACTATTCACCAAGAAATCTATTTGCATGTGCGAGCAGTTCTACTTCAACTTCACACACATGGTACATAACCACTTCATCTTTTGTATCTCGTTGGGTGTGAGAAAAAATTTACTACAAAAAAACGTATCTGCTGCACATAAAATTGGTTGAGTTGGCTGGTGTTGAAGGATTACGGAGGAGTTCGAATAATATTTACTTAACAATATTTCTTTCTTGTAGTTTTCTATATACCTCTGCGCCTAGATATGAAGCAACAACTTTTTGGAATGATGGATCATTCATATATCGAGCAAATATTTCTTCGTTTTGATCCATTCGCTCGATAAAAAGCGTATCTAGCAAACTTTGGAAAACAAGGGCAAATTTATCTTGGGGATTAACTTTTTGTGCTTGTTGAATATTTGTATTCAACAACGCAGCTTCAACAAGTTGATCAAAGAATAATTGATCCGCCTCTGTAAAATCAGTTCCGAAACGTTCATTGATTAAATAAATAAGTTTAGAAAGGGCTACCTGTGCTTCACGAACGAGACCACTTCCAACTTCTTGAGGACCATCGAGAGGTTTCGCAATTCCATCTTTCAAACTGATTGAGCCTTCACTTATTTTTTGTAAACGATAATATTCAAGTTTTATTTCTTCATCAAAATTATATTGTACACTATTTCGTCGCTTCGGTAGTTTACGAATTAAATGTCGGATGAACGTATAACTTTTTTCTAAATCTGAATCTTGATAAGGTATTATTTGACTTAAAAAAGCATAGAGATTTCTAAATGCGCCAAATTTACCTCGTAAGAGTTCTGCTTCATTTTCATCTTTATCCATTAATTGTCGAAATCTATTTACCGCAGGATCAAGAACAGCATTCATAGTTTGGTGATCTAACGGGCTTTGACGCAGCTTAGGCTTAAAATATACCTCGCAAAACTTATTTACTTCCTCTGCAAGATAAATACCAGAAGTATCCAATTCAGATTTTATTTCATATAACCGAGATGGTTCTACTTCTTCACCCATCTCCGCTCCCTCATAATATTGTTTAAATGCTTCTTGTATTTCTTCTCGTTCATTTACAAAATCAAGAATAAATGTTTCTTCTTTTAACGGATGAACACGATTTAATCGTGATAATGTTTGAACTACCTGTAATCCGGAAAGCCTTTTATCAACATACATAGTATGTAACAACGGCTGATCAAATCCTGTTTGATATTTTTCAGCAACTAACAATACCTGATACTCACTTGATGAGAACTTATCTGGCAGTTCTTTTTGTTTTATCCCGTTGTTCATTCCTTCTTCTGTGTAACTTACATCTGATAATTTATCGTCTTGTACAGTTCCAGAAAATGCTACCAACGTTTTAATTGTATAGCCTTTTTCTTTGATATATAAATCAAAACTTTGCTTATATCGTACTGCTTCTAAACGAGAACCTGTTACCACCATTGCTTTGGCTTTTCCACCAATCTTATGGCGAGTAAACGTATTAAAATGCTCAACCATAATTTCAGTTTTTTGAGCAATGTTGTATGGATGAAGTCGCATAAATCGTGTTAATGCTTTTGCCGCTTTCTTTCGCTCTACATTCGGATCATCTTCACTCGCTTTCAATAACTTGTAATATATTTTATAGGTTGTATAATTCTTCAAGACATCGATAATAAAATTTTCTTCTATTGCTTGATGCATTGTATATCTATGAGAAGGTTCTCCATTTTGTCCAAATATTGCGAGAGTCTTATATTTGGGTGTGGCAGTAAAAGCAAAGAAACTAATATTATCTTGCTTCCCTCGTTTAGCCATACTCCGATATAGCTCTTCCCACTTCTCCGCTTGATCTTCTTCAGCTTTTTTCTTTGCCTCTTCAACTAAATCTTCTCCGCCTAAAACTTCTTTTAAATCAGTGGATGTTTCGCCTGACTGCGAACTATGTGCTTCGTCAATAATTACCGCAAGTTTTCTTGTCGGTAAAACACCTGTGCTTTGTTCTCCTCGTTCTTCAGCTAATTTTATTATTTGCTTCGAGACATGAGGAAATTTTTGCAGTGTTGTAATAATAATTGGTATGCGGTTTTCTAATGCCTCTGCAAGTTGGCGCGTATGTTCGTCAATTTTTTGCACGACACCTTGACGATGATCGAATTGATACACTGTATCCTGTAATTGCTGATCTAATACTACTCTATCAGTGACAACAACGACACTATCAAACACTCTTTCATTCTTGTCTGTATGAAGATTGCTTAAACGATGAGCAAGCCAACCAATGGTATTACTCTTCCCACTGCCAGCGGAATGTTCAATTAAATAATTATTTCCCGGACCATCTACTCTTGCAGAATTTACTAAATAGTTAACTGCCTGAAGTTGATGATATCTCGGAAAGATCAAAGTTTCTTTTTTTATTTTCCGTCCGTCGTCAGTTCGTTTTTCTTCAATTTGTAAATGGATGAAACGCGCAAGTAGTTCAAGCAAACTATCCTTTTGTAAAACTTCTTCCCAAAGATAAGCTGTTTTGTATGTTCGTCCTTGAGGATCAATTGGATTTCCTGCCCCACCATTGCAACCTTTATTGAAAGGAATAAAATGCGTTGCACTTCCGGCAAGTCTCGTTGTCATAAAAACCGATTCAGTATCTACGGCAAAATGCACAAGTGAACATCTCTTAAATTCAAATATTGGTTCGTGTTGGTCGCGGTCAAAACGATACTGATGGATTGCATTCTCCACAGTTTGACCAGTTAAAGGATTCTTCAACTCAATAGTAGCAATCGGAATTCCATTAAGACTAAGAACAACATCGAGCGAGTTTTTATTTCTTGTGCTATAGTGTAACTGGCGGGTAATTCCTAATCGGTTTGCGGCATACCGTTCTTCAAGTTCCGGATTTAAACCGTGAGCAGCTTTAAAGTATGCTACCCTAAGTGTTCTTCCATAACATTTAAAACCATGGCGTAACGTTGCAAGACTTCCATTCGCATCCATCCATTTGCAGAGGTCATAAATTATCTGTTCCCCTGTTTTTTCTCCATGCAATGCTTCAAGCTTTGACCATTCTTTGAATTGGGTAGATTGAATAAACTGAATTACTTCGGTTGGAAATATTCCTTTTTCGGCATCATATAAACTTTTTTCAATTGAAGTAAATCCATTATCAAGTAAAACTAATTCAATAACAGACTCAAAAGCTGCTTCGGAATATCGGTTTGGAGTTTGAACAGTTTCATTTTGCGGCATAGGATTTTAACCAAGAAAATTCATTAAGACGTTTCCACGCAATTTTGATATGTTCAGGTTTAAATGTTTTTCTCTTATAGTCACTCCAACCATGAACAGCTTTTACAGCAAGATCGCTATCGGAAGTTATTTTTGAATCTTCAACGCCAAGCCAATGCACAGTGGAAAGAAGTTCAAGTCCGTACGGTGTTTCAAAACCTTCAATAAAATCCGTTACTGTTTCTAATCGTACCTGGGTTGTTACATTGTCTTTCAAAATTTCTTTTGCTTCTTCAACAGCATGTGGAAGCAATTGTATCAACGCCTCTCGGGTTCTGTCACCATATCCGGAAATAAAATGTCCGTCAAGTCTTTGTAACCAATGTTGAAGGTTTTCCGCATACGGTCCGTATTTATGTTTTACAAATTGTAAATTCATCGGTTCGCCGATAACTTGCAAAAAATAAACTAACTTTTGTATTTCAAGCATCGAAAGACGATATCCGGGAATACAGTACCGTTCAATTGTCAAGATCAATACCGTAATGAAAGATTGTTCTATTGAATATTTTTTTTGATCTTTTATTGAAATATTTTTCATCCAGCGGTACCTAGTTTTCTAATATAAAACGAGTTTCTAATTTTCTTAGCATTTCAAAAGTATCCCGATACTGTACATTAAATGCCACACATACGTTAGGAATAGGAACTTTCTTTCTCGCTTCCGGAGCAAGAACTTCGTGAGTAACAAGAATCATTTTTTTCGCTTTTGCATAAGCTATTAACCACGCATCAACACCGTTAACAAATTCGGCTTTTGCTTCCTGACTAAATTGTTGGTTTTGTACCCAACGAACTACTTCAGCAAAGCAATTAACAACGGCATTTTCGTTTGTAATTCCGAAAAATGTATCAGGCAGTATGGAGGTTGCCCACTCAGTCAGATCATCTTTTCCACGTTCCAACTCGTTTTTCACACGATCTATACTGCATAGGCGTGTATTTGTTTGATGAAGAATCAATGCGTCCCAAAATCCCGGACAAAGATCAAATGCGTAGTAACGGCGTTTCGCTTCAATAAAAACGTTTGCGTCAAGAAGATATGTTTCATGATTTGGCATTTTTTATTTTCTTAATTCAAGCGATTCGGAATATTTATCAAACGTGTTTCCATAAAGACCTGTCAGTTGATACGCTTCACGATAGAGTAAACGTCCCTCCTTCGCCGCGCGCATTACAGCGTATGCAAATCTTTTTCCAACACGAACATTTTGAGTATTGTAAAAATCCCCGCCATCAGATTTTTTCAACGCCTTGCGTCTTTCATCTTTTAAATAATTTTCATAGAAAACGATGAAACGATTACGGGTGATAAGACCGAGATCAATGGCACGGCGAGCGATGACGAGCGTACTTACTTTAAATTGCCGGGCAAGCGTTTGAAAAGGATCATCGGTGCGTATGGCTTGTTGCCAAGATGCACGTAATTCTCTTTCCGGAACTAAAAACTCTGCTGCTACATGATTACAAAACTTTTCCACCTCATTATCAATCGCTTCTAAAGCATGTAAGTTAAATACACCACTTTGACCGAGCCAAACATGACCCAATTCGTGCGCAATAGTAAACATTTGTGCAGACTTATAATCTGCCCCATTGATAAAAATAAGTGGCGCATATTCATCCTTAAGGATAAAACCGCGGAATTCTTCCGTATCGAGTTTACGGGAATTATTATTCTCAACAACACTGGTAATTGTAATTAAAATTCCGGCACGTTCCACCGATTCTCTTAATGCTGTCAGTGCTTCAGTCCATGTAGAATATTGATTCGCCCATCCTTCGTTCATCCCGAGAACTCTGCGAATACTTACAACAGTTTCGGCTATTCCTGTAGTAAGTGTAACAGAACCAACAAACGACAACGGATATTCTTTCTCTTCAATAAGAAAATCTCTCATCCAGTTCTGTCTTCGCTGCATTATTTGAACGGTTTCTAAGAGATTCGGACTTGGACGAAGAACCGGTTGATCTCTTATTGTTCGAAAGTCAGGAATTGGCAACCGGTCATCCGGAGGCTCAGATAAGAAAAAAAAGCCGAGCGGTGTTAGTGTCTTCTTCGCAAGATTTTCAAGTTGACGCAGTGTTGGTTGGAGATTACCATTTTCCCACTCCGCAAACTTAGGAAATCGTTCCATTAAAGCATCAACTGTAAGTCCGGCACGCTCGCGCGCCCATCGAATAAGTTCTCTATTTATTGCAACTGTACTCATATAACTATAAAATACCCAATTTTTATTTTGGCTACAAGTTAGCTAATTTATCTCCAACTTTCCTGTTACCGCTTCCGAGATTAATGATGATCGGCGTTCGTTCAACAATTCAATTGATTGTGCGGTTTTTCTTTTAATAGATTCAATTTTTTGCAATTGAAAATTAAGAACTGAAACAATTTCATTTTGTTCATCATAAGGTGGTATGGGAATATGAAGATTTTTAATAGCATCTACCGAAAGCCCAGGTTGAGCGGCAGATTGAGAATATTGATTCAAATTCATTATTCGAAGAAGTTCTCCCAGCCAAGTAACATTTTGTTGACCTTTCAGCGTAACAACAACCGCATGCTCAGAAGCCCAAAATTTCCCGTCAGCATAGTTTATGTTACCACAAAGTGCTCCTTGTCTTCCTATAAGCACATAATCACCTTCATACAAAAAAGAATTTGTATATCCTCGTAAACCATTACCACCATAAACAGGATAATCTCCTTCTTCATGAATATCTTCTGGAGAGATGAAATCACCGCTTTGTAAAGACGCAATATATTTCATCTTCTTCATTTCCCAATGTTCCGGAATCTTTCCTAACCACTCAATACCAGAGTCTTTATAATTAACATTGGGATTAATACCACGAGTAACAGCATTTGTTATTATTGCTCTACGTTTTTCTTCTAACAATTCGAGTTGTCGTTCTTTGGCGTTTATGAGTGAATCAATTCGAACGGTTTCACGGTCGAGATAATTTGCAATGGCTTGTTGTTCAGAAAGCGTCGGGACTAATATATATTTTTCATATGCTGTCTCTCGACTTAACCCTGGAACAGCTGTTTCATTAGAATTACGATCTAATTCTAATGTTTGTATTACATGATAAATCCAACGTAAATTATTTTTAGTTGTAGAATTATCAATGAAAAATGTTGTATCTGAGGCAAAACAAGGCTCGGAAGTCCAATTAACTTTACCGTAAGATCCTTTACGGCCAATTATAATAGCAGGTGAACTTGTATTTGATTTACCAAATCGAGTAAACGATCCATTTGAACCATAGACCAAAAACTCACCGTCGCCAGAATTATCTGTGGGTAAAGCATCTCCATATGCAAACGATGTTACATATTTTAAACGCATTCTTTGCAGATTCACTTCGCTACCTCTGTCAACAAACTTAATATTTCTTTTTCAACTTTTTTTAGTTCAACATCAATTGTATTTAATGATCGAGGAGTAATATATTTATAAAAATATCTATTAAAGTTTATTTCATATCCAATTTTATCTTTACTTTTATCCATCCACGCATCTGGTACGTGCGGCAATACTTCGCGTTTAAAATATTCTTCGATATTTTCTTTTAATGGAATATTCTCATTATCTCGTAAGTCGCTGTCTGCTTCATATACCGCTTGAAGATAAATTATTTGAGTTTCTTTCTTTTTATTTTTTTTTATAATCTCTTTTTGTAGCACCGGTTCGGCATCCGGATTTTTATCAGTAAAAACATCCCGAAATAATTTAGCCCAATTCGCACTCCATCTTGATTCTCTCGATGTCAGAACATTTTCAATCATTAACAAAACAATATTCCAATCTAATTGAACCTCTCTTCCAATCTGTGCATCTATTGCCTGCACATCATCCAGCAACTCCGGCAACGCATCAAGAAAACGAGATTTACGATCCAATGTCATCTGGTATGCTAAACGTAATGGTCGCTCTACGGTAACTCGCGTATATCCAAAATCTGCATTATCAAATATTTTTGAAGTTTCCGTAACAGCAAATGTACCAAATTCATGTACGCTCGTAGCAATATCATCCTCTGTAATTTCTCTCCGTTTGTATCCCAAACTGCGACGCATCTGTTTCCAGCGTGCACGCGCATCAATAAGTTGTATTTTGCCTTTGCGTTTATCATCTTTTCTGTTTGTTACAATCCAAATATATGTTCCAATTCCGGTGTTGTAAAACATCTGTTCCGGCAACGCGATAATTGCTTCGAGATAATCTTTCTCAATAATCCATTTTCGTATATCACTTTCGCCTGAACCCGCACCACCAGTAAAAAGTGGTGAGCCGTTAAAAACAATGGCAAGTCGTGAACCATATTTTTTTTCTTTAATATTCACATCTTCAAATTTTGAAACCATGTGCTGCAAAAACAATAACGAGCCATCGTTCACTCGCGGAACACCGGCTCCGAATCTTCCGTCCCATCGCCGTTTCTCATGTTCCCGTACAACTTCTTTTTGTTGCCTTTTCCAGTCAACACCAAATGGAGGATTTGCAAGAAGATAATCGAATTTTTCTCCTTCAAACTTATCATCGACTAATGAATCACCAAAACGGATGTTATCATCGTTGGTATTGTGGTCAACTTGTTTTATCAGCATGTCGGAGGCAGCGGTAGCAAATGCGCGTTTATTATAATCCTGTCCGTATACATACAAATTTGCCTGTGGATGATGATCGCGTAAATAGTTTTGTGCTTCCGCCAGCATTCCTCCTGTTCCGCATGCCGGATCAAGAAGTTTTCGTACTGTCCCCGGTTTAGACAAAAGCTCATCATCATTAATGAATAACAAATTCACCATCAAACGAATGACTTCTCTCGGTGTAAAGTGGTCTCCGGCTGTTTCATTTGCCGCTTCGTTAAACCGTCTGATAAGATCTTCAAAAATTAATCCCATCTGAATATTATCAACAACGCCGGGATGCAAATCTAAATCACTAAATTTTAAGACAACAGGATAGAGAATATCTGATTCGCGCATTTTCTCAATCTCGTTTTCAAATTCAAAGTAATCAAAAATCGTTCGTACATTTTTTGAAAATCCTTTGATGTATGAAGTGAGATGTTTTTCAATATGATCGGGGTCGCCTTTGAGTTTTTCAAAATTGAGCGGCGAGTGATTATGAAAACGTTGTTCCGCACTTTTGTTCAGAATTTTATCGAGAGCATCCTCATTAAGTTTACCGCTCTCTTTTCTTTTTGCATGTTCTTTTAGAACTTTCTCTTTTGTTGAGGCAAGCACACAATCAAACCGGCGCAAGACAGTCATAGGTAGCATCACGCGTTCGTATTGCGGAGGCCTGTATGGTCCGCGTAAAAGATCGGCAGTCTGCCAGATAAATTGAGAGAGTTCAGAATGTGTAGGCACGAAGTTAGTTGGGTTTAATTTAAAAAATGTAAATTAATTGCGTGAAAATTAACGAAACGAGGCTTGAATTGCAATGAATGGATTGTATCATTAATTAAAACCAAATCCGCAGATCGCCTGCCCTTTGGGTCTTCACCATTCACCCTCTGCGGATTCGCAATTGCTACGTAGTTCGCGCTGAAAAAGTCATTGCGAGCGAGTGTTTTTTATGAGCGAAGCAATCTTTTCTTCAAATTTTTAAGATTGCTTCGGCAAAAAACGCCTCGCAATGACGCACAAAGAGTATTTCAGTGAGAACTACGTAGAATGTAATCCAAACATTTTCTAAAATCAATGCACGAAATTTTGGTACAACAACAAACCTCACAGGCGCAGTAATCACCTGTGAGGTCTTGTACAACGAACACATACATTACTATCCCACGCCAAGTTTTTTCTGCAAACATTCCCAGAATACTTTACGCGGTCGCGGTGCAGAGATACTTGTACAGCAACTCGCAATTGCATCATTAATTGCGGTATCTGTCAGCGAAGGAAATTCTTCCTTTATCACTTTCTTTATGTATGCCCGTTCGTACGTTACTTCCATCATAATAAAAACCTATTTAAAAACACAAACGCTCAGTTTCAATATTTTGAAAGAGAGCGTTTGCGTTTTAATTACTACAGGTTACATAATCATTGCATTATTTCAACTTCGCTTTCAACTCATTCATATCAATCACCGTATCAAGGGTAATAAAAGTTTTTTCTAATTTTTTCCCTTCGGCAGAAATATTTTCGTGCGCTGTAAAAACACGTAAGTCGCCAATATCCATAATCTTTCCCTTACCATCTTGTTCATAATTAATTGCAATATCTGCAACAAGAGGTGCAGTGCCGTTTGCAAAAGTAATCGTTGCGTTGTGAATGAGAAGATCAAACAACGTCTTTGCGTTAAGCGGAAGTTTTTCATATTCACTAATGGGTGTCTGTTCGTACGCGCGTGTTGCAATCGAATGCAGCGCAGCAAGAAACATCACACAATTTAATTTGCGGATGTACATCTTTGCCGGATCGTTATACCAGCCGCCCGACTCGATAAGAATTGTACTCGTTCCCCACTTCTGCACATTATCACCAAACGCACGCGGTTCAAACGCATCATCATAGCGGGAAATATTTTCAGGAATAAATGGCTTTAATATGCCGACAAGTTCCGCTGTAATTTTTTTTGCGCGAAGACGAACAGCATTATCCGTTTTGGCATAATCGAATGATGGTGCAAGCAATGCAATGGTTGAAACTTTTCCTCCTTCGCCTGTTGAATAACGCGGGTCTTGATCGTGCAAGTTAAATCCGATTTCCGGATTATATGTATCACGAATAGATTTTAAAAGACGAGCTTCCGGCGTTTGCAGGCTCACCGCATCGCGGTTCATATCAATCCCTTGCGCTGTGCGGCGCGTCCATCGTTCGGCGCCGTCAGGATTCAACATTGGAATAATGAGCAGCGTCAGTTCCGATAAAATTTTCTGTACTTCCGGCGACGATTTATGTGCATTGATATACGAAAGCATATCCATCAAACCCATCGTTGCCGTCGCTTCATCGCCGTGCATTTGCGACCACATGAATACTTTTGTTTTGCCTGTGCCGAGCGTCAGCAAATTAATAGAGCGCCCTTCGGATGATTCACCAATTTTTTCAACGGAAAGAATTCCGGCTAAATTTTGTTTATACGAATCTATCCATGCCGTTAAATCGGCATGTTTAAATTTGTTCGTTGTAATGCGATTGTCTTTATATGATTCGTACGTAGAATAGAGAGTGTGAGAAAATTGTGAATATGTGTTCATGGTGTTCATCAAAAATATAAGTGAATAAAGAAAATATTTTTTCATGTAGATCTACTCCCAATAAGATACGTGGTGCGCAAAAGAAAATACAAAAAGTGTGTTGATAACTGATGTTACACAAAAAAACATGGAAGAAAACATTCACCACGAATAACACGGAAAAAAACGAATATTCACAGATCGTTATCCGTGTTTTTCCGTAATAATCTGTGTTATCTGTGGTTAAAACACTCTCTGCGTAACATCAGTTAATACAATTTTTATTTCATCACTGCGCGATATTCGACGGCAATACATTTATTCATCACAACAGTAAGACCGGCACGCTCTGCTTTTTCAGCAGCAGATTCATTCACAACGCCCAACTGCATCCACACTGCTTTTGCGCCGATGGCAATTGCATCATCAATCACCTCATCCACTTCATCGGGGTTACGGAAAATATCAACGATATCAATTTTTGCAGCAATGCTTTTTAAGTCCGGATAGCATTGTGTACCAAAAATTTCTTTGTACTTCGGATTCACAGGAAAAACAGTGTAACCCTTCTGCATAAGAAATTCGGCAATGGCGCCGCTGTCGCGCCACGGTTTTGGTGAAGCGCCAACGACTGCAATCGTTTTTGTTTCAGAAAGAAGTTTTTTAATTTCGTCGTCAGTAGTCAGCATATTTCTCTCTCAACGTAGAAGATTGTCTAACTGTACTGTATGCCGCACAGCAGCACTTCGTCATAAAACGGATCGCATGACTATACAATAATATTTTGTAACTACTCAACGTGTCAAATTAAAAAATCGTTCGCCGCGGCGAATCACCCCCTCTTTGCTTCTCCCCCTTTTCCCGAAGGGATGCCTTCGGCACTAGGGGAGAAAATTCCCTCCCCTAAAAGGGGAGGGATAAAGGGTGGGGTTGTTTTCACTGAGCAATTACAATATTTTTTACTTTTCATACGATGAAACCGGCGGACAACTACACACCAATTGTCTATCACCATAAGTATTATTTATTCGTCCGACACTAGGCCAGAATTTATTTGTTCGAAGTGATGCAACGGGGAACGCTGCCTTCTCTCGTGAATATGGATGTTTCCATTCATCGCTGACAACTACGCTTGCTGTGTGCGGCGCATTTTTCAAAACATTATCTGTTTTATCTGCAGAACCATTTTCAATTTCCAAAATTTCTTTCTTAATTGAAATCAGCGCGTCGCAAAATTTATCAAGTTCGTTAAGCGATTCACTTTCAGTCGGTTCAATCATTAATGTGCCGGCAACAGGGAACGACACGGTTGGCGCGTGAAATCCATAATCCATCAGGCGCTTCGCAATATCTTCCACTTCAATACCGGCGCTCGTTTTAAATTTCCGCATATCAACAATCATTTCATGCGCAACTGTTCCATTTTTGCCGACATATAAAATATCGAATTCTTTTTCGAGTCTTGCCTTAATATAATTTGCATTGAGAATTGCATACTTGGTCGCATCTGTCAATCCGTTCGCGCCTATCATTTTAATGTACACGTACGAAATCATCAAGATGCTCGCGCTTCCCCACGGCGCAGCGGAAACGGCGCTGATCGCATCTTTGCTTCCGAGAGAAACAACAGCATGACCCGGTAAAAATGGAACAAGATGTTTCGCAACACAAATCGGTCCCATACCCGGACCACCGCCGCCGTGCGGAATGCAAAATGTTTTGTGCAAATTTAAATGGCATACATCAGCACCAATGTTCGCAGGCGATGTTAAACCAACTTGCGCATTCATATTCGCACCATCCATGTACACTTGCCCGCCGTTTGCATGAATGATGTCGCACATTTCGCGAATACTTTCTTCAAACACACCGTGCGTTGAAGGATACGTTACCATCAAACACGCAAGCGTTTGTTTGTGTTGTTCAGCTTTCACTTTCAAATCAGCAATATCAATATTGCCATGGTCGTCGCACTTCACAACGATGACGTTCATTCCCGCCATCACCGCGCTGGCAGGATTTGTCCCGTGAGCTGATGAAGGAATAAGTGCAACTGTGCGATGCGATTCATTTTTATTTTTGAAGTATTGACGAATCACCATCAGTCCCGCATATTCTCCTTGCGCACCGGCATTGGGCTGCAATGAAACTCCGGCGAATCCGGTAATTTCTTTTAAATCATGTGTCAGTTCATCGAACATTTGGTGATATCCTGCCGCTTGTTCCTTCGGCACGAACGGATGCAGCGCGCTAAACTCGTTCCATGTTACCGGAATCATTTCCGTAGTTGCATTTAATTTCATCGTGCACGAGCCGAGACCGATCATCGAATAGTTAAGCGATAAATCTTTCGTTTCCAACGTATGAATGTAGCGCAACATTTCTGTTTCGGAATAATAGCGATTGAACACAGGATGCGTCATGAAAGAACTTTTGCGCACTACATGTTCTTTCCAATCGAGCGAAAGATTTTTTGTGAATACTTGCACATCACTTTTCGACAGTAGCGTATTTTTTGCTGATGCAAAAACACCGAGCAGTCGTTCAACATCAGCAAGCGAAGTTGTTTCGTCCAACGAAATGCCGATGCCGTTTTCAAAATACCGCATGTTAATTTTTTCTTGTATCGCTTTCGCACGAATTGCAGAGGTGAGATTTCCAGATTCAATGTTCAATGTATCAAAGTATGCCTCGTTCGTTTGAACGAATCCTAATTTTTGCAAACCAAGTGCAAGCACTTTTGTTACGCCATGAATTTTTGTTGCAATCTTTTTCAATCCATTCTGACCGTGATACACACCATACATGCTTGCCATAATTGCAAGAAGCACTTGCGACGTACAAATGTTGCTCGTCGCTTTCTCTCTGCGGATATGTTGTTCGCGCGTTTGCAATGCCATGCGATAAACCGTGTTGCCGTTTGCATCAATGGAAACACCGATGATACGTCCGGGCATGTGCCGTTTGAATTCATCTTTGGTTGCAAAAAACGCGGCATGTGGTCCGCCGTATCCCATCGGCACACCAAACCGTTGCGCACTGCCAACAACCACATCAGCGCCAAATTCTCCCGGCGGCGTAAGCAGTGTTAATGAAAGTAAATCTGCAGCAACAGCGACAAAAACATTATTCGTTTTTGCTTGCGTACAAAATTCTTTGTAATCATAAATTGCACCTTCGCCGGCAGGATATTGAACAATCGCGCCGAATACTTTTTCGCTGAACTGTAGTGTGCGATGATCTCCGATCAACAATTCAATGCCAAGCGGTGTCGCACGTGTTTTCAGCACATCAATTGTTTGCGGAAAACATTCCTGCGAAACAAAAAACAGATTTCTCTTTTTATCGCTGTGCGAAGCGTGCAACATCGCCATTGCTTCTGCCGCAGCAGTGGCTTCATCAAGCAATGATGCGTTGGCGATTTCCATTCCTGTTAAATCAATAATCATCGTTTGAAAATTTAGCAGCGCTTCCAAACGTCCTTGCGCAATTTCTGCCTGATATGGAGTGTATTGCGTGTACCAACCCGGATTCTCTAAAATATTTCGAAGGATTACAGCCGGCGTAATTGTGCCGTAGTATCCCATTCCGATGTACGAAGAAAATAGTTGATTTTTTTGCGCGATCAATTTCAGATGACGCAGCACATCAAACTCGCTCATCGCCGGAGAAAGATCCATCGGTTGCTGCAAGCGAATATGCGGCGGTACGGTTTTGTCTATCAATGCGTCAAGCGACTGAACGCCAATCGCATCCACCATGCGTTGTGTCTCTTCTGCATTCGGTCCGATATGGCGTTGTTGAAAGTGTTCGGTTGGTTCGAGAGAAATTTTCATTGGAAATTATTTAAGAGAGAAAAAAATAGCGGACAAAAAAAATTAGTGACTGATGTTACGAAACCTTCAAGGTTTTTATTTTTGCGATGTACATAAAATTGTAACATCACAAAATTTGATCAAAATAAACCTTGAAGGTTTTTAGAGATGCCCTTAAGTTTTTGCAACGCTTGTTCTGCAGCGGCTTGTTCCGCCTCTTTTTTATTTTTTCCTACGCCGGCACCCAGCGCATGATTTTCCACAAATACTTCAATGGTAAATGTCCTGTCGTGGTCAGGTCCTTCTTCTCTGATAATAGAGTAACGCGGAACACCTTTCCCCTGCGCCTGCGAAAGTTCAAGCAATTCACTTTTAAAATTATTATCACTGCTCTGAAGGTACCCTTTGTTCAGCGCGCTTGTTAATTGACGTTCAATAAATATTCGCGCAGCATTCAATCCGCCATCTTGATAGATTGCCGCAATCATTGCTTCGTACGCATCGGCGATGATTGTTTCAATTCCTTTTTCACCGGCAAATGATGGATTCGGATTCATCAAGAGAAAGCGCAGCAAATCAATTTCTCTTGCATAATACACCAGTGCTTTACGATTCACCAACTTTGAACGCAGTACAGTCAACTCTCCCTCTTCCGCCTTCAGAAATGAATTGTGCAAAAATTCAGCAACAACTAAATTTAAAACGGCATCGCCTACAAATTCGTACCGTTCGTTCGATTGGCAATGCATGTCTTCAATAAATTGAAGATACGAACGGTGCAGCAATGCTTGAACAAAAAAATCTTTCTTTTTGATTGTGTAGTTCAATGCTGCTTCTAATTGCTTCCAGTTAATTTTAGAATAGAGCGGAGAGAGTTTTCCCGGTGCGGTACATGGAAAGAGAACATACAAATAGTTTTGTAACTGAAGAAGAAATCTGCTCACACCCAAACTGCCTCGGAATCTGAGTTCACACATAGAGAACAATCGCAGGTGCGCCCGCGGCTGCTCTCTATACTTTTATTTGCTGGAATATTTTTTAAATAACAATGTAGCGTTATGTCCGCCAAAACCGAATGTATTGCAGAGAGCAATAGTTACTGTTTTTTTAATTGCGGTGTTCGGTACGTAATTCAAATCGCAATCTGGATCAGGAGTTGTGTGATTAATTGTCGGATGAATTGCATCATCAACAATACTTTTGATTGTTGCAATTGCGCCCGTTGCACCGGCGGCGCCGAGCAAATGTCCAATGAGCGACTTTGTTGAATTGATTGCCAATTTTTTTGCATGATCGCCGAACACTGTTTTGATAGCCGCAGTTTCGTTTTTATCATTTGCATAAGTTGATGTTCCGTGTGCATTGATATAATCAACATCACTCGGCTGCACACCTGCATCACGAATCGCCGCACGCATCGAACGAACCGCGCCTTCGCCGCCCGGTGCCGGATCGGTAATATGATGTGCGTCTGCCGTAAAACCGATGCCGGAAATTTCGGCATAAATTTTTGCGCCGCGTGCTTTTGCGCGTTCAAGTTCTTCCAAAATTAAGACACCGCCGCCTTCGCCCATCACAAAACCATCGCGCTCTTTATCAAACGGACGACTTGCTTTCTCCGGCGCATCGTTGCGTGTTGAGAGCGCTCTCATCGAATTAAAACCACCGATACCCATCGGATTAATTCCCGCTTCCGAACCGCCGGTCAACATCACATCCGCATCGCCGCGTTGAATAAGAATGAACGCATCACCAATTGCATGCGAAGCAGTTGCGCACGCCGATGTTGTTGCATAGTTAGGACCTTTCATTTTATATTTCATCGAAATGCGTCCCGCCGCAATATCTGAAATCATCATCGGAATGAAGAACGGACTGATACGATGTGGTCCTTTTGATTCGAAGAGTGTCTCTGCTTGTTTCTGAAATGTGGTCATACCGCCAATGCCCGAACCAAACACAACACCAATTCGTTCACCGTTTTCTTTCGAGAAATCTAATCCGGAATCTTTCACCGCTTCATCGGCTGCCGCGAGTGCGTATTGTGCAAACGGATCGACACGCTGTGCAAGTTTGCGATCCATATAGTTGTGCGGATCAAAATTTTTCAACTCACAGGCAAACTTTGTGTCATAGTCCGATGCATCGAAGTACGTAATCGGTGCCGCACCGCTTTTTCCTGCAAGTGCATTGTTCCAAAATTCTTCTACCGTTAATCCGATTGGCGTAACAGCTCCTAAACCCGTAACAACAACACGCCGAGCATTTCCGTTAAATGCCATAAAAATCCTATAAAAAAATTACACACTGTGGCGCTTTACGCCATCACGTACAGCGTGGCAGAATTGCAAAATTACCTTGTGGTGTACTTCAGCAATTTGCAATTCTGCAACACTTAAAAATTATTTTACGTTTGCTTGAATATATTTTATTGCGTCGCCAACTGTGCCGATTTTTTCTGCCGCTTCATCGGGAATTGTTAAGCCGAATGCTTTTTCGAATTCCATAACCAATTCTACTGTATCAAGCGAATCTGCACCAAGATCGTTGGTGAAGGAAGCTGTGTCAGTAATTTGAGCTGCGTCTACACCCAGCTTGTTTACAATAATTTCTTTTACCTTTGCGGCCACATCTGCCATTGTAGTATCTCCTTACAAAATTGATAATTGTCCCGAAGGGATGCCTTCGGCGTTATTTAATAAAACGTTAATTGATTTACATTGCCATACCACCATCTACATTCAGCGTTTGTCCCGTGATGTAGTTTGAATCCGATGAAGCGAGAAAACAGACAACACTTGCAATTTCTTCCGGTGTAGCGATGCGCTTCAACGGAATGATGCTCAAGATAGCTTCTTTTTGCTTCTCATTCAACTTTTCTGTCATCTCTGTTTCGATAAATCCGGGAGCGATTGCGTTCACTTGAATATTGCGAGAAGAGAGTTCTTTTGCAATAGATTTTGTAAAACCGATAACTCCCGCTTTCGATGCTGCGTAATTTGCTTGTCCTGCATTTCCTGTAACGCCAACGATTGAAGAAATGTTGATAATTTTGCCCGCATGCTGGCTCATCATTTGCCGGCAAACAGCTTTTGTAAAATTGAAAACACTTTTTAAGTTTGTCTGAATAACATCATCCCAATCTTGTTCGCTCATGCGCATCAGCAATCCATCTTTTGTGATGCCGGCATTATTCACCAAAATATCCAAGCGGCCAAATTGCTGAATGACGTTTTGCACTACTTCATTTGATTGTGTAGTGTCGGCAGCATTGGATTGAAATGCAACGGCTTTTCTTCCCAATGCTTGCACTTCGGCAACTAATGCATTCGCTTCTTCAACTCGACTGCGGTAAGTAAATGCAACATCCGCTCCCGAATGCGCCAATGCGCTAACAATAGATTTTCCGATGCCGCGCGAGCCGCCGGTTACAAGAGCAATTTTTCCAGAAAGATTATAGTTTGTCATTGTCATTTAAAAAATAGATGAACATATTAGTTACAAATTCATTTTCGATAATTCTGCAACTTGGTAATGTTGCAATTTTTTATAGTCCTCTTCGCCCAGCATAAACACTAATTCATCTTTGCACGAATCAACAAGCGTATTTTCTTTACCTTCACTTACAATCGAGCAGCACTTCGCATTGTCTTGTTGATAATCATCAAACGTAAGCAATCCATCCACAACGGTAATAGGAAACGCGATGCAATAGAATGGTTTTATTTTCCAACGGTCGCCAAGTTCTTCGCCGCTGAACAGTTGAATGCTGCACTGTCCGCTTTTTTTCAGGAATGTACATTTGTTATTGAATACCGCTGTGCCGATTGCTCTGGCAGATTCAAAATCATGATCTTCAATTTCTTCCGCATCAAACCATTTCGAATCGTCGGTTGTCTGCGAATCATCCATGTATTTTTTTATCTGTTCTTTATAGGAAAGAACAACATCGCACTCTTTCACATCAACCCATACACCGGATGAGCAACAAGTTGTCTGACATTCGTACGGTCCGCATCCTTTGGCAAAACCTTTTTCAAAAAGAACGGGATCTATTTTATATTTTCCAATTTGTAAATCGCTCATCACATTCAAAATATTTGATGACTACCGGCCTGTCGAGTTATTTCGTAGCCAAACAGTTTAGCTTTTTCGCAAGTTCACTTCCCGATACATCACGCGGCAATTTCATACAGCGATCGTTTCTTCTTTTACAAAATGAAGTCGAATAACTTTCGGAGTGTTTCCTTCTTCAAAATGACATTGAACTGCATCCTTAATCATTCTTCGCAATTCATCCATCGTATCGGCTTCAGTAAAAATTGATTCGCCTAACGCACGAGCAGTAAAACCACCTTCAGGTGATTCTTCGACGAGAAAAATAATTTCGTTACTCATTGCTTCATCCTTTCTTTATAGCAACTTCTGCTGCTGTATCAACACCTTCCACTTGCACGTTTGGTGCAATGCGCTTCACTAATCCTTGCAATACCTTGCCCGGACCAACTTCAATAAATTTCAGTGCACCGCTTGCAGACATGTTCTGCACAGATTCTTCCCATCGCACAGGATTTGTAACTTGTTCGAACAGCAATGTGCGAATCTCATTTGCATTCACAACAGGTTGCGCCGTTACATTTGCATAGACAGGAATTTTTGCATCGCGGATTTCTGTTGCATCCAACGCTTCCTTTAATTTATCTTGTGCCGATTGCATGAGCGGAGAATGAAATGCGCCGCTCACAACAAGTTCTTTCACCAATTTTGCGCCGCGCTCCTTTGCAAGTTCCATTGCTTTGCGCACGCCGTTCATTGATCCGGAAATAACAATTTGCCCCGGCGAATTAAAATTTGCCGGCTGCACAATTCCTGCGGATGAAGCTGCAACGCACACTTCTGTTACGATATTTGGATCGAGACCAACCACTGCTGCCATTGTTCCGGGATTTTCTTCTCCGGCTTTCTGCATTAACTCACCGCGCAAGCGAACAAGTTGTATTGCAGAATCAAACGAGAGCGCGCCGCTTGCAACAAGCGCGGAATATTCACCGAGCGAATGTCCGGCGAGCATCGCGGCATCAATCGGCTGTAAAAGATTCCACACGGCAACACTGTGAAGAAAAATTGCCGGCTGCGTATTCTTCGTTTGCTTTAATTCCTCTTCCGGTCCTTCAAAACAAATTTTGGAAAGCGAAACGCCGAGCAATTCATCCGCGCGCGCAAATAATTCTTTTGCTTGCGGATACTGCTCGCATACATCTTTTCCCATCCCAACATATTGGGATCCTTGTCCCGGAAAAACGTACGCCGTCATAAGTTCAAAATGTAAAATTCAAATTGCAAAGAGAGAATAATATGTCGCCCCTCTGGGGCTTGACTGTTGATGCTTGTACGTTGTTACAAATATTTCGCTCCTAGCGGAGCTTTGGAAATATGTGCTATTCCATCAAAGATCATTGGTTTATAGTCCCGAAGGGACGAAATATTTGTAGAACGAATGACCCATCTGTATTCAAGCTCCGTAGGAACGACATAAAAACCGATTCAATCATGCATTTGCGTAACTTTAGTTTTAAAATTAATTGTGTGGATGTCTTTCGAGTTTTAACTTTGCAATTTTTACTTTTAACTATTTTAGTACGCCCACTTCACGTACACCGCGCCCCATGTGTAGCCCGCGCCGAAGCTTGACAAAATAAGATTCTGTCCTTTTTTCACTTTGCCAGCATGCCACCATTCTGAAAGTGCAAGCGGAATTGTTGCCGCTGTGGTGTTGCCATATTTGCTGATATTGATCATCACTTTTGACTCATCTAATTCCATACGTCTGGCAGTTGCATCAATAATGCGCAAGTTTGCCTGATGAGGAACAAGCCAATCAATATCGGCACCGGTTAAATTATTGCGGTGCATAACTTCAGCAGAAACATCTGCCATTCCAATTATGGCAACTTTAAAAATTGCTTTTCCATCTTGATAGATATAGTGCAGTTTTTTATCAATCGTTTCGTGCGTTGGCGGATTTAAACTTCCGCCGCCTTTCATATAAAGATGTTCGCCGCCGTTTCCATCAGAATATAATTTGTGATCAAGTACTCCAACATTCGGATCGTTGCTTGGTTCAAGAAGCACCGCACCGGCGCCATCGCCGAATAAAATACATGTGTTGCGGTCTGTGTAATCGAGAATTGCGCTCATTTTATCCGCACCAATGACGAGAACTTTTTTATATGCACCGGTTTCAACCAATTGTGAACCAAGTGTTATTGCATACACAAATCCTGAACATGCCGCAGACACATCGAAGCCCCATGCGTTCTTTGCACCAATTTTTTGTTGAAGCACACATGCTGTTGCCGGGAAAAACATGTCGGGTGTAACGGTGGCGAAAATAATCACATCTATTTCTTCCGCGCTAATGCCGCGATTTTTCAACAGCATCTCCGTGGCTTTCACGCCCATATCAGATGTTCCGCCATGTTCCAAGACGCGTCGTTCGCTAATTCCTGTTCGTGTGCGAATCCATTCATCATTTGTGTTCACCATTTTTTCTAATTCAAGATTGGTCAACACTTTTTCCGGAACATAGTGACCAACCGCTGTAATTGCTGCTCGAATTGTACTCATATTCTTTCAAAAAAAATCTGCTGAGTCTTTAAGACTAAACAGATTTTCCGTTTACTTTCCTTATTATTGAGATTGTTGAGATTGTTGAATTTTTTCTTGAATCTGTTGATTTACTTTTTGCAGCACAACTTCTTCCGCACGAAACAACATATTTTTTATGGCTTTTGCCGGAGAACTTCCGTGTCCAATAATTGTTACGCCGTTTACACCAAGAAGCGGTGCGCCGCCATGTTCCGTATAGTCTAATTGCTTAAACACTTCGCGCAGCGGCGAACGCATTACGCCGATGAAAAGTTTTTTGAGAAAGCTTTCTTCCGCATAATTTTTGAATTGCGCTTTTAAAAATCCGGGGATACTTTCGGCGAACTTCAGCAAAATATTTCCGGTAAAACCATCGCACACCGCAACATCAACATTTCCTTTCAGCAAATCGCGCCCTTCAACATTGCCGATGAAATTCATCGACCCTTTGCGTTCAGTAAAAATTTTATACGCTTCTTTCGCACACTCGTCGCCTTTTGTTTCTTCTTCGCCAATGTTCAACAAACCAACACGCGGATTTTTTTTCTTGAATACATACTCGGAATAAATACTTCCCATCACACCAAACTCAAATAAATAATGCGGCTTCGCATCGGTTACAGCACCTGCATCAAGAATTAATGTTGGTCCGCTTTCAGAAGGAAAAATTGCTGCCACTGCCGGACGACTGACACCGGGAATTCTTCCCAAAATTAGTGTTGATGCCGCCGTTACTGCACCGGTATTTCCCGCGCTGACGAATGCATCAACTTTTTTTTCTTTGTGAAGATTCATTCCAATAACCAACGACGAATTTGGTTTTTGTTTGAGTGCAACAACCGGAGAGTCGTGCATATCAATCACTTCAGTTGCCGGTACAACGGAAAGATTAAACCCTTCACCTTTGTGTTTGCGCAATTCTTCACGAATTGCATTTTCTTTTCCAATGAGGACAACGTGAAAGCGATTGTTGCATTGTTGTAACGCTTCAACAGCTCCTTGCACTTCGCTGGCAGGCGCAAAATCTCCGCCCATCGCATCGAGCGCAATTCGAAGTTGTTGTGTTGGCGAGTTCACATGTGTGAGATTTAGTGAATAAAAAAAATTAAGAATTACAAAAAACGGTTGGCACCATACTTCATAATTCTTAATTCATCTTTTTGTACACTGTATTACGCTTGCTTCGGAACGAAGAGCGAACGGCCATTGTAAAATCCACAGCTTGGGCACGCACGATGTTGCAGCTTCATTTCGTGGCAATTCGGACATTCGATAGTTGATGAGGCAACTGCTTTATAATGTGTTCGGCGTTTTCTTCCGCGTGTTTTGGAATGACGTCGTTTCGGATTTGGCATTGTATTATTTCCTTACTAAATAAACGAAGTTAATATTAATTCAAATTCTTTTTTACCGGACTGTCGAGCATTTCTCGCAGTGCGTTCCATCGTGGGTCAATTTTCTGCATGGTATTACAATTGCACTGTTCTTCATTCAGATTTATTCCACACACTGAACACAATCCTGCACAATCATTTTTGCACAACCGCTTGTACGGAACCGCTAATGCAATATACTCTTTTACATCTGCGGAAATATCAATAACATTTTTACCTTCCGCTATGATGTAAAAATCTTCACCTTCAAGACCGGTATGATCTTTTGCATTCCGGACGTACGCAGAATGAAATGTTGTTTGTATTTCTTTTTTGAAATCAGAAGCACAACGATCGCAAACAAAATTGCCCAGCGCAGAAACTTCAACGCGTAACAATATCTGATTTGCAGTTTTTTCAAGCTCAACGCCGGCTGTTGCATCGCCTGAAAAAAGACTTTCCAGCCCTATTTCCGCACAACTTTTTACGAGTGTATAAACGTGCGTTCCTTCGGGAAGCTTGGAGATACTAATTTCCATACGTTCAACAGCTCAAAATAAAGGAATAACACGTTGTCATATCAAAAAATGCACTCAAAATTGAAAAATGTGCAATTAATATAGTGATTCCGAAAAAGAGAGTCAAGATTTTGTGGATTCAGTTCTTCGTGTTGTGTATTTTAACTGACATGTATGAAAAGTCATTCTATTCAAACTCGATTATTGATTGTGCTGCTTGTTGCATTTCTTCTGCGCCTCTATGTTGCAGCAGCAACGCGCATGCCGCTGCAATCTGATTCGCTCGAATATTATTCGTTAGCAACAAATCTTGCCCAACATCATCAGTATTCGTTTGAAAACACAATCACTGCCTACAGACCGCCCGCGTATTCATTTTTTCTTTCAGCCGTGCTTACCATTTCGCAATCAGAAACATCTGCAAGAGTAGCGCAGGCTTTTTTAGAAACAATAAACTGTCTTTTACTCTTTGCACTCGGCAGAAAATTTATTTCTGAACACGCAGGCATTTGGGCTGCTGTGTTATGGGCTTTTTTTCCAGTCAGCATTGTGCAATCAGTTTTTTTATTATCGGAATCATTGTTCACTGCAATTGCACTGGGAATGGTTTTGCTCCTTTCTTCCAATAGCTTTTCTGGAAAGCAAAAACCTTTGCTGCTGGGCGTATTGTTTGGATGCACAATTTTAACAAAACCACAATCTGCGTTGTTCATTCTGCCGATTATGATGTTTGCAAAAATTCGGCTTCCACAAAAAAAACAATTACTCCGTTATGGCTTTCAATGTATTCTCGGAATAATTTTAGTTGTATCGCCCTGGGTCGTAAGAAATGTTTTAGTCTTTGGCAAACCATTGATTTCTACAAATGGAGGCGTAAATTTTTGGATTGGACATAATGAAGAAGCAAACGGCTCATATAAAATTCCCAAAATTAATCCGTTAGATATTATTACGAATGAAATTGAGCGAAGTAATGCAGGATATCAACTTGGATGGCAATTCATTCGCACTGAGCCGAAAAAAGAAGCTGTACTTTTGATAAAAAAGTTAGGTTATTTTTTTTCATCGCAAACTCCGCTGGTCATCGCATTGCACAAGACAACAGAAGGATTTCCTTCGAACAGTTCATATAAAGATAAAGCACATCAATCTTCTTTGTGGATGTTGTTTCTGTTTAATGCTCAATATATGCTCTATCTGCTCTGCGGTACAGCGGGGTTTATTGCAGCATACAACAGGAAGGAAAGCACTCACAATCTTTTTCTTTGTAGCTTTCTTTTGTGGATACTATTACACCTTATGTATTTCACGATGTCGCGATACAATTTTCCTGCGCTTCCTTTTTTTGTTTTATGGTGTGTACATTTGTATCACAACCGAGCGCAGGTACGATTAATAAGCAAACGTAAAATTATAGCTATTATCTTTTGCACTCTTGGATTGTTGACGTTGTGGGGAATTGAGCTTGCAATAATTATTTCAAACAACTAATTAGTTCTCACTGAAATACTCTTTGTGCGTCATTGCGAGGCGTTTTTTTGCCGAAGTTCCAAAGGAATGCCTTCGGCACAATCTTAAAAATTTGAAGAAAAGATTGCTTCGCTCATAAAAAACACTCGCTCGCAATGACTTTTTCAGTGGGAACTAATTATTTTTTAACTCTGTAGAGTGTATAATAGGTTGGATGAGGCGCAGAAATTCCTAATCCATAAAATTTTTTTACCATTATTGTTTCCAGTGAAGCAGAAGCAAGCCGTGCAGGCACGATATTTCGTTCAATAATATAATCCGGTTTTAAAACATTTTCGTACACTTTTGTTCTCATGCCTTCTTCGTACGAAATTCCATGAAAAGCTTTTTTCATCTCCGGTACAATCAATCCTGCAGGATCATATACTGCACGTTGTGAAATAAATCCGAGCACACCAACATCGGGAGCGACAACGGTTGCAGACGAATCAGAATTATCACGCAGCCATTCTGCTATCGGAAACAAAGCGTTCTCCACTCCCTGCGAAAATGCCGCAGTGTGTGGCAAAACTTTTTCCCAATACACGAATTGATTTACTGCAACGGTAACAGTAATAACAAGAACAAAAATTATTTTTTTGCTTCTGGCACTTAGTGCAATTTGCTGAATACTATATTTCAATGCCCAAGCACCATACACAATTACAAACGGTGTAATCAGCAAAAGATAGCGCGATACTACCTGAACATCTTTTGCAGCGTATGCAATCGGCAATGCAATACACCACATAGCTGGAACACAATGAACATTCCGAAAATGTACTTTCTCCTGAATTAATAATACAATGACACCTGCAATTGCTGTGAAAATAAATACGCCGTTTGTTGCACCGATTATTTTAAGGATGTCTATACTTGCTGTAAAAAATTGTGTGAGCGAATAGCTATGTGCAGATTTTCCTGCCAGCGTATTAGGGATCATTGTCCCGAAGTGATAGAAAGAAAATACCAACCATGGCACAACACTCGCTGCAAAAGGCAAAATCATTTTTATACTTGCGCGAAATCGTTTTTTTATTTGGGTGAGAAAAACGACATACAAAAGTACTATCGTAAAAAATAAAACACCTTCGGGGCGGATGAGTGAGAGTAAACCTATTACACATGAGGCGGTAACATTTTTTTCTTTCAGCAGATATAGTAGAGAGAGCATCACTAAAAATACCGAACATGAAGTTTCCATGCCGGCACCACACCATCGCAACCACCATGCATCCGTAATAAATGCGAACACTGCAAAAAGAGTAAAGAAATCATCGCGTAAAATTTTATGAGCCACGACAGCAAAGACAAGAATAGCAGCTAATGCAAATACAAGATCAAGTGCTTTTGCGTACCAATAGATATTGCTGCCGAGCAATGAACCGGCGGAAAGCAGTAATGCCCACAACGGTCCTGTTACACCATAACTTGGTGTGTTACCGTTGAATGAAAATCCGAAGCCATGCGCAATCTTGGTGCTATAGTGCAAATAAATAAATGTATCGTCGGGTGTATAATTTTTATGTTGTAAAACCATACACAGAAATACACCAAGCATACAAGAGAGAACGATACTTCGATATGGTATTGTGTAAGCCGTCATGTTATTTCAAAAAAGAAAAGCTCTTTCTAAAAAATTGAAAGAGCCTCACGCACTAACTGATGTTACGCAAAAACACTTTATTGCAGAAATTCGCCGCGGCGAACATAATAGCCCCGTGCTTCTCAGCCAGAGGCTGATGAGCCTTCGGCTCAAGTACGGGGTAAGGAAATTTTCCAAAAATATTTTGGGTTTTAACCCATTAATAAGATGTTGTTGGGCTAAAGCCCGTAAAGGTGGAGTGTATTTCACAACCCCGATTCGCCGCGGCGAATCGGGGCTTCTAATGGTGCCACAAATCTGGTTTTCTGCGTAACATCAGTTATTAAAATACATTGTTTGTCTCTACAATACATTTTCAGAAGCAACCGCTGCATCTGTTGCAGAAGAAGACGTTTCCTCTATCAGTAGTCCAATTTATCAGTGTGTATCAGTCAAATCCGTGTTTCGCCGCGGCGAATGTTCTATTTTTTCTAACCGCTGAGTAGCGCGTTCAGTACGCCTTCGGCGAATTTTTTTCAAAGAAAGTAACTCGAAATTTTCAATTTTTAACCTCTTGATTTATTTGAGGTTACAACGAGTTACTTAGGAGTTACAAAAGATTTAATGTTTCTTAAATTCATCTTCACCGATTTTTTTGCTCTCGGTAATAGTGATGTAAAAATCTTTTTCCGACTTTGTTGATTTTACATCGAAAAAGTATGTGCGTTTGCCGGCGCGTACACATCTTGAAAAAAATTCATCGCCATAACTTTTGTTTTCCAAAAACGACATTCTTCCAAAAAAATTATTTGGAATAGAGCGGGTTACTTGTTAACAATATCTTCTTCTGTACAACAACATTGTTTCTCGAACAGCGCCTGTTATTTTCGTATCACTGCAACTTTCGCTGCGGCTACTTGACTCCCATTTTGTGTGTACACAACAAATAAATAAATACCGCTGGCAACATATTCGCCGTTGGATTTTTTTCCATTCCAAAACGCGCGTCCGCCGCCTTGAGCAGAAAATTGATTGACAAGCGTACCGTTAATCGTCAACACTTTCACCATTGAATCATCAACAAGTCCGCGAATCATAACCGAGCCGGAATTGGGAATAAGAAACGGGTTGGGTGCAACTTCAATTGTTGCATATTTTTCAACTGATGCCGTTGCCGCAATTTCCATACTCGATAATCCTTTTTCCGTACCGAAATATGCTATACCTCGTTTCATATCAAACGCAATCGCAAGAACATTATTGTCAACTAATTTACCATTCGTATTCTCAACTGTGTACTGATTAAGCAGCGTTGTTCCATCAGGCGAAAGAACAAAAATACCCCGCGGCGTACCCAGCCATTTATTATTTAAAGGATCAATCGCAATGCAGGTGATGTATTGATCTCGCAAATTAGGATTTAAAACTTTACTGATGCGCTTCAATGGTTGTTGCGGATCCGTAATAATGGTTACACCGGATGTTGTTGACATCCACACCGCTCCGTCTTTATCAACAACAATAGATGTAATTGCTGTTTCTGTTATACCGTCGCTTTTCGAAATCGTTCCCCACCCGTCAGAGGTTCCAGCAATATTGATCGACTCATTAAAGAACACTGCTTTCGGTGCAAGCCGATCTGAAGGAAGAAAATCAGGAAAGACATTAACAAACCATTTTGTATTATTGCGATCAATGACAGTACCAAGCATCGCTTTGTATCCGTTTGCGCCGGCGGGATATGGCTCCCATAATGAATCGGGTTTCATTTTCCATATTGCTTTTGAAGAAACTGATGCTTCAAATACTGTCGTCCATGGGTTTCCAAATCTATCTGTTGCCACAGTTCCCGCAACAATGTAATTGTTATTTTCCGGAGTACCGATAAAACCAGCGTTTGTTCTATTAAACACTCTTGCAACATCACCTTTGGAGTTTACTAAAATTAAACCTGCACCCCATGTTGAAATCCATTTTGAATTATTTGCGCCCAGTGCAATGGAAAAACAATCATTAGATGGAATTGACGGCGTTGTTGCAATATTATAATTTTTCCACTCTTTGCCGTTATAGCTATAGAAACCTTTGCCCAATCCTTTGCCGCCTACTCCGCCGGATGTGCACCACACTGTGTTATTTTCATCTATTACGATGGAAGAAAAATAATTCGACGCAGGACCGTTCGGTGCCACAACTTTCCATTGCGATCGAGTTGGATTTAAGAAGCCAAGCCCTGTTTCAATAAGCCCGACAAATAGTGTTGAAGAGTTTTGTAATGTGCCGCACGAAATTCCGCCGGGTGCTGCAACGGAGTATGGTTGTATTGTTTGAGCTGTGCTGAAAGTAAAAATTGTCCTGCCATCGGTATAATACAAAACCGTATCAGTTGATGCTAACGTCCGAACAGCAGAATTAATTCCATTTATTTTTGTCCACACACCATTGTTGAATGTTAAAAACCCTTGCCCTGAACCGACATAAATTTTTCCGTGGAACTCGTTAATTGAGTAGCCGTCATTAATTGACGGATATGTATCCCACGATTCAGGCGCTGCAAGATTTGTTGCGCCAATTTTTGAAACAGCAATTCCTTGTGTGGTAATCGCCCATATTTTTTTTTCAGAAAAAATTGCCGCTCCAACACTTGGCTGTGCCAATGCGCCTAAATTGCTATACGTGTCGCTAAATTCAAACTTTGAAATGGAAAAAAGTGAAATACCAAAATCTGTCGAGATGTAGAGCGAATCGCCCTGCATGAAAAAATTGCGAATTGATTTATGTACTTTTGTCGAAAGAATAATATCGCGAACGTACCGCCATGTTTGTGTGGATGGCGAATACACATCAATCGCACCGGAATTTTGCCCGATCCATACAGAACCATATTTATCAATTGCCAGCGCTGTTATATTGTTGCTTGAAAGACCTTCGGAGTTTGAAAATTTTTGGAAGGATGAATCTGAAATCCGGTATCGAAACACACCGCCCGATGTTCCGCACCATACGTCATTCGCTGTTGAGGCTATTGCGGTAATATTTTTCATATCGGTGAAATTTTTCCATTCACCAATTGCCGCAAAACATTTTTCTGTGTATATCGTCATGCATAACAACACACTGCAATAGACCAGCACGAAATTTTGCTTCATTACCGCCACGCGCTCTGCCATAGATAGTTTCCTCCTACTTTATATTTAGAATGTTGAACAATAAAAAAGTAGAAATGAAACGATCTCTTCTCCGTAATTAATATTCTATTACAAAATATATTTATGAGTCCGCTCTAAAAAGGTTCTCTTGAGTGATGTCATTGCGATCCGCCGCAGGCGGAGAAGCAATCTCTTGAATTTAAGCTGGTTCCAAAAGATTGCTTCGTCTCCGCCTGCGGCGGATCCTCGCAATGACGATAAAAGCCTTTTTAGAGCGGACTCATTTATTATTTCGAGTTTGTAGAAAACAAACGCCGCTTCATCATCGTTACGCGCGATTCATCTACATAGTACGAACCGAGCACAACATCATCATTTTTTTTACCGCCATGGAAATCCGAACCACCGCTCTCCAATAAAAAATATTCGCTGACTACACCGCGGTAATGCGCAACACGTTCTTGCGTGTGCGATGGATGAATAACTTCAATACCATCTAATCCGGTTTTAATTAAATGCTGAACCATTTCATCGGTGGTATAACGACCGGGATGAGCAAGAAACGACAATCCGCCAGCCGAAGAAATTAGCTTTACTGCTTCAAACGGTGATACTTGAAATTTTTTTTCAAACGCAGGACAACCGTTGCCAATAAGTTTATCAAACGCTTCTTGATATGTACTCGTAAAACCTTCTTCAAGTAAAGCCGTAGCAATATGCGGTCTTCCAACAGAACCAACACCTGCACGCTCCATCACCGATTCAATTCTTAAAGGAACATTAAGACTATTCAATTTATCAACAATGCGTTCGGCTCGTTTTATTCTTTCAAGGCGAAAAAATTTTAAATGATCGAGAAACGTTTGATTCTTGTAATCGAGGAAGTAACCGAGAATATGAATATCTTTATCATCCAACGCAGCACTTAATTCAACACCGGGAATAACTTCGACACCAAATTCTTTTCCGTATTCAATTGCATCGGGAAAGGCATCTACACTATCATGATCTGTAATGCTGATAATAGAAAGTCCGGCCATTGCACACTTTTTTACAAGCTCGTATGGGGAGAACACGCCATCCGAGCATGTTGTGTGTGTATGTAAATCTGCTTTTACTACCATAGTTTATGTGTGTTGCGATTTAAAACTTTCGTAATCAACAATGATGAGTTTGTTCCCTTGTAATTGAAGGTGACCTTTGCGGATATATTTATGAATCATTCTTGAAATAGTCTCACGTGAAGTGCCCGCCATATTTGCCAAATCTTGTTGCAGAGGAAGTTCGTCAATTTCCACTCTTCCTTTTCTGAACATGCCGATTTCATCAGCAAGCTGCAGAATAACATTGGCAACACGTCCGGATGCATCTTTCAGCGAAAGACTTTTAATTTGCGAATCAGCTTTTCGTAAACGCCCGGTGAGTTCTTTCATCAGCGCAATTGAAACTTTGGGATAGTCAGCAAGCAGCCGTAAAAAATCACCGCGGTGAATCATAAATAATTCTGACTTTGCAGTTGCAACAACGCTCGCCGAACGCGTTAACCCGTCAAGAATTGCCATCTCACCAAAAAAATCACTCACACCTAAAATTGAAAGAATCACTTCACGTCCATCATCATCCATTCTTACAATTTTTACTTTGCCTTCTATAATAACAAATAACGCCGCGCCGGTTTCTTCTTCAAGAAGAATAATGCTTCCTTTTTTATATTTTTTTCTAACACCAAGCGCAGCAATTTTATCTAAATCAAGGTCGTTGAGTTCATTAAAAATCGGAGCGTTGCGTAAAAAAACTGATTCTTCTGTCATGCACTCACCTTTTCGTTGAAATAGTTGAGGTGTTTTTTAGGAAATTCCACAAAAAACCACGTGAGAAATATAGCTTGACTTGTGATGAAAGTCAAGCCACAGTCCAAAACAAAAAAATTTTTGCGTTATGGTGAACTGATAAAGCAGTATACTATTTTATCTTCTGCAGCAATCAGAATTCTATTTCCCCACACAATCGGTGAAGTTTTTATTCGCGAACCAATTTCGTAACTCCACAGTACGCTGCCATCTTGCGGCGAAAGAACATACATGCGTGTATCCAACGATGCAACAATTATTGCAGTCGGTGTTATGGCAGGCGTTGTGTTGACGGCGCTTTTTGCTTGAAATGTCCATCGTGCTGTGCCATCGCGAAGTGAAAGAGCATGCACCATTCCATTAAGTGAACTGACAACAACAAGCGAATCATTAAGAGCAGGAGTCGACATTATTTTAGCGCCGGCATTATATTTCCAAAGTACAGATCCGTTCAATGCATCAACTGCATATAAAAAATTATCGCGCGCGCCAAAATAAAGAATGCCGTTCTTTACAGTAAGTCCGCTCATAATAGAGGAATGAATTTCCTGTTTCCACACACATGTTCCATTCTTTTCGTGAAGGGCAAAAATTGTTCCTTTGGTATTTGCTGCAAACACCAACGAATGCTCTGCGCACGCCGAAGAAAATATCGGCACACCGGTTTCATATTTCCATTGTGCTGCACCATCAAGCGGATCAAAACAATACAATGTGCCGTCGCCGCCGCCAATAAATATTTTTCCGTTATACAACAATGGCGATGCCGTTACTCCGCCGATATTTTTACTCCACCTTTCAGAACCATCCTTTACATCGTATGAAATAAAATTTTCCTTTCCGGTTTCTGTTCCAAAATAAATATTGTTTTTGAAAATAACCGGCGCACCGGAAATTGACGAGTGTGTTTTAAGATACCCAAAACGTTTTCCTGTGAGTGCAGAAATCGCATACAATTCACCTTGCAGTGTTCCAAAAAATACAACGCTGTCTACAACGGTGAGCGCACTGTTGCCAAATCCTGCAGTTGCATCGTACTGCCACAGCAACTGAAACGGCGGTCGTACAACTGAAGTTGAATCAAAAGAAGTGCGCGATGTATTTTTTCCTGCCATACTCCAATCGCTCGCAGAGTGTTCAAGAGGAAAAGGAATTTGTATTGAAGAACAGGATACAATGAAAAATAAAGAATGGAGTACACATACTGCGAGTACTATCTTTGTGAAGAAATTCTTCATTAGTCGAACCTTAAAAAATGCGAGTGATGCCATGAGTGTAATACAATGATTCAGAAATAATTCAAATTTTCACGTTCTTGATAAACAAACTCATGGCATCACTTTGTACATAAGACTTTTTAAGGAACGACTAATTAGTTTTACAGTGCTCATTATGAATTGAGAATCGTTCATTGAATCAAAAATCCCATCCAAAGAAAAATTGATAAAATAATCCTGGTTGAAATTCATTCCAATCACCCCGTATTGTTTTTCCGACATCGTACCGTAACACTAACACACCACCTATATTCCATCGCACACCTGTACCAAAACTACCGAGTGTCTCACGATATTTATTATCCCACACACTTCCCGCATCTGCAAACAGCGCGCCGCGGAAAGAACCCAATCCAAATGAACCGAACGGAAAACGAATTGCAAGTTGATCGATAAAAGGAAAACGAAGTTCGTAACTCGTCAACCAAGCTTTTTTTCCGCGCAGCGACCACCGGTCAAACCCACGCAAGTCCCAACTTCCACCCATTACAAAACGACGCGATTCTTTTCCTTCATTCATCAACAATTGAAAGCGCGATGCAAACGCAACGCGTGTATCAATACGATAGTACCAACGATAATCACCAATGATGGTGTAGTACTGTACATTTGAATATTGCACATCCGATGTGTATGCAAGCGTCGCAATAAATCGTGATCCGTCAAGCGGACCAGTCGGGCCCCACAACGAATTATCGTGTACAAATGAAACAGAATTTGAAAGTATCAACGCTTTGCGCGGGCGGAACCCGTAAATAACTTCTTTGTCGGAATTAGAAAGAGACACGCCTGCTTCAACACGTCGAAATTTCGAAAGCGGATAACTTGCAGCAAGATAGCCGCCGAACGAGCGCTCGTAGTAATACAAATCGGGATCGGTTAAATCGTATCGCCGTCCTGAAAAATGAAAAATGCCGGTCGCATAATTTGTGCGCTGACTGAGCGAGATGCGCGACACTGCAAGATTGAAACCTTCCAAAAATTCATCGGATGATTCCGCATTGTTATAGAGGAGAAAATAATATTGATCGTTGCCGAGCACGTCGCTCATCGCAAGTGCCGCGCCTGCTGAAGTTCCAAATACCGGATCCGTTGCAACGGCGCTTTGTGCAATATCGAGTGTATAATCGCCTTTGTAATGTAATAGTTGTACCGTCGTATCGCCTTCGGTAGAATGTGCATGCCATGGCTCCGGCACGGATGGCACAGTAAACCTGTGTTCTGTTTTTGAAGAATCAATTCGAAGTGAAACTTTATCCAGCAAATAAATTCTGAAACTATAATTTTCAAATCCTGTAAAAAGCAGCTCGTTGTTATCTGTCCAATACGGATCGAACACAGCGTTAGAAAAATCTGTTACCTTTTTCATTGGCGGCAACGCCGACATGGTTTTCATTTCTTCTGTGCACATCGCCCACACATTTTGTGCACCGTCGTAATTTGATGTGAAGGTCAGATATTTTCCATCAGGCGAAAACGACGGCGAATAATAATTTTCCTTTCCGCGTGTAACAGGAAATATTTTTTGCGATGCAACATTGTACGATTCAATGTTATACACTTGATCCATGCCATTCGGATTTCTGTCGGAACTAAACACAATCATTGTTCCATCAGGAGACCACGATGGATCGCGATCATCGTACATATCATTTGTCAATCGCGTCAGTTGTTCGTTCGAAAAATTATACAGATACAAATCCATCGTGCCGGATTTATCAATCGAAGAAAACACTATGCGCGTACCATCAGGCGACCAGCATGGCGATGCGATAATGACAAGACTTGGAAATTGCAGTGTGCGCACAAGTTCGTTCTTCTTCACATCAAATAGATGCAATGCGTCGGTCTCGCCGCTTTTTGTTGTAAAGGCAAGGATGCCGTCTTTGGAAATATCAAGTTTGCTTTGAAATAAATGAAATGTTTCAAACTCATCCGTCTTTTCTCCCGACACAACAAGTTGCGGCTCACTGATGTACTTGGTGTTTTTTTCTTCATCCGGTTTTGGATTCACATTCATTTTGTAAATTGAAGTGTAGCCGGTATAGTTGCCGATGTAGTACACTTCCTGCTGACCGTTATTATTGAAAAACACCGGCTTGGAATTGAATCCTGTCTTCATCAATACTTTTGCAACATGGCTCGTATATTCGCTGGAAGAGAGCACAGGATAATATTTTTTTTTCAAATAGTACAGCCACGTTTCATCAAACTCTTTATAGTTTTTTCCAATGGTTGTTCTCATTATATCGTTGAATGACGTACTCTTCCAGAAGTTTTCCATCAACAGTAAAATTTTTTCTTCGCCATATTGTTGTTCGATGAACGAAAGAATATTCTGTCCTTCTTTGTACATCAGAAATGTTCCGTAGATCTGTTCTATATCAGCAAGCGGCGCAATATAATTATTCAGCACTGCATCGCGCATCACCATTTCCGCCTGATCGTCGGGAACGGTTGACCATAACTCAGCAAGTCCTTCGGTAAACCACAACGGCGGCATACGATCCGCAGGTACGCGATGATCAACCAGCACACGATTGAGTTTGCTGTGCATAAAGACATGCGTCATTTCATGGCGAATGACATGACGAAATCGCGCGAGCGAACCATCGGCGGGAATGACAACACGGCCTTTTAAGAATTCGAAAAAGCCGCCAACACCTTCGGGAATAAATCCGGGTGTTGTATTTGTTTGTTGAAAGTGAAGATGTGAGCTGTAAAAAATAAGCGGCACACGATTAAGCAGTGTGTGATTGAATTTATTTTCGAGATTTTTAAATGCTTCTTCCGCAAAGAACGCGCCGCGTTCGGCAAGTTCTTTCATTTCGGGATAGTAATAAATATCGAAGTGCTGCGTGCGGAGGATGTGCCAATCAAATTCGGTGTACTGTACTTTGTTGTGTCCGAAATAATAAAACTGCGCATGAAGAAACTGCACCGTGCACAACATAAGTACTATGGATTTCAGTATTCTCATATAAAGTGTGTTACAGAGGCGAAGTATGCTCAGCAACATCATGCTGACCTTTGCACCAAAAACAGATCAGCTTTTAACACAGACTGAACATTGTACTCTTTTCTTTCCTCTAAATTGAAAAATTATTATGCCACCCGCAACTGAAAATAAAAACGCTCCGGAGTTACACTTCGGAGCGCTGCTTAATAAACATTTTTCCTGTATTTTCACTACAGGCTGCTTGCTGCGGTGCAACATTATTCCGGCAATGGAATATCCGGCACCATTGTTTTTAAATTGATGCGCAGGAATTCGCTCACTTCTTCTTCTGTTTGCAACTCTAATGCTTTGCGTGCAATTTCTTCCGCCTCGTGCAAGCTGACAGCGCGAATAATTTTTTTGATCTCAAGAATAACAGTCGGTGCAACGCTGAACTGGTCAAGTCCGAGCCCGAGTAAAAATAATGTTGCAAGAGGATCGCTCGCCATTTCACCGCACATGCCGACCGGTGTATGATGACGATGACCTTCTGTAATAATGTGTTTAATTGTCCGCAGTACTGCCGGATGAAATTCCTGATACAACGACGATACATTTTCGTTGCCGCGATCAACAGCAATTAAATATTGAATCAAATCGTTCGTGCCGATGCTCAAGAAATCAACTTCGCGCGCTATATCGCCGGCAAGCACTGCCGCCGACGGCACTTCTATCATCACTCCGACTTGAATATTTTCATCAAACGATATTTTACGTTTGCGAAGATTCTCTTTTGCTTGTTCAATCAATTCTTTTGCGCGGCGTACTTCTTTAATTCCGGAAATCATCGGCAGCAAAATTTTCACATTGCCTTTCGCTCCCGCACGCAGCATGGCTTGAATTTGTGTTACAAATGTTTCCGGCGTATCCAACGAAACACGAATACCGCGCCAGCCGAGAAACGGATTTTCTTCTTCCGATAATTGCGACACAACTTTATCCCCGCCGATATCGAACGTGCGCATCACTACTTTATGTGGAAACGATTTATTCGCAATAATGCGGTACTCTTCATACTGTTCATCTTCCGATGGAAACGTATCGCGTCCCATCAATAAACCTTCCGTACGATACAAGCCGATACCTTGCGACCCTTGCTTGTTCACGAAGTCGGTTTCTTTTGAAAATTCAATATTGGAAGAAAGTTCAACTTCTTTTCCGTCTAATGTAACGGTAGGAAGAGTACGGAACGATAGTAATTGTCTTTCGAACGCCGCATAGTGGTCGGCACGTTTGCGATACGCTTTCATGGTCGCATCGGTGGGATGCACAACAACAACGCCATTGTATCCGTCAACAATGATAAAATCATCAGTCTGCACTTGCTTCGTAATTGTTTTCAAACCGACAACGGACGGAATTTTGAGCGAGCGAGAAAGCAGCGCGGCATGCGACGTGTTGCCACCCATATCCGTTACATACCCCAGCACTTCGTTGCGGCTGAAAAGGACAGTATCCGCCGGCGTCAACAGTTCTGCAATGACGATGGAACTTCCTTCGAAACGGGAAATAAGTTTTTCTTGCTGAATATTACGGATGATGCGGTTCTTCACATCTTCAACATCGTGCGCTCGTTCGCGCATGTATTCATCACTCGCATTCAGCATAAGCAGTTGGTACTTTGTAATCTCTGCATGAACGATGTATTCCGCGTTTTTCTTTTCCTTTTTGATGCGTTTATAAATTGAATCGAACAGTACAACATCATTCAGAATCATGATCTGCGCTTCAAATATTTTTTCTTTGTTGTCGCCGATTTTTTGTTCTGCATACGAAAGAATTTTTTGCAATTCTTTTTCGGAACGGTCAACAGCGTGCTTCAACCGATCGATTTCTTGTTCTGTATCACCGGCATCGATAACTTTTTCTTCAATGCGCGGAATATGTTTTATAAAAAGATACGCAACTCCCATGACGATGCCGGGAGAAGCAGCAATTCCATGCAGAACTATTTCGTTTGTTTCAGGCATACATCAGTTTCCACTTTCGTTCATTGATTTTTTTTGGTGTTACGCTTCGTCAAATCCGCGATCAAACAATCCGATAATCGCGATTGATGCATCGTGTTCATCATCGCCGGTAAATCGCAAAATAAGTTTCGAACCTTGTTCGGCAGCAAGTGTCATCACTCCGATAATACTTTTCCCGTTGATTTCAAATCCATCTTTGATGATGAAAAATTCACTTTTAAATTTTGCAGCAAGTTTCACTAATCCGGCGGCAGGGCGGGTATGCAAACCTGCTCTGTTTTTTATTATTACTTCTCGTTCAATCATAATAACACAGATGGCAAATTAATTGTATCTACTCAGCGAGAGAAAATTTATGCCGAAGGCATCCCTTCGGGAGAACACTGATGACACAGAAAAAACATTCGCCGCGGCGAATCACAGAGAATGGTTGTGAGTTGAAAAAGGTGTTGCATAAAATATTTCAAAAAGATCCTCATCTGTGAATATCAGTGCTGTTTCTGTGTTATCTGTGTGCTATTATTGCTTTACGTGTGTAAATAATTGCTCACTGTGTAGTTACAATGAATCAATAATTTCGTTGCAACAACATTTCAGTGAACCAATACAGCATTTCGCGTGCAGCGCTTTCGCGTAATTTTTTTAACTGAATATTTGCCTGGTGGCTGTCGCGTTCAATTGCGGCTTTGGCAAGTTCGATGATGCCATGCCGTTCATAAATATCGCGCACGTACGGCACATTACGTTTACTCGTTCCGCCATTTGTGATAATGGAGTGCAGCATTTTTTTATCCTTGCCGCTTGCGCGTTCGTACGCGTGGAGTAAAAGAAATGTTTTCTTTCCTTCAACAATATCGCCGCCGATAGTTTTACCGAATTCTTTTTCATCAGCAAACACATCGAGCAAATCATCTTGAATTTGAAACGCGCGTCCAATCAGTGTGCCGTACGAAGTCAACGCGCGTACTTCGCGATCTGTGCCGCCGCCAATCAGCGCGCCGATTTCTGATGAGACTGCAACAAGCTTTCCGGTTTTTTTGCTGATCATGTGAAGATAATCATCAATGGTGATGTTGCTTTGCGATTCGAACTCTTTGTCGTACGCTTGTCCTTCACATACTTCTACAACACCTTGTGTAAACACTTCTGCGATACGGGCGATGGCGGGAGATTTTGTTTTCAACAATTCGCGGTATGCAAGCGCTACTAACTCATCACCAACAAGAATGGCAACATTGTTATCCCATTTTTTATGAACCGTTGCGCGCCCGCGCCGCGAATCGGCGTGATCCATAATATCATCATGCACCAGTGTGAAGTTGTGCAGAATTTCAATTGCAACTGCGGCGTAGGCGGCATTGTTCGCCGAACGACCAACAGCTTCACACGCAAGCATTGCAAGCAGCGGACGAATACGTTTGCCGCCCGCAGAAAGTACGTACTTCATCGGCTCGTACAAAGAAACAGGTTCTTTTTTTCGAATACATGAACCGAGTTTGCGGTCAACAATTGTTTTGTACGAAAGATATTTTTGTTCGAAAGATTTCATTCTACTTTTTCCACGAAGCTGTCACATTAAATTCGAACAGTCCTCTTTTAGTGTTCCGTCTGCGAATTGTCTCTATGTTTACACTGTTATAACCAAGTTGTAAAAAAAAATCAGCAAGAATTTTTTCTGTATCAACAAAGTGTCCATAGAATGAAGAGTTGCCAACTATGTAGTTAAGTTTTGCCTTGGGTTTTAAAAGTCCTTTTAAGTTTTGAAGATGTGAATACATGTCGTCAAAATATTTGTGAACATAGTTACTCATCAGTCCAGAGTTTTTGTCACCACTTAAATTTATTTTATTGCATACATCATAAAGTCGTGCAGGTAAATTTCTATTTAGTGGTTTCCAATTTTTCAAGTTGCTTGTCGCTGAACCCCAAGTTCCCCCAATCGCATCCCAGTCCAAAGCACCTGCATCATTTCCATTGTGAAGAAATTTTACCCAATACATATATGGTCGTAATTCACGAATGTAACTGATACGGTTTGGGTAGGGTGGAGAAGTAATCACAGAATCAAAGATTTCTTTCCCGTGAGCAGATAAATCTCTGGAATCTCCTTTAATGACTTTTGCTTTTCCTGTCAGTTGAGTTTTAGCGGAAGTTATAATACGATTGAAGATGGCTTCAAAAAGAAGTTTGATTTGCGAAACTTCATACTGAGTGGAATTGCTTTTGAAAGACATTGAAACATGATTAAATGCTGCCGCCGATGTTTCAATAATCAATCGTGAAAAGGCAATCCAAACAAGATTGTGATAATAATTTCCATTGGGTTCATTAAAGGTACTTGCAAGTTTGTGCCTGATGCTTGCTAATATTTCAAGCGTTACAGGATGCCACCACCTTTCAATGTTATGAATTGGTGGTGTCCAAAAATTTTCAGATAGAGTAATATCCTCCATACAGTTGTCAAACTCTTGCTGTAACTCTAAAAGTTTGCCAGCAGAAAAGTGTTTGCATTTCGTATTGCCTAACCAAATGAGAAATGGATTGATGTCGAAAAGTGTTGCATTAAAACCTAACTCTTCAGCCACTAAACCTGTTGTTGCTGTTCCTGAAAATGGGTCTAAAATGTTTGAATTTTCCGTGCAATCTTTTTTGATTAGCTCTCTGACGAGTTTAACCGAATAAGCAGGAGTTAAACGCAACCATCCGTGCCGTCCAAAATGAGAATTATATTTGAAAGTATAGTCCGTTCTTCTCTCTATGTCAAGTAGTAATTCAGTTTGCATTTAAAAGAACTTTCAGAACAGAATTAATTTCATTTTTAAATTTCTTTGAGTTCTTCTCAAAGAAATCAGTAAGGTTGTAACCCAAAATATTTTTTGAGAAAGCGAAAAGAAAAATATTTGAATTGGGAGATGTAGAACCAATCATTACACCGCAACGACTGTTACGATATCTTAGAACAATATCAGAATCTATCTGTGATGAAAAAATTGCAAATACAGGTAAGTAACTGTTAGCCCATGCAACGGTTGCATTATCAATGTCTGCATTTTGTCTTTTGCTGTCTTTGCTTTTGTAACCTTGACGAACCTCAAACACAATTCCATTTTTAGGAATCTGTTTTATTGATAGTTCTTTGCAATAGGATCTAATCCATTCTTGTAATCTTCCCTTTAGTTTGGCATTTTGAATTTCCTTTAGTTCTAACCTTCCGTCAAGCGAGAGGGTTTTTACTTTCCCTCCCGAAGTTTTCGCATCGTAACTCCATTGAGCAAAATCCCTGTCCTTGTATTGTGTAGTGTCAATGAGTATTTCTCTAAAGAGATGTTCACAACCAATTCCAATTTGTCTGTAAATGGAAGTCATGCCGCCTGCTGCTTTATGTGCAGCGTACATCAGTCCTGAATCAAGTCCAATCCAAGCGTAAAATGGATCCGCACCATAAAGTTTTAAGAAACCGTCAAGCGAAACACCGTCAGCATTTTGGCTCTTCCCGAATTTGGGTTTGTAATCCTTACATTTTCTGATAGGGTCAAGGAACATTTCAATATATTTTTCTTCTGTTGTCATTCTAAACTATTTCTTAAATGTAGATAAAAAAAATAAGTCATTCTCTTTGTCTGTTATCTCGATTTACCCCCAAGGTTTCGGGTATGCACTGTCGCCAAAACATGATACTCAACGTGCAGAATTTCACAAGTATCGTGTATTGATTTAATTTTTCTTCTTAATAATTTCCCGTCCAATATAAATCGGGTCGCGTCGGAATTCTTCCAGCGATGCAATACCGGTGAGAAACATCGCTCCTTTACATTCGTGCATCCATTGATTAAGTGTTGCAGCAAGTTCTTTCTTCCCGCCGTTACATAATGCTTGCAACATCGGACGCGCAGAAGCGGTCATATCTGCACCAAGCGCAAGAGCTTTCGCACAATCAAGTCCGCTGGTAATACCGCCGGAGGCAACAACACACAATTCCGGTTTACTGTTTTTTAGTTGCACAACATCGTGCAATGCATCAACTGTCGGAATACCCCAATCCCAAAACTGTTGCGATGATGCGCGCGCCTTTCCGTTTTCTTTCCGTCGAAGTATTTCCACGCCAGCCCAACTTGTTCCGCCAGCACCGGCGACATCTATTATAGTAACGCCAACATTCATCAATCGCGATGCAACTTCACCGGAAATTCCTGCGCCAATTTCTTTCACGATAACGGGAACGGAAAGATGTTTCACTAATTTTTCAATTCCCAAAAGCACGCCGCGAAAATTTGTATTTCCTTCGGGCTGCAAAAATTCTTGCAATGGATTGAGATGAACAGCAAATGCATCGGCACGAATCATTTCCACCAAACGCTGAACTGATGATACATCGCGCAAGGCGGCAACTTCCGGCGCACCAATGTTGCCGACAATCGGAATTGATGGCGCGGCAGCACGCACAATGCTGAATGTAGAATGATACGTTGTATCTTCCAACGCCTGCCTCTGACTGCCAACACCCATTGCAATACCAAATTCTTCGCAGACTTCTGCAAGCTGTTTGTTGATTCGTTTCGCATCGGCGTATCCGCCCGTCATACACGAAATCATAAACGGAAATGCGATGCGTTTGCCGAGAAATGTTGTTGCCGTTGTTACTTCAGAAAAATTTATTTCAGGAAGCGCATTGTGAATAAATTCCCACTCATCGAAACCTGTCTGTTTATTGAGAAAGGTAACATTCTTGTGTACCGTTAAAAGCACATGGTCTTTTTTTCGGGAGGATGTTGTTGGTTTGGCTCGCTTCATGAAATACACATGGTGAATACAAAAACTTGCCGCAAAGATTTTCAAAAAAATTATAGCGAAAATAGCAAAGAGAAGCAAGAAAGCGTATTACTTTGCCGCAGTCTATGTTGGTTAGTGAAAAAGATTTTTCAGACTGATCTAGTTTCGAAAACGCTCAAAATGTTTTTAAGCTCTTTGAACTAACAACCGCTCAAAAAGTGGATGCGTGCAAATCGCTCACTCGATAAAACGCTCAAAAAGTGAATGAGCGCTTTTAAACGGCAGTGCGTAAATCGTGCAGGAGTGTACAACGTTCACGCGCCGAGCAACGTACGAATTGATTGTATTATTTCCGAAACACAGTATGGTTTGCTAAAACACTCTTTGATACCTTCTTGTAACAATAACTCTTTTTCATTCTGCTCCATAAAACCGCTGACAACAATTGTTTTTACGTGCGGATTTATTTTTTTCATTTTTTTGAAAACAGCCAAACCATCTAATGTGGGTAATCCTAAATCGGAAAGAACAATATCTATGGCTGTGTATTGCTTGGCATACATTTGTACAGCTTCTTCGCCATCACCGGATGTAATAACCGAGTAGCCTTGTTCTTCCAGCTCTTCCTTCATAAGCCGGCATAACACTTCTTCATCCTCTATGAGCAAAATTGTATCTTTGCCTTTGAATGAAGACGGTGTTACATCTTTATTGATTATATTTTCCACGTATGATACTATTTGGTAATTTTTTTTGGAAATAATTTCCAACGCTGTTTCCGTTTACAAAGGAAATTGATATGCAAATAAATGTAGGAATATTGAAAGTAAGTTCCAATTCACAGGAATTACTGGGGTGGGATTGCGACAAACGAAATTGTCGGGGCGAGAGGATTCGAACCTCCGACTTCTTGCTCCCAAAGCAAGCGCTCTAGCCGGGCTGAGCTACGCCCCGAAAATTCTTATCTAATATAAAAAAAAAATCGGTGGTCTGCAAAAAGATTCTTCGTAAAATACATGAGTCCACTCTAAAAAGTCAAAATGAAAGAAAAAAGGTAACTCCTAAGTAACTCACATCGTGAGTTACTCTTTTTGAAAAAAATTCGCCACAGGCGTACTGAACGCGCTACTCAGCAGATGCTGACTTAATAATAGAACACGGATGACACGGGTTTACACGGATTATTTTATTGATTTTTAGAGATGCCCTTTATGAAGAAACTCCATTTTATCAGTTCGCCGCGGCGAATCAGTCAAATCCGTGTTTCGCCGCGGCGAATGTTCTATTTTTTCTAACCGCTGAGTAGTTACTGGAAATAGTTTTATGAATTACTCATGCTATGTTGCAATAGCGTGAAGAAGGTCATCAATGCTCAGTGGTTTGGGAAGAAGAATATCTACGGCAGTTTCCTGCAATTCAACGGTGGAAATCCGCTCACTCCATCCTGTGGTTAAAATAATTTTTATTTTCGGAAAAAGTACGCGCATCTTTTCGGCAAGTTCCCAGCCATTGAGATCGGGCAATGCTAAATCAGTAATAAGTACATCAGGTAAAAATTTTTTTGAAACCATCAATGCCTCTCTACTGCTGACAAGAGATTTTGTAATATATCCTTCGCCGCGCAGTACATTATCAATCACCCTTAACACGACATCGTCATCATCAACAATAAGAATATTGCACACTGGTTTTTTCTGTAAAGACTCTGCATGCTTGCTGATTCCACCCACGGCAGGCATCACTTCATTTTTCGGAAAGTGAATAAAAAAAGTCGTCCCTTTGTCAGGTTCCGATGTTAATGTTAATTTTCCTTTCATCTTACGAAGAAGCTCGCGTACGATCGTTAAGCCAAGTCCAACATGTAATTCTCCTTTTGTAGTGTACCGCGGCTGAAAAATTTTTTCCTGAACATCTGTTGGAATCTCGGGACCATTGTTGTGAAGTTTCACTATAATTTCAGCAGGCGTATTCTCGGCGGAGAGAGCAATGTGTCCGCTATTGTGTATTGCTTCGAATGCATTACGCAGCAAAAGAAAAAATATTTCCCGCACTTCCGGTGCATACCCAAAGATTTCAGGAAGTTGATAAAATTCTTTTTCAACTGAAATAGTAGAACGCTTATCCTTGAAGGATGAAAGATATGGATCGAGTATTGTGATCGCCTCGTCAAATATAGTTTGTACAAAAAATGGACCGAAAGATACATGGCGGTTTTTTTGCACAAACTGATGCAATTCTTTTACTGCTGCAACTCCTTCTTCTGCCGATTGAGCGATAAAGGTAGACTCTCGTAACACTTTTTCATCATGGGTTTTCATTTGCAGCAGTTGTGTTCGTCCAACAATTGCGCCGAGAATATTGCTGAACTCATGAGCAGTAATACTTGCCATTTCACCGATAGCTTTTACTTTGTCGGTCTGCATCATGTGATGCTGGGTTTGGCGTAACACTTGGCGCGTTTGAATTAACTCTTGCTGCAACTCATAGACTTCTACAGTATTGCTTTGGAGAGGAACAATGACTCCCTCAAAAATAAATTTGCCATGCGAGGTAGAGGAAGATGTTCCGTTCAACGTAACGGAAATATTATTCTCTGCGCGAGTACGCAATTCAACATGGAAATTTTTGATCTCGTGACCATTAGTACATAAACCGGAAAAATTTTCACGCTCTGATTGAACAGAAAAAATTGAATGCTTTGATGTTGCATGTCGTATTTCATCTTCTGTTGTGTAGCCAAGCAATTCAAGAGTTGGTACATTGGCGGCAAGTATTTCACCGTTGGGCGTCATGACAGCGATGCATTCGCAAACGAAATGTGCAAAGGGTGGAAGTTGTAGATATTGATTTTCTTGTGTCATTATTTTGGGAATTGTTTACGCGGCTTTGTGAAGCAACTGCTCCATTGCTTGTAGTAATTTAGCAAAATCTACAATTGGTTTTGCAATATAATCATCTGCGGCACTGGCGATTAAAAATTTTTCCATATCTTCACGCATCGCGTGAGCAGTTGCAAGCATAATGGGAATAGTTTTTCCGTTCGCCGACATTTTCATTGCTTTACTTAATTGCAAACCATCAACAGAAATACCCTGATACAGAGTATTCGACAATGACACATCCATGATCACGGCGTTGACTGTACCGGATAGATACAGACCAACTGCAAAGTCGCCGTCTTCTGTTACTGTTACTGTATGGTTTGCCATCCGAGAAAGGACAAGGTCAAAAAGTTCAGCATTCACGGGATCATCTTCAACGACCAGAATATGTGCCATGGTGTACCTTTCAGATCAAGCGTGTTCCGTTACAGGTTCGCTGCTAAAATTTTTTACTGTTTGTACGAGCTGATGAATATCAATCGGTTTGACAAATGCTTTGGTAACATTACCCTCACCGTCAAACTCTTCTACTTCTCTGCAAATGTCGGAGTGCCCACTCATTAAGATAAACGGAGTGCGCGTAAGCGCCGGTATCTCGCGAATTTTTTTCAGCAGGTCAAATCCATTTGAAAGATTCGCTCCACTGGCAGATGGCAACGCATAGTCGCTAAGAATCACGAACGGTTTCATTTCGATAATTTCCGGCAACGCTTCATCGGCTGTGGTTACGGAATGAATACGGTATGCACCGGAATCTTCAAAGACATCACGAATGAGTGTTGAGTACATTACATCATCTTCGATAATATAAATGAGCGGCAATTGTTCATTCGTTGGTGTAGCATGTTGTGGTGCACTCGGTTGTGTTGCTGTGTGCAGTTTTTCTTTCTGAGTTCCTATCGGTAAACGAAAAACAACACGCGTCCCTTTTTCTATGCCTTCACTTTCCAAAGAAATAACACCTCCCATTTTTTCTACCAGACTTTTTGTAATTGCTAATCCTAAACCTGTTCCACCTGATTGCCGGCCAAGCAACGAATCAACTTGAGCAAACATTTTAAAGAGCCGATGCTGTGCAGTTTTGGGAATACCAATACCGGTATCAACAACTGAAAATTCCACATACCCTCGCTGCGGAAATTGTTCGACGGTAAATGTGATACCGCCTTCGTTGGTAAATTTCACGGCATTGGAAAGTAAATTGAGAAGCACTTGCTTACACCGGGCGCGGTCAGCATTGACAAACACATTGCCTTCCGGTAACGCAGTATAGTGCAAGTAAATTCCTTTTTCATTTGTTTGTACTTCAATGAGACCCGCTACTTCACTCCACAGTTCTTCAAAATTAACAATTTCACTTTCCAACCGAAGCTTCCCTGCTTCTATTTTTGAAATATCCAAAATATCGTTAATTAATTTAAGAAGATGTTTTGAACTTGAGAGCGCCAGATTAAGAAATTTATTTTCTTCATCTTTATTATGTGCAACTCCTTGTAACACTAAATTGAGAAATCCGATAATGCCGTTTAACGGCGTGCGAAGTTCGTGTGATGTAGTGGCGAGAAATTGATTTTTAAGTTCATTGGCTTTTTCAAGACGCCGATTGTTTTCTTCTAAACGCTGGCGGTATTCCAATAAAAGGTGCTCGTCTTCTTTTTTCTCTGTGATGTCGCGGAAAATACTAACAAATCCAATGTGTTTGTTCTCGGAATCTTTGAGCAATGAAAAGAAAGCTTCAACCGTCAACAAGTTGCCGTTTTTATCGGGCTGATTAATTTCACCATTCCATACACTATTATTGGCAAGAGAGTTCGCCATCTCCCGTTCTGTTGCTCGATCTACATACGACGAAAGTTTAAAAACATCGTGCAGCGATTTACCCATCACTTCGCTGAGTTGCCAGCCATATTTATTTTCTGCCGCAGCATTCCATTGCAGAATATTAAATTCCAAATCCACCACAACAATGGCATCCTGAATGCGCTCAAAGATATCTTTATATATATTGTGTTCGCTCATATCTCTGTGGTCTTCTCTTATTTCGATTCAGCAAAGATATATACGCCTGTTAAAATTGGATCGAGTTGGTGGTGTGCAGTAATTTTTTTGATGGTGTTTTCATTAAGCACGGTGTTTTCGGTCAGCAGTTTAACGCCGGTGCCGGTATACAAATCGCGCGCAATTTTCATTCCGGGCTGTAATTCAAGCACGGAAATTTGTCTTTTTTTCTCCGCGCTAAATTCCTGATCGTTCGTTTGTAAAAAATCAACGACAAGCATCGTAATGTGCGGATCGTACAGTATTCCTTTTTTATTCATTAACTCGTCCACTACATGGCGTAATGTTGTGGATGGCTTTTGCAGTATGGTTTCAACACCATTAATAATACGCTGTATGCGTGCACCAAGCGGAATTTCCTCTTGCATTAATCGATCAGGATATCCTGTACCATCATAGTTTTCCATCTGATGACGAATAATATAAGCAACGGATTTTAACACAGGGATTTCTTGGATGAGCAACTGTCCGCAGACGGGGAAGTGTATTAACTCTGCTTGTTCTTCGGTTTTTAATTCGTTCGGATTTTTTCTTACCAACGAATCGGGCATAGATATTTTTCCGATTTCGTGCAATAATGCAGCATACAAAAAATCTTCAATCCTATCTTCTGCGATGGAAAGTTTTTTGCATACCCATTCCGTTATATCTTTTGCTCGTTTACTTCGCGCAGATGCATTGGGAACACGTAGTTCAATTAAATTAGAAAGCAATGCGATGACACCACGAAAGCTGCCTTCCAATTCCGTATTAAGTTTTGCAAGCTGTGCTTTATCTGCTTCAACATTATCTTGCAACGCTTTAATGCGAAGAAACGCATTCACTCTCGAAAGCAATTCATCGGAATGATATGGCTTGGTTAAATATTCATCAGCGCCAATATTTAATCCTTTAATTTTATTTTGTACATCCTCAACACCGGTCAACAGAATAAATATTGCGTTGCGGAGAACCGGATGCTGTTTCACTTTCACGCACAAATCAAAACCGGTTCCTCCGGGCATATTGAAATCACTGATAATAATATCAGGTTTAACACGCTCACACAAGACGTACGCATCCCGCATGTTGATTGCCTGATGCACAACATACTCCGTATTATGTTGCAGTGTTTTTGCTAACAGCAGCAACTCAATCGGTTCATCTTCTACTATTACGATGATAGGTTTTTTGTTCACTCGTTTTGTAACCCTTCAAATTTTACGATGATACTGATTCGGCGATTTGTTACATCGTACGGATCTTTTTTGTTGCGTAATATCTTATCAGCAAAGCCGCGCACCTGATCCATCTTGAATTGATCGATACCGTTCTTTGATAACACTCTTCTTGCCGAGTTAGCACGATCGGCGCTGAGTTCATAATTTGTATAGGTGGCATCGCTACTATACGGCCGGCTATCAGTGTGCCCTTCCACAATAATATGATTCGGCATTTTTCCGACTTCTGCCGCAATTATTTTTAGAATTTGTTCGGCTTCCGGCTTTAGTTTTGCAGTGCCTACATCAAAGAAGAATGCATCGGATGATTCAACAAGTTCGATGCGCAATCCGTCTTTTACCATTTCCATGGTGATTTGGTTTTTCAATTTAAGGGCTTGCTGCTGTGCGCTTAAATCTTTTTTAATTTTTTCTCCCATTTTTTCCAGCATCGCTTTTTCGTTTGCCGATCGCTTCATATTGCTGATTTCATCTGCAGCCATTCCTTTGCCACCAAGCATTGCACCTGTTTTTGTTTTTTCATTAAATGCACCGGGGTCGCGAAAATATTCCGATACGTATGATTTCACATCTTTACTCTGCCCGGTAATCCATAATACAATAAACAATGCCATCATTGCCGTTACAAAATCTGCGTAGGCAACTTTCCATGCGCCACCATGACCTCCGCCATGTCCGGAAACTTTTTTAACAATGCGTATGGGTTGTTCTTTTTCTACGTTATTCATAAGTATTATTTTTCAAATACAAAATTACTACTTAGTCGTCCCTTAAAAAATGCGAGTGATGCCATGAGTGTAATACAATGATTCAGAAATAATTCAAATTTTCACGTTCTTGATAAACAAACTCATGGCATCACTTTGTAAATAAGACTTTTTAAGGTTCAACTACTTGCCCGACTTTGCTTGTTTGCATGCTTCTTCCGTTTCACGAAATGTCGGACGCACATCGCTGTAAATAACACGCCGCGCAAATTCGACAGCCATTACCGGCGGATTGCCTTTTGCGTACGCAACAATACCGGATTTAATACACGTTATGTACCGTGCTTCAGATTGATTAAGAAATTCCAAACTGGTTGCAAATGGTCCAACAAATCCGTAGGACATTAATACGCCGAGAAATGTACCAACAAGTGCTGCGGCAACATGATGACCAACTTCTTCCGGTGGTCCGCCAATCGCTTGCATCGTAACAATAATTCCTAACACTGCCGCCACAATTCCTAAACCGGGCAAGGCATCGCCAACTTTTGAAAATGTTGCAGGATAGCCGGCGTTCTCTTCGTGGTGTGTGTCGCTGTCGGCATCGAGCAATATTTCGATATCTTGAGCAGGCACGCCGCCGCTCAACATAAGTTTCAATGTGTCGCACAAATAATAAATTGCGTGGTGCTTTTCAAGCAGAAATTTATTTTTAGTAAAAATGGTACTCTTTTCCGGATTTTCTACATGCTGCTCAACATTAATAAGACCATCTCTCGTCGCAACGTGAAAAAGTTCGAAGAGTGTTTTCAAAAGATTAAGATATTCTTTTTTTGTGTACAGGTCTCCTTTCAACACCAGTCCGAATTTGCCTCCCAGTCCTTTTATTATTCTCATTGGTGTTCCGATAAGTAAAGAACCAATTGCAGCAGCACCGATAACAATAAATTCAGGAATCTGCAGGAGTACTAGCAGTGGTCCACCAGCCATTAAGAACCCGCCAATGACACCAACAATTACAACAACTATTCCTATAATGACAAACATGAATGTTTCCTCAAAAAAAAATTACTTTGGGGCATCTCTAAAAACCTTCAAGGTGTATCTTGATCAAATTTTGTGATGTTAAAATTTTATGTACATCACAAAAATAAAAACCTTGAAGGTTTCGTAACTAGTGTTTAGAGATACCCTTTGTATTCTATGAACTCATTGCTTGTTGTTGATTACTTTCTTGTATCTTGCGTTGTACATCATCTGCAATTTCTGTAAATCTCGCTTTAATACGTCCAAAACATTCTTCCACTTTTGGCCAATCAACAGGATCAGCTTTGGCTATATCTTCAAGTTCCGCACCGAGGAACGTGATATCTTCGTAACCAACTGTTGTCCCGCTTCCTTTCAAATCGTGTGCAACTTTCACAAGCTGTGATGAATGTTTTAATTCAATAGCAGAAGATATTTTTTTTCGCTTATCATCGAACAGAGAAATGAAATGTTTTGCAAGACGCAATGTCAGCCGGCGCTGGTCTTCGGCTGTAAAACGGCTGGGAGAAAATTTATTACTTTCTCTCAGGAGCGATTGCTTCTTTACATTTTTAACAAACTCTTCGCCTAATAACTCGACAACTTTTTTGTGCAATGTGTCTTCGTTAAATGGTTTAGAAAGTACCGCGTGTGCGCCTGCTTCCACCGCTGCAACTACATGCTGGCGATCGGTGTGCGCAGAAACAACAATGACCGGTATTGAAGAATTGGGCTGACGCTGTTTCATTGCCCGCAATGTTTTCATCCCGTCAAAATTCGGCATGAGCAAATCTAAAATAATTAATGCCGGAGTTGATTCAGAAAGTTTTCTTAGTCCTTCTAATCCGTCGTTTGCTGTAATAACAGTAAAATACAGCCTCTGAAAAAAAATCTTCAACGCTTGCCGCGTTACAGCACCGTCGTCAATAATCAATACGCTGGCAAGTTTATCTTCTTGAATTTGAATCGGCATAGTTACTTCCTCACTCTTTAATTTTTCGTTTCTTTAAAAGCGCGGCAAGTTCTCTGGAGTTTTGTACGGATGATTTTGTCGCTTTGATGTTCTCTATTTTGATGCGTTCGTACACTTCACCACGATGCACAGGTATGCTTTTGGGTGCATCAATGCCAAGTTTGATTTGACCATCGTTCATCTGAACGATAGTGATAGTGATGGAGTCCCCGATTTTTATTGTCTCGCCTAACTTCCGTGTTAATATCAGCATACATACCTTCCTTGGTGTAAGAGGAATTGGATTGAGGGTTCGTAATAATAAATGTTAGCGCTTGTTACGTTTTGTTATGCAAACCGTTCCGAAACAGAATACTCTTCGTCGTTTAAAATTATTTGCACACCTTCGCGTTTTTGCGCATTGATAACAATCGGACTGCGCAAATTGATAGTTGTTTCTTCGAGCGATGGCTTGAGACAGACAATGGAATATATTTCGTATAAGTCGCCGTTCGAACGCGGAAAGTTTGCTTTATATTCTTTAACGATCTCGCGGGGATCAATCATCGGAAAACAGACAGCTTCGTCTTGCGTTGAAACTAACCAACGAAACGGCTCCGTGCTTTCATCATTAACAATGATAAAATCTTTGAACTCTTCAAAACCTATCACACCGCTCGGAAAGGTGATACGATAATTATCGTCACATTCCAATTCGCCAAATTGTTTCGATTGAAATTTCATAGTGTACTTACTCCTTTGATGCTTGTTTGTTTTCCGCCATATCTAATATAACAATATCTACACGTCTATTTTTTGCTCTGTTTTCATTTGAATCATTTTTTACCATCGGTTTATATTCTGCATAACCAACCACGGCAATCTTATCAGCGTTAAGCCGGTGTTTTGTGATAAGATAGTATGCAGTATTGACGGCACGCGATACTGATAAATGCCAGTTCGATGGAAACTGCTGTGTCGCAATCGGAACATCATCTGTATGCCCTTCTACACGAAAATCATTCGGCAGTCGATGAAGCACACTCGCTATCGTATCAAGTACAGTGTACGAACTTAATTTCAAATCTGCACTACCTGAAGTAAACAATAATCGCTCTAACATGTGAATTGTAATTCCGCGTTCGCTCTGAGAAAAAGTTACATCATTACCAAGTGTTCTATTGCCAATCGCTTCTTTCAAAAGACTTGCTAAATCTTTAGCGGCAACATCCGCCGGTAACGGTATAAATGAAGTTCCTGTTCCCGATCCGTACACTTTTCCGCCAAAAACATTTTCGAAAACACCAACCATCTGCCGGTACTTCGTAACATCAATTTGCGATACGGAGTATAATACAATGAACAATCCTAACAAGAGCGTAATCAAATCAGCGTAGGTAATTAAATATCTGTCTGATCGTTCTTCGCCGACATCATCAAATGGTGATGCAAACATTTTGCGCCGGGGTCGCTGCACTGTTACTCTTGGTTCTGACCCGGCAGCATACCCATAAGTCTCGCTCTGATAATCGCCGACACTTCGCCCTGCTGAACCGCCAGAACTCCTTCGAGCGCTATCTCCATGTATTGTTTTTCTTCGAGGTGACATATTTTTAGTCTATCGGCAATCGGCAGCCAAATAATATTTGCGTTAAAAATTCCCCACAATGTAGCAATAAATGCTGATGCCATGTTGTGAATTAATTGTTTCGGATCTTCGCCTGCGTTCGCCATTGCCATAATCAAACCCATCACCGTTCCGATGATGCCCATTGTTGGCGAGTATCCTCCCATTTTCGAAAACAACGCCGCGTTCATCGCATGGCGTTCTGAAACACGGGCAATTTCTCCTTCTGCAATAGTGCGAATAGATTCGCTGTCTGTTCCATCAATGGCAAGACGCAAGAGTTTTTTTAAAAATGGGTACTGAACATTTTCTGCATCATTATCCAACGAAAGCAATCCGTCTTTTCGTGCGCGCGCCGTGTATTGCACTAACAGTTCCACCAAATCGTTGCCGTCATATTCCTTCGGATACATCGCAATTTTAAATAATTTCCAGCCGTTGATAAATCGCTTCCAACCGTTTCCAACAATTGCCGTTGCGAACGTGCCGCCAAACACAACGGTCATTGGCGGTAACAATAGCAACGCCCCAAGCGAGCCGCCCTCCAAAACGAACGAACCAAAAATTGCTGCACATCCAAGTGCGATACCTACTAATGTTCCGTACTTTTTCATTGATTAAATAAAATCCACTAACGATTTCGGAATAACACGTGCACCGACTTTCAGCGCTGTATCTAAAATAACTTGTTGGTGCTGCAAATCAACAACTGCTTTTGCTACTTCTGTATCCTGCACTTTTGAAAGCACAGACTGCAATGATACGGTTTGACTGTCCATCTGACTGCTAAAATTATCTAACCGATTAAGTGTTGTGCCGGCTTTTACCGATGCAACAAGTATTTTATCCATAGCGTCGCTTACTTGTTGTTGCTCTGCTGCTGTTGGCTGCGTTCCTGCAGAATACTTTTTATACAAATTAAGAATCGCATCAAGCGCGGCTGTTCCGTTGAACGCTGCCATGCCGGAAATATTAGTAGGCTCTTGCGTTTGCGGAGCAACATCAACATTGATCGAACCGCCAATACCATTCGGATTCTGTGAGACAATTTGTGTTATTGAATCGTACGTAAACGGTTTCTGGTCTGTATTGACACCGCCAAATATATATTTGCCGTTGTAATTTGTGTTGGTAATTTGCAGCAACTCGTTAAACATTTGTTTTGTTTCTTCTGCATACGTTTGTAATTCTTGCGGATTCGCTGTGCTTGTTGCGCGCGCCATTAATTCTTTTGCATTAATTAGTAAATCAACTGCATTGTTAAGCGATAGTGCAGTCGTGGACATAAATGCGTTTGCAACGCTAATGTTATTCTGAAATTGCTCGTTGTTAGAAATTTTATTTTTAAGCTGCAGAACACTGTTTGCATTTGTCGGATCATCAGACATGGTGTGAATTTTTACTCCGGTTGCAATGTCTCTGTTCAGTTTGTCCATTTTGTCCCGGGTAGAGAACACACTTTCAAGAAAACTATTGGCGATATTAATTTCGGTTACTCTCATAATTCACCTACACCATTTGTATGATTGTTGACATCATTTCATCTACCGCTTTAATTAATTTTGCTGAAGCATCGTACGAGCGCTGAAACTTAATCATGTTCGTCATTTCTTCATCAAGCGAAACAGCCGAAAAAGAATTACGTTGTGATTGAAGTTGGATCATGATTAACTGTTGTCCATCTGTTTCTTGCTTTACCCGCGATGCATCAGAACCAATTTTTCCCAACAACATATTGTAATATTGCTGATGTGTTACCGTACCGCCATTCATTGTTGGTGTTTCAAATATATTCGCAATTTGTGTTGCAACATCGTTATCGCCCGCAGCACCGGTTTTACTTGCTGCAATTAATCGCGGATCGGATTCGATAGTTGGAGTAATCGTCAGCGTACCATTTGTATAGCTGCTGAAGAAATCGTTGCCGGTCGGCGCCGGAGTTCCTAAACCAAAACCGGCGTTGTGCACGGTGTTTACTTCGGTGAAAATGCTTGTTGCCAATGTATCAATATCACTCATGTACTTTGGAATAACATCGTTGTAGTGCGTCAACATACCGCCAAGTTCGCCGGAATTGATATTTGCCGCACTGGTGGAACTTGCAATACCAACACTGAGCGTGGTACCGTTGTCGGTTACGCTGAACGGTACTGCAGAATTTTCATCAGCAACAGTAACGCCGCCAACATTCACGCGAATCACTCCCTTTGTATCCTCGTATGTTTTAACATTGGCGAGTTGAGAAAGTTCGTCAATTTTATTGTCGCGCGTATCCATCAAATCATTTGCTGTTAAATTTGCATTGCTTGCATCAAGTATTTTTTTGTTCAGGTCGGAAATCTGGGATGTGAGCGTGTTAATCTTATTTACTTTTGAAACTATTTCATCCTTAATATCCGAACGCAATGAAGAAAAATTATTTTGGATTTGTTTAATACCTGTACTGAGAGACCGTGCGCTTTGCAAAACAATTTGTCTCGCACCCAAATCTTCCGGTGTTGTTGCTAATGTCTGCCATGCCTTGGAAAAATTCTGCATCATACTTTGCAAGCCGTTACTTGATGGCTCATTCATGATCGCTTCTATCTGATCAAAAATACGTGATTGCAGTGTGGAACTGCCGAGCGATTGTTGCGAGTTGCGCACTTGTGTATCAATGAAATTATCGCGTAAGCGTGAAACGCTTGAAAGCTCTACGCCGGAACCAAGCAAACCGACTGACTCCCTCGTTGGCGCTGTTGTAGTCAAATCCGCGCGCTGACGTGTATAGCCAACTGTGCCCGCGTTAGCAATATTGTGCGCTGTTACATCCATTGCGTTTCGCTGGGCAAACAACGAACGACGAGCAGTCTCGAAAACTTTATTGATGCCGGCCATACTTTTCTTTCACACAGTTCTGTTTATCAGTTGCCGCGATTTATTTTGAGTAACAATATTAATTGTCTCTTTAATAAAATTCATTGAATTATTCACAAGCATTTTGTTCTGGTCGTTGAGGTACGTAATTTGCTGCAATGTATTTCTCAGCCGTCCTTCTAACTGTGTCAGTTCATCGGTGCGGGTATAGTTGAGTTGCTCAACTACTTCTTGCAGCGTTAATGTTTGCATCTTCGCATCTAAATCGTCTATGCAGTGTGCAATAAATGCAAGACGTTGTTGTTCATGCTCTCTCACACCTTTAATCGCAGCTTCTTCTTCAGTCAGAGCAATTTTCAACGCGTCATAATTATGTTTCACAATTGCATTCTGTTTGCACAATACAACTTCGCGCAAAGTTTCCAACGAGATCAATTCTTTTTCTAAAATGTTTATTAAATCAGTCAGTTCGGTCATTGCTTTTCATTCTCCGATGATTGAAGCGCTGCAAATAAATTCATCACTCTTTTTACATAATTTTGTGTTTCTTTGAACGGAGGAATGCCGTTATATTTTTCAATATTTCCCGGTCCTGCATTGTACGATGCGAGTGCAAGCGGTATATTACCCTCAAAACGATCTAACTGCTGTTTCAAATATTTTGCGCCGCCATTAATATTTTGATGCGGATCCCAAACATTTTTTACGCCAACCGATGCCGCCGTTGTGTCAATTAATTGCATCAATCCCTTCGCATTTTTTGAAGAACGAGCTGTATTTTTTCCGCCGGATTCTTGTACTATCATTGCCTTTATCAGATTTTTATTGATACCCGTTGTATCTGCAGCTTGCTCTATTATATGATCGTACGAGGTTACTCTCTCCATTGTATTCGAATGTATGTTCACTGAATCTTTAACAAGAGGTACGACCGGAACAATAATTTCTTTTACTTGCTTCGGTACACTCGCTTCACCTGTGCGTATCACCGATGGTTTCGTTTGCTGTTTTTCAGGAAAAGATATTTTTCCTTCGAGTATTTCAATTTGTTTCTTCGTTACTACGCGCGGTGTTCTTGGAACTTCGGTGTGTAGTTTCATCCCTGCTTGTGCTTGCTTTAATTCCTGTAACGATTCGCCGGTAATTTTTTTATACATCGCTTCTGCAACACCAAAGCTGCTGCTTTTCGAAATATGTTTGGCAAGTTCACCATCGAACATTCCCTTCACCATCTCGCCGCCAAAGCTTTCACCAAATTCCGAACTTTTCTCTTCGCCACGCATCGATTTCAACATCATCGAAATAAAAATTGCTTCAAAATCGCGCGACGCTTTTTGCAATTTTTGTTTTTGCGCCGGCGAAAATTTCTGCACCGTATCTTGTACGTTAATATGTTGAATGTCTTGTGCCATTTTAGATTATCACTAATTCTGCTTTCAGTGCGCCCACTTCTTTCAATGCCTGGAAAATTGCAATGATATCGCGTGGCGCAACTTTCAATAAGTTTAATACCTTCGCTACATCTTGCACTGTTGCAACACCATCAATCGCCACCACTTTTGCCGAATCTTGTACCGCTGTTGGAGATTCAATTTTCGCAACAATTGTTTTACCGCCCTGCGAAAATGCATTGGGCTGAGAAATAACAGGCGCTGTTTCAATTTCTATATTTAATCCGCCGTGCGAAATTGCAACAGGAAGAATGGAAACATTGGATCCGATAATAACGGTGCCTGTTCGTTCGTTGATGACAACACGCGCAATCACATCAACATTTACTTCGAGCATTTCCAACTGTGAAATAAAATCTATCAACTGCGATGAAAAAGCTGCCGGCACAACTATTTCAACACTGCCTGCATCCATACTTTTTGCAATTTTACTTCCCATCGATTTATTTACTACATCGGCAATTCTTTTTGAAGTTGTAAAGTCGGCTTGATTCAGCACCAACGAAACGGACATGCCGTCGCCAAGCGATGGATTGACAGCTTTTTCCACAATGGCGCCATTTGGAATTCTTCCCGCCGCTGTGTGATTTTTTGCGACGCGTGAACCGCTGCTTGTTCGTACATCAAACCCGCCGACCGAAATTGAACCCTGCGCCATCGCATACACAGTTCCATCTAAACCGGAAAGTGGTGTCATCAACAATGTGCCGCCTTGCAAACTTGTTGCATCACCCATCGAAGAAACTGTTACGTCCGAAACACCGCCTGATTTTGTGAACGGTGCGATAGTCGTTGTTACCATCACTGCAGCAACATTGCGTAAACGCATTTCGTTTTGCGGAACAGTAATACCAAAACGCTGCAGCATACTTGTTACCGATTGAACAGTAAACATAGAACGTTGTGTATCGCCCGTGCCTGCCAACCCTACTACCAAACCATATCCAAGTACTTGTTCGCCGCGCATTCCCATCACATACGCAATGTCTTTAATGCGCGTACCTGCAAAAGATAATTGCGTGTTGAGCAGCGCTAGTAACATGAAAGCAGTAAATTTTTTCACGGTACGTTTCCTTTTAAAATATCCAGTGGAAGAATCGTGTAATCCAACCCGGTTTTTGCGAATCATTAATCACACCGCTGCCGGAGTAGGAAATAATGGCGCTTGAAATATTGTATGAAAACACACTGTTGTCGCCCTGAATATCTGATGGACGAACAACGCCGCTGATTTTTATGATTTGCTCATCACCGTTAATCATAATATTTCTACTGCCGCTGATAATTAAATTTCCGTTTGGTGCAACAGAATCAATGCGCGCGCTGATTTTTGCTTTCATCACGCCGCTGCTTTTTGTGCCGCCTTCACCTTTAAATGTATTGCCTGTACTAATTCCTACACTTGCGCTCGGCAATGCTTTGCCAGCCGCTGAACCCGATGCACCGAGAGACAAATCACTTGCACGCGAATTCGATGTGCTTGCATCGTTCGATGCTTGCGCTTGCTCTATCACCAACACTGTAACAGCATCACCAATTCTTGCTGCTTTCTGATCTGAAAAAAGCGACCGACTTGAATTCACCCGCATATCTTGTGCGAAGAGTGTTGCTGTCATTGCCAAAAAAAATATTGTATGTCTCGCTTTCATTGTTGTACCCATCTGTTTTGAAGTTCCAAAGAAATTACCTCAAGATGTGAAAAATTTATTCCACCATTTCAACAGTGTAGCCATCTATTACTTTTGCTCTGATACTACGTTTCATTTCTTTCAATTCAATTGCTATGATATTGCCGTTCCAGCCATCTTCTTTCGCTTTTCCGTTAAAAGACAATTTTATATTATCCGTATGAAGATTTACCAACACGATAGAACCTGCCGCAACAAGCGGATGTGTTTCAACCAGCGCTGCAGTAAGTGGTCGTCCGGCAGCAATCACCAATTTACTGCGAAGTGTGTTCGTGGAATTTGATTTCTTCAACACATCGTCCGGCAACATTGTTGTCTCAACAACTTGATAAGCAATATTAGCCGCGCCTTCGGCACAACTAATTTCTTCGTGACGATTAATAAGCTTTGTTGACACGGCAACTGTTTCAAACGTTCGCACACGAACACCAACGAAAAATCTTTGACGTACGCCGGCATGAGTTGTTACATCAACAGGAATGGTCAACAATCCTTTATATGTTGCACGCGGCTCATCAACAACGAGCACTGACGAAGCAGCATCAATCTTCTGAACTTCGCGCGGAAGTGTACGAAACTCTACTTCATATCGTTCCACATTTTTCAAATGCTGCGCAAGCATTGCCTGCACAGCAGATTGAATTTCGTTTTGACCTGCAAACGAGAATTGTATAAAAAATAGTATGAGTGATATTTTTTTCATTACATCAATTATCCGCGTTTCAAGTTGTTCGCCATTTGTAACATGTCTTCAACTGTTTTAATTGTCTTCGAATTAATTTCATACGAGCGCTGCGCCGTAATCATATTTACCATCTCTTCAACAACATCAACATTTGATGATTCGAGATTACCTTGCAATGTTTCGCCAAATCCTGCTGAACCTGCTTGTCCGATAATTGGTTGGCCGGAAGCGGCTGTTTCTACTAATAAATTTGTTCCGATTGAACGGAGTCCGGAAGGATTAACAAAACGGGCAAGTTCAAGTTGACCAAGTTTCATTAACGATGATTGACCAACTTCTTTTGCTTCCACTGTTCCCTCTTTCCCAATAACCACTTCAAGTGTATCAGAGGAGAGTTTTATTTCAGGTTGAACTACATATCCTTCCGACGTAACAAGCACACCATCGGCAGCAACTTTTAGCGAACCATCGCGCGTGTACGCAAACGTACCATCCGAACGTTTAATTTGGAGGAAACCTTCACCTTGAATAGCGATATCCAAACTATTATGTGTCGGTTGCAGATCGCCTTGCAAGAAACTTTTCAAGGTCGCAACTGTTTGCGTTCCATTTCCAACTTGGATTTCCATTGGCGGTTCAACCGTTCCGTTACTTCCGGCGGTTGCGTTATTTGAAGCACGCAATGTCTGATACATTAAATCCTGAAATTCAACGCGGCTCTTTTTAAATCCGGTTGTGTTAACGTTGGCAAGATTGTTTGCAATGATGTCAACATTTAATTGTTGCGCATACATGCCGGTTGCAGCGGTTCGTAATGAGCGATTCATAGAAAGATTCCTTTGGTTTGTGTTATTACTGTTCTAACAACTTCAAACACCATACCAAGAATAGATGCTGCTCTCTATCGAAAACCGACTATTTTTTGAGGAAATTTTTTCTTGAGAAGTTTGTTGAATAGTATGGGTGGAGATTATTAGCCAAATGATGGCGAGGGTAAATTTGATTT
>CAYHZL010000002.1:0-61388 GCA_964361075.1 uncultured Chitinophagaceae bacterium
ACTCCACCAAATTATTTTTTGAAAAAGTCATTTTCCTGTTGAAGCAGTACAGTTGGGCTTCAAAAGTTTCTTTGTTGTTATTCATTACACCCATCAATTTGGTTACAAATTTCAAAGCACTTACAAAAATTGCTAAAGACTTCATCAATGCCATAGGTGCACTTCCTACTGTTAATTTTTCTTTGGAATAATTTTGCACATAAATCTTTGCTTCTTCTTCTATATTCATCCCTTCCGAGCCTTGCACCGGATATTCTTTGTTGATTGATTTTTCTGTTTGAAAAGCATTCGCAACTTGCATCCCAAAATCTTCACCTGCTATCCACCAAGCTTTATAATTATGCTTGCCCATCATCATCATTTTTTTTCTCTGAACCATCCCATTTCTAAAATTCTCCATAAAATTGGAAGGATAAAAAATAGTATAAGGAATTTCACAATTTTTTATTTTGTCAATACTTGCCTTTTTAGCATTCATTACCCACCAGCTGCCTTGATAATTTCTTGCTAAAAAGGAAGATAAATAAGCGATTTGTTTAACATTACTTTGTTTAGCAACTGTAAGAATATTGTCTATATCCACTCATTTCTGGATTAAACTGATTTTCCTTGTCTTTATCTGTTGTGGATATATTGATATATAAACCATCAGTATTTTTTAATCCTTCTGCAATGGCATTTTTATTTTCTAAATCTCCTTTTACAAACCTCACACCCGAAGGGAAAATTTGTTTGGCTTTTTCTACATTTCTTACTAACGCTGTTACTTCAAAACCCGCTTTTACCAATTCTTTTGTTAGAGGAATACCTATCATTCCTGTTGCACCTATTACGGTTATTTTTTTCATTATTAATTCCTATTAAAATATTTTATGTTTGACGTCAATCATTTTTCGTTTTTTGATTCTGCTCGTTTTGGTTTTGGGGTTTTAAGCAAAGTAGTATCCATCTGTTTTACCTGTTTTGAAAGTAATACGGAATTAGTTATTAATTCTTTGACTGAACGTTTAATATATCTGCTCTTCTTAAAAGCATCAACATTATTTACCATATCTTCTGCTATCCAACCTCTGCTCCAACCAACAAAATTAAATGGAGGCATTGTAAAACCTAAATCGGTAAAAAAGGTATTTAGTTGTCCAACTACTGCTTGTATATTATCCTGCCCACCTGTAACAATAAAAGAAGCCACTTTATTTTTTATCAATACTTTGTCACGAATAGTTATTTGGTTTTGAACCGTGTTTAACCGTTCAGCCATTTTATAATAAAGTGAAGAGGCATTACCCCAGCGAATAGGAGTGGCAAGAATAACAACATCTGCCCAAAGTACCATAGTTCGATAAACCTCATTCATTCCATCTTCAGGATTCATTTCACTAATAGAACAGGGCCAGGTACAAGCTTGTTCGTGCCGGCTGTAATATCCCTCGCAATGTCGAAAACTTAAATCACGAAGCTTAAGCATTTTTGTTTGAGCTCCGTATTCACCTTTAGCAAAATCCAAAGCTTCCTGTAATGCATTTTCACTCGTTGATTCTCTTGGTAAATCTTTATTCAAGTTCGTGGTTGAGATTCCCAAAATATTTAATGAGGTGGGCGTGGTTTGATATTCCAGATTTGTTAAATCAGCTAAAGGATCAAAATCATGTTTGGCTTTTACCGCTTTTACTATTGGCTCTCCCGAAACACAAATGACACCGTTCTCAATCCGAACTTCATATACTGCTTGTTGGTCTTTGTATCCATGTGGAGCTTTGCCGGTTATCAAATTATATTGCCAGCCATGCCAAGGACACGCAACATACGTTTCCCCATCATCAAGTGTTTGAATAAAACCTTGTCCCAAATCTCCGCCTTTATGCAAACAGGCATTGCCAATAGCTGAAATTTTGTTGTTGTAATGGAACAATGCAATTTTTTTGTTGCCAAGGCTTACTGCTTTATGGCTGTTTTCGGATAATTCTGCAACAGGTATGGTTGGTATAAAATTCATTGTAATGACCCTTCAATTCTATTTTTCATTTCATATAATTCTTTTTAGTGTGTTTTCTTTTGTAACAACATAATGTTTAATTACCCCAACGACATGAATAATAAAAAATAAAACTATAATGCCGGAGAGTATTTCGTGAGATTCAAATGAAGGTATTTCACTATGGGATTTTATAAGTTCAGCGTTGTCATTTTTTATTGCTTCGCCATAACTACCTAATATCATAGTCGCAATTCCGGGAAACGATATTCCAAAAAGTAGAAAATAGAATATTCTGTGCACTAGTGCAGCGAATTTATCATTCCACACGAAATCTGTTTTTAAATCAGCAGGACGCGGCGCTTTGAAAAAAAATAACTTCTTATGCTGGTAAGAATAAAAACAACAAAACCAAAAATATTATGAATTTTAATCAGTCCCATTTTTTCTGAAGGAGCAAAGCCAGCCATATATTTTCCGAGCGGAAATAACAGCAGAATTAGCAGAACGGTGAGCCAATGCAGAACAATAGTTCCCCCGCTGTATTTTTGAAGTAAATTGTTTTGAACATGTGTATTCATGAGGAATCATCCTAAATATTAGAGATGTTTGGAAAAATTAAAATGAATATCGCTCCAAAAATTCCGGCTTGTTTGAAAATAAAAAATTACGTTATTTTAAAATTTATATCCAATTCTTAAAATCATTCCAGCAGGCGGCAGCCTAAAAGTTTGTGCTTCATAAACCCTTCCGCCTGTTGTAACATCTTTATCATTTACGTTAACATTTATGGCTAATGTAGGATCAATGAACAAATTAATATTTTTGAAAGGATACCAAAAATAACCAAACCGCAATCCAATACTTAGGAAATCTTTGGTAGCAGACTGAATGGATAGTTTTTCGGTTGCTATATAATCAAAGAAATAATTAAGAGTTCCCCCTGCAAAAAAGCCTTTCAAATGGTCTTTTAAAAAATAGTTGTAATTCAATTCTAAATTTTTGTATTTGGTATCGAAATCAGATTTTTGTAATGCAATTGGGTCAGATTTTTCTGTTTGTCTGTATTTTACACCTATTTTAATTTTCCCGAAACCATAAGCACCCTCTACATCAAATCCGCCGGATATCATCACAAACGGCTCTGCTATGAATAGAAGGCTTTTTTCATTTACTATTTTCTCTTGAGCATAAGAACTGCTCATTAGAGATAAAACAAGGAAAGTAAACAACAAATATTTTTTATGTTTCATTTATTTTAATATTTCATTGATGAAAGTTTTTAAGAAAAGAGTTGTTATTATTCTAATCCCGACAATTTATTTTCAATGCGTTTATCAGGGATAAGCCACATGACTGAAACGGTCACGTACAATGCGAGGGCGATCCATGCATCTACAAAAGCAAGCGGAATTGCTGTTGTGTAAATTAAAAGAGACCACATTCCTTTCGGATCTTTACTTAATATTCTGATCACTGAATTCTCATCATGGTTTGCGACTAATGTGCGTACGAGAATGAAGAAGGAGAACCCTGATAACCAGAGAACACAACCATACACCGCTACGGGGATTGTAGCAAAATTACTTTCTCCCATCCAGCCCGTAACAAAAGGGACCAACGACAGCCAAAACAGCAAATGCAAATTTGCCCACAGTACACTTGCGTTAACATGCTTGGATGCATGCAAGACATGATGATGATTGTTCCAATAAATTCCAATAAAGACAAAACTAAAAACATAACTCAGGAATTTAGATTTTATCGAAACCAACGCTTCAAGATTGTCTCCTTCAGGGATGTGCAATTCCAGAATCATGATTGTGATGATGATTGCAATCACGCCATCGCTGAAAGCTTCTAATCTACCTTTGTGCATTTGATATTACCCTTGTACAGTGAACGGCGCCAATTTCCATCTGCCGTAGGCGATGAATGTTGCTATGGCAAACAAACTTAGTGTTACCGGCAACATAAAGAATTCACCTCGAAACGCATGAGTAAGATTTGCCAACAGCATAATCACAGAAATTCCCGCTGCTGCCAGCGTTGTTAACTGCGGACGGATTTTAAGCGCAGCTGGTAGAATGAGACCGATCGCGCCGAGCAGTTCACTGATACCGATGAAACGGACAAGCGGGGCGGGAGTATACCCTACCCAAAATATCGTTTTCACTACAACGGAAAGATCGCCGAATGCTTTCTGATATCCCGCCATAAAATACATTACGGTAAGTACTACTTGCAACACCCATAAGACGATGTTCAGTTTTTTATTCGTTGTTTGTTGTGTCATATTCCTTCTCCTTATAATGAATAGGGTTTTATTAAAAATAAATTTCAGTGTTATGAGTGTTCTGCCTAGCAACCTCTCAAGCGTAGGGAAAGATTGATTGAATTGTTCGTTAGAAACACAAAAATAAAAACAAATAGAAAAGATTTTTTATTTTTCATTTTGTTTCCTTCCTAAAATAGTTATTACTTATTTTTTTAACTGCGCCATTGCTGTTGCCCATTCTTCAAGATGATAAACGGATTTTATTTGTCCGTTTTCTACTGTGTGAATATCAATGGACATTGTACTGAATGATTTTGAGCCGTCTAAAGTTAATCCCATAAATTCACCTTTGGGCGAACCGCTGAATGTGCTTCTTACAATAACTTTATTGCCATCTTGCAATATTTCTTGTGGCTCCCATTTTAGATCAGGAACTAATTTCCAGAAGAATTGAATCTGTCCGATTAACGCCGTTTTTCCTTTTGTCTCTTTCGTATTGATGGATTGAAAATCATCAGCTAATAAACTTCCCATTGTTGCCGCAACATCGGTATGCGCGTTCACTGTTAAGCAATCTGTATAGAATGCTTTTACAATTTCTTTTACGTTTTCCATTGTACAATCTCCTTTGTTTAGTGTATCAGTGATTTACGATATAAAGATATGATCCCTCAACATTGCAAGAAAGGTACGTTTCATCCTTAATATGATACATTTCAACCAAAGGCTGACAGGCAGGAAATTACTTAGAGAGAATAGCTTTCTCTGAACTCAACCGGAGTCTTAGATACGTGTTTTCGAAAATATTTAATGAAATTGGTTGGTTCGGCAAAACCTAATGCAAAACTAATTTCTTTTATATTTTGATGTGTATGAATGAGAAGGCGTTTCGCTTCCAACACAATTCTATCATCAATCATTTGCTTGGGGGTTTTGCCCAATATTTTTTTTGTTGCTTGGTTTAATCGTTTCTCAGAAACATGTAGTAAGCAGGAATACTCTTTTACGGATTTAAGAAGATGGAATTTTTCATCAAGCACATCTTTGAATAAAATTGTATAGTCGAGGTCGGCGCCTTTTTTTAGCCGTGTAAAACCGTGCGTGCCTTTTACTCTTTCAGCATACATCAATAATATGTGAAGAAGGTTTTTCAAAATATTGTATTGGTTTTTATCGGGTTTATTCTCTAGTTCCTTTTCTATTAAATAAAATAATCGTTCAAATTTTTTGTTTGATTTTTTTATTTGAATAGTTGAAGTAGATAGAAGGTTATTGAAAAGATTTGTGTTGTGTAAAAATTTTCTATCGGCTTCGGTAACGCAAAAAAACTCATCTGTAAAAATCAAAACTTTACCATCATAGCGCGATGACTTATCGAACAAATGTACATTGTCTTTATTAATGAAGAGCAACGAGTGTGGTTTTATTTTTATCGGAGTAAAATCTACAATATGCGTCGGACTGCAGTTTTCAAATAAAAAGATGTGGTAAAAATTAGTTCTATGCGGAATAGTGAGTGCGTTGCTGTGTTTTTTTATTAAACCGGAAAGATGAACGACTTCAATTTGTAATGAATGGTTATTTTCAAAATCAACTTTTTTTATTTCTCTTGTCATTCGTGATTGTAGGAATATTTAAAAAATTTACGTTATTTTTTTGCGTGATTTCTATTTCCACGAAGTTGTGTTTTAAATTGTTGACGGAGGTGGCTATATCATTGTTGGTAACTCTTGTATAAACGAATTGTTGCATCCATTGTACCACTTTGAGTTAAGATACGCAACAAAAGTTGCATTTATTCTCTATCGGGTCTAATACCCCGACGTCACAAAGTGATCCTTCAAAGGAGTCTGGCGAAGCCATCACTTCGTAACTTCGGACCTTCGGGGCTTGCATCGTCATTCCCGCACGCTTTTGGCGGGAATCTAAAAATATGGATGCCCGCCTTCGCAGGCGTGACGAATATCCCGCAGTTTGCAGCGGGGATGATTTATTTTACATGATTGATGTATGCGGGCTTAAAGTATAATGAAGCGAATTATTGGGTTGAACTATACAACCATACAAGAGTATACGCTATCTGAGAAAAATTTTTACTATTTTCTAATAATACTTTTATTCACGTGTTACAAAAAAAAAGGATTTTTGTGTTTCGTCTTACCTGTTTTTGTGCTATTAGCCATGTATGTCTTTCAATTCTTTTCTCTCAAGAAAACGCATCACATAAAAATTATTTCTACAACGGAAAAGATTTTGGTTCCGAAGCAATGTTTAATCCGCTTTCAAGCATCATCAACAGCGGATTTGATATTTTACAATCTGCAACACATTCACGCAACCTCTCGACAATTAAATTTGGTACAGGTGCAAAAAATTTGTGGGAAAATTTAAAAGATCCTATTCCGCAAATTAATAAATTTGGCTGGGAACGTTTCATTTCGCAGGAAATTTTTCCGCTGAGTTTTACTATCGATAAAGCGCAATATTTTCCCAACTACACATTACATCTAATCGGAGGCGGTATGGAATACCGTGCGATGAACGAATGGTACGAATATCACCACGTTCCGTTCGCACCGCTGTTCACAGCGCTTTCGTTTGCAACAGCACATTTTGTTAACGAGGCAGTAGAAAACGATGCGTATGTTGGACCGAATGTTGATCCGATTGCCGATATGTATGTGTTCGATCTTGGCGGCGCATTGTTGTTTTCTTCCGATGCCGTATGTGAATTTTTCAGCAAACAAGTGCAGCTTACCGATTGGTCCGGGCAAGTGTCGTACAATCCGCGCTTCAACACCATCGAAAATAACGGACAAAACTTTGTTATGAAAATTCCAATTCCGTATCTCGACCGCACAAAAATATTTTATTACTTTGGCGATAGCGGCTTGCTTGGTCTTTCATTTCTGCAAAAAGATAATACATGTTTTTCTGCAGGTGCAGGACTTGTTGCAAAAGCCTTGCGCGAAGTTGATAACCGCAACGGCGCACGCACAATTTCACTTGAGCTTGGGTGGATTGCAGGTTTGTTTTACGATAAAGATAATTCGTTGCTCACATCGCTCATTGTTTCAGATCGTATAAATGAGAAAGTGAAGTTGAATATTTATCCGGGCGTTTTTCATGTTGGTGAAATTTCTCCAGGAATGTTTGCAAGTATCGGCAATGGCAATCAATTTATTGCAGGCATCACAGTGCGCTATTCGCCTGTGGGAATAGCATACAGGAATTCAGAATAGAACCCATCTCAAAAATGGATGGTCATTGCGAGGGAGCGAAGCGACCGAAGCAATCTTTCAATAAAAAAGAAAAAAGCAAGATTGTCCCGCTGTACGGGATTCCGTACAGCGGAACTTCGCCAAAAACGGCTCGCAATGACTTTTAAGATGATTAAAAAAAATTAAAAGGAGCATCAATGCATTCACTTAAAAATAAAATCGTATTTATTACCGGAGCGTCCAGCGGATTTGGTGCTGCAAGTGCTCACCAATTTGCAGAACTTGGTGCGAAACTACTACTCTGTGCACGACGTATTGATCGTTTACAAACACTTGCCGATGAATTACGAAAAAAGTTTTCCATCGAAATATATACGATACAACTTGATGTGCGCAAACGAAGCGATGTGCAACGCGCGCTTGCCAATCTGCCGACAGAATGGAAAAATATTTCTGTGTTAGTGAACAATGCCGGTCTTTCGCGCGGACTCGATACGATTCAAGACGGCAATATCGATGACTGGGATGAAATGATTGATACAAATGTGAAGGGCTTGCTCTATATTACGCGCGCCGTGGTACCGGGGATGGTGGAGCGCAACGATGGGCACATCATCAACATCGGTTCTGCAGCGGGACATTGGATGTATCCGAAAGGAAATGTGTACAGCGCGACCAAGTTTGCCGTGAAGGCACTAACGCAGGGAATGAAAATGGATTTACTCGGAACACCAATTCGTGTCAGCACGGTTGATCCCGGTTTAGTGGAAACGGAATTCAGCATTGTGCGTTTCCATGGCGACAAAGAAAAAGCGCGCGCGGCATATAAAGGTATGACACCTCTCAGCGCAGATGATGTTGCAGAAACAGTTGTGTGGATTGCAACACGTCCGCCGCATGTGAATGTGAACGAAGTCATTCTTATGCCGACTGACCAATCGCACACGATGTTGGTGCACAGAAAAAGTTAAACATTTTTTTTGGAGAAAAAGATGAACTCTGAAATTCAACTTCTGCTTCAGATGATAGATGAAGCGTTCGAAAAAAAAGCGTGGCATGGTGCAAATTTAAAAGGTTCCATTCGCGGAATTACTGCCGAGCAAGCGTTGTGGCGTGCAAAAAGGAATCGCCACAACATTGCCGAAATTATTATTCACTGCGCATATTGGAAATATATTGTGCGAAGAAGAATAACAGGAAAAGAGCGCGGCTCGTTTCCACTGAAGGGAAGTAATTGGATACAGCGTAACTCACCGTATTCTGAAAAAAAATTGAAGGAAGATATTACACTGCTGAAGCAAACCCACAAAGAATTGCGCAAGGCGATTGCTTTCATGAATCCGAAAGAATTGGAAAAATTTCCGAAGGGAAGTACGTTTACTAATCGCACCACCTTGTATGGCATAGCACAACACGATGTGTACCACGCAGGACAAATTCAGTTGCTGAAGCGGTTGATGGAATAAAATTATTTGTAAGGAATACTAATTCTGTCTGCAATATCGAACCCCGAAAAATCTTTTCGCAACATTTTCACATTGAAGTGTAATTCGGTTGGAAGCAATTCGCACTCAACGTAATGAAAAAATCGTTGTTCATTTTTAAGAGGTGATATATCAGCATATCGCTGTTCGCTGCCTGGCAACAGCGGATGCAGTAATCCTCCGCCTCCGCCAATCACCAAAAAATCTTTTTCCTCTTTTCGAAAATGTTCGTAGGCATGTGCGTGTCCGCTTAAAAATATTTTGCATTTTTTATATTTAATAAACGGAGTAGCAAATTCTTTTTGCACGCGCTCTTCCGGCGGAACAATAGTGCTGTTTGTATATGGCGGATGATGGCTTGCAACAATCACAACACTGACCGTTGAATCTGTATCGAGCTTTGCAAGTTCTTTATTGTACCATCGCGTTTGTGCGCTTTGTTCATCGTTCGAGAGGAACGAAAAATTTGAATTGAGTACGACAATTGCAACGTGTTCAATTTTTTTTACATACCACGATGGGGAATAAATTAAAAATCTTCGATTGAAATTTTCTTTTGCGTTCGGCGGGAAAAAATAATAATCGTGCTTGCCGAATGCAGGATAGATTGGAATTGTCAAATGTGAATGGAAAGCATCGAACGCTTCCCAATATGAGTCAAACATTCCAGCCGCCGTAAAATCTCCGAGATGAAATAACGCCACCGCCGATGTTTCTTTTTCGATTGCAGAATAAATTTTTTGCGTCGCCTCTTCGTTGTTTTGTTTTTTCAGACGAAGTGTTTCAAACCAGAGCGGCTGTTGTGTGTCGGAAAGAAAAAGAATGGTGTGAGCAGAATGTTTTTGTTGTGTGTTGGTTTTTTCCTGTGGAAATTCTGTTGCAGAACTCTGCATAACAGCGAGAAGAACACACACACATAGTTTTCGATACATATACTTCTTTCAAAAAGAATTTATTTCTATTCTACAATTTTTTCTTTTCAAAAGAAACAGACGCATTGCACCTTCAGCAAAAGGTTACATACATTTGTAACAAGTTTTGATTTCTTATCAATTCGGTTATCTAACAGGCAAAATCGAAGGGACTCCCTTGGAGCAATGACATAATTCTGTTGTTTTTCAGAGGTTTCTAAACAAGAGTATTATCTGGATTATAAATATTCTCTAAATTTATCCATAGTCAACCCAGTTCCTTCAACAATAGTTGCAAATGTTTTAGGATGAATTATTTGTTTAGAATGGTAGGCAACAATTACAATCTTGCCTGCAGTAGGGTGTTTCCATTTCTGATGACTTCCACGCTGGCTCACTTTAATAAAGCCCAGCCTTCTTAATGCACGAATAACATCATCAGCGGTTACTCTCGGAGCGGCGGGCATTACACAATCATCCTGATGAGTTTTGCTTTTCGGTGTGAGTTTTTCAGATCAATTCTATCAGGTTCAAGATAGAGTTGAATTGCTTCTTTAATTAATTTTCGGACTTCTGTTTCTGTTTTTCCCCATGTGCCGCATCCGGGAAGTGCCGGTACTTTCGCGTGGTATCCATCTCCATCCGGTTCTATAACAACTGATAATCGCATGTGTAATCCTTTTTTTATTTAAGATAGCAACCATACAAGAGATTTGCAATACAGTAAAACACAAAAACCCAAACGATTGTTCGCTTGGGTTTTTGGTTGTTATCAAATTCAAACCATCCGATTGCTGTAAGCAAATGGATGACTGAGAAAGAAATTTTTAAAAACTATCTCAGCAAAATCATTTTCTTTGTTTCTAAAATGTTAACTCGCAACGATTGAATATGATGGGATAGAGAAAGCAAAGTTATAAGAGCATTTTTTTTACAATCTGAAATTACGCAAAGAGGTCTTTTTAACCACAGATTATCACAGAAAAACACTGTTGACAATCTGTGAATATTCGTGTTTTTCTGTGTCATTTCACGAAGTGTCCCCAAGGGATCCCTTCGGGAATGGCTTCGCTCACGTGGTGAATGTTTTCTTCGTTGTTTTTTACAGGTAACATCAGTTACTATTTCAAAAATATTATTTCGAGTCATTATTTATGCAGAAGAAAGTGAAGAAAAAATTGCTGACGCTCTATATCGCTTTGAAATTCATCATCGTGAATTTTTTCTTTCATTATAGTTTCAACAGGCAACCGAAGAACATCATCCATAAATAATAAAAATTTTTGTAAAGACATTTCGTCTTTTGCAGACTCATTCAACCGATCTGTTTCTAAAGCACCCATCAATTCATATTGTTTTTTGAATGCCTTGTATTCCGCAATATTTTCAAATATTTTCATACGTAAGTATAAGCAATATACAATTCAGTTATCTAACAGGCAAAATCGAAGATACATCCTTTCCGTTTTTTTGTTTATATTTGCTCTGTACAATTTATGGAGAATACAATGCCCGCATCCCGCACAATCCGCGCTCCCCGCGGTTCAACACTTTCCTGCAAAGGTTGGCAGCAAGAAGCCGCACTCCGCATGTTGATGAACAATCTCGATCCTGATGTTGCTGAAAAACCGGACGAGCTAATTGTGTATGGCGGCACCGGTAAAGCCGCGCGCAACTGGAAATGCTTTGACGCGATTGTTCACAGTTTAAAAAATTTAGAGAATGATGAAACATTGCTTGTGCAATCCGGCAAGCCTGTCGGAATTTTTCGCACACACAAACATGCGCCGCGTGTGTTGATTTCAAATTCAATGCTTGTGCCGAAGTGGGCAACGTGGGATGAGTTTCGCCGGCTTGAAGCGCTTGGCTTGACGATGTACGGACAAATGACAGCCGGCAGTTGGATTTATATCGGCACGCAAGGAATTTTGCAAGGCACTTACGAAACATTTGCCGAAGCCGCGCGTCAGCATTTCAGTGGCACCCTTGCAGGAAAATTTTTACTCACTGCCGGACTTGGCGGAATGGGCGGAGCGCAGCCGCTTGCCGCAACAATGAACGGTGCCGCATGTTTGGCAATCGAAGTTGATGAAGAGCGAATTGAAAAACGTATTGCAACAAAATATTTGGATGTTGCATCAAACAATCTCGAAGATGCACTTGCGATGATTCGTACAGCAAAGGAACACAAGCAATCTCTTTCTGTTGGATTGTTAGGTAATGCGGCAGAACTTCTTCCAAAAATTGCGCACGGGAAATTTCTTCCCGATATCGTTACCGATCAAACATCTGCGCACGATACACTCAACGGATATGTTCCTTCAGGAATGTTATATAAAAAAGCGCTCGTGCTTCGAAAAAAAAATCCGAAAAAATATATTGAACTTGCACGCACATCAATTGCCGAGCATGTACAAGGAATGTTGTTGCTGAAAAAGAAAGGCGCGATAGTTTTCGATTATGGAAATAATATTCGCGGTGAAGCATTATCGTACGGCGTGAAGAATGCATTCGATATTCCCGGATTTGTGCCGGAATATATTCGCCCGCTCTTTTGCGATGGCAAAGGACCGTTTCGCTGGGTTGCTCTTTCAGGTGATCCGAAAGATATTTATCGAACCGACCGTGCTATGATGGAAACATTTTCTGATAATAAGCAGCTTTGTAATTGGATCGAGAAAGCGCAGAAGCATGTAGCATTTCAAGGATTGCCTGCGCGCATTTGTTGGTTAGGATACGGCGAACGCGCGAAGATGGGAAAAATTTTCAATGAACTCGTACGCTACGGCGAAGTGAAAGCGCCGATTGTGATCGGTCGCGATCATCTTGATTGCGGCAGTGTTGCATCGCCAAATCGCGAAACAGAAAAAATGAAAGATGGCAGCGATGCAATTGCCGACTGGCCTATTCTTGGAGCGATGTTAAATTCCGTTGGTGGTGCAAGTTGGGTGAGTGTTCATCACGGCGGCGGTGTCGGTATCGGAAATTCAATTCACAATGGAATGGTGATCGTGTGTGATGGTTCGAAAGAAGCGGATGCGCGGCTTGAACGCGTGCTGAATTATGATCCGGGCATGGGCATCATTCGACATGCAGACGCCGGATATGAACGCGCAATGAAAAATGCAAAAAAATTTTCAATTTCAGTTCCGATGAAAAGGTAAATCCACAAAGTTCACGAAGGGACACGAAAAAAATATTTAAAATTCGTATTATTAACTGATGTTACACAGAAAAAATAACTGCCTAACAAAGTAATGCCGTCATGCCCGAATGCCTTAGTCGGGCATCCATTATATAGATTCCCGCTTAAAACGTGCGGGAATGACGATTGGTTTTTGGCTTTTGCGTAACATCAGTTACTTAAAAGCGACAGGATGTAAAGTCGGTGTGTTGATAAATTTTGGAAGTAGTAAAAAATTAGAATGGAAGCGATATATTTATTAATCCACGAAGTACGCGAAGATACACGAAAAATAAATAAAGGGTTGTTCCAATCCGCCGCGGCGGACAAAAATATTTCTTCTAAAATTATGGAGATGTCAGACATCTTGATAAAATTAATCCACGAATTACACGAAGAGGCACGAAAAAATCTATAAAAATATTCGTGCCACCTCGTGTTCTTTGTGGAACAAAAAAATTATGAATCTTATAATTAAAAATATTTCTCAGCTTGTAACGGTTGCGTCACACGGCAAACAATTCAAAGTCGGTAATGAAATGCGTGAGTTGCACGTGATTGAAAATGCTGCTGTGCTGATCGAGAATGGAATCATTCAACAGATTGGAAAGAGCGATGAAATTTCTGCAAGCGATGAAATTGATGTGCTTGATGCCGACGGTCGTGTTGCATTGCCGGGTTTTGTTGATTCGCACACGCACGCAGTGTTTGCAGGTTCGCGCGAGAACGAATTTGCAATGCGTGCCGAAGGGAAAGCGTATCAGGAAATTGCGGAAGCAGGCGGCGGCATTCTTTCTACGATGAATGCAACGCGCGCAGCAACAAAAAAAGAATTATTGAAACTTGCCAATGCGCGATTAAACGAAATGATGAAACATGGCACAACGACAGCCGAGATAAAATCCGGTTATGGTCTTTCACCCGAAGCAGAAATGAAAATGCTCGAAGTTATCGCCGAGCTGAAACGAGATCATTATGTAAGTGTTGTGTCGACATTTCTTGGAGCGCACGCTTTCCCTCCGGAATACAAAGAACGAAAAAATGACTATGTTGAATTGATTTGCAACTACATGCTGCCGCATATTGCCGAGCGTGGTCTTGCAACTTTCTGCGATGTATTTTGCGAGCAAGGATATTTCGATCTTCATCAAACAGAAAAAATTTTATTGGAAGCCAAGCATCACGGATTAATTCCGAAATTACATGCGGATCAACTTACGGCAACCGGTGCAACAGTACTCGGAGCGCGGTTGAATGCAATTTCAGTTGACCATCTTGAAATGCTGAATGATGATGGTATAGCCGCGCTTAAAAAATCTTCGACTATTGCAACAGTGCTTCCGGCATCGTCGTTCTTTTTGAATCACACACATGCGCCCGCACGAAAAATTATTGATGCGGGAATTCCGCTTGCGATGGCAACAGATTTTAATCCCGGCAGCGCGATGAATTTTTCCATGCCGATGGCAATGACTATTGCCTGCGCACAGATGCAGATGACACCCGAAGAAGCAATTACGGCGGCAACGCTCAACGGCGCGGCGGCGCTCGGTCTTTCGCACGAAGTAGGAAGTATTGAAGTGGGGAAGCAAGCGGATATTATTTTGTATTCTGTGCCGAACTATCGCATGATTCCGTACCACTTCGGAATAAATCATGTCTGGAAAATTGTGAAGAACGGCGTGCAATTGGATTTTTAGATACAGTTTTGTACTTTGATTTAGAATGTTACAAATAGATTTACATATTGAACACGAAAAAATTTCGTTGATTTGCAAAAAATATCACGTCCAAAAACTCTCTGTTTTTGGATCGGTTCTTTATGGCGAAGATACTTCTTCAAGCGATATTGATCTTCTTGTAGAATTTGAACAGGGACATACACCGGGATTTTCTTTCATCTCGCTCCAAGATGAACTTTCAATCGTATTTCAACGCCCCGTAGATTTGCACACACCTCAGAGTCTCAGCAAATATTTTCGCAGTTCGGTTGCCAAAGAAGCTCAAGCACTTTATGGAACTACGTAAGAAAGATGCAATCCGCATTCAACACATGATTGATGCGTGTTTAAAAACGCAACAATTCATTTCTCACAAAACCCGCACCGATCTTGATAAGGATGAACAATTATCATATGCGCTTGTTCGATTGATTGAGATTATTGGTGAAGCGGCAGTAAAGGTAACGCCGGAGACAAAAGAACGATATTCTTCAATTGTCTGGAAAGATATTATCGGTACACGCAATCGTCTTATTCATGGGTACGATGATGTCAATCTTGATATCGTTTGGCAGATCGTTAGTGTTGATATCGAAGAACTTGTTGCTCAGTTACAAGAAATTTTGAAAGAGTTAAACATTCGGCAGCAATTGTTTTAAGTTTATGAAGAACGGCATGCTGTTGGATTTTTGATTAGATTAATTAAAATTTATTAGGGAGGAAAAATGAAATTTGATGAAATAGGATACTGGTCAGAGATAAAGTTAGATATTGTAAAAGAATACGCTCAAGCGTACTCAACAATAATATCGGCAAGGCAAAATCCTTCATTTTATCACTTGTATATTGACGCTTTTGCTGGTGCCGGTGTACATTTTTCTAAAACAAAAGGGGAATATGTACCAGGTAGTCCAATAAATGCACTCAATGTAAATCCTCAATTTAAAGAATATCATTTGATTGATTTGGACGGAAAAAAAATTTCTTTTTTAAAAGAAGCAACTTCGGATTATGAAAATGTTAAAATTTACAATGGTGATTGCAATGAAATATTATTAAAAGAAATTTTTCCATATTGTAAATATCAAAATTACAAAAGAGCATTGTGTCTTTTAGACCCTTATGGTCTTCACTTGAATTGGAATGTAATATTTGAAGCGGGAAAGATGGAAAGTATAGAGATTTTTTTAAATTTTCCTGTTGCAGATATGAACAGAAATATACTTTGGAATAATCCTGATGGTGTTGAAGAATCACAAATTATAAGGATGAACAGTTTTTGGGGAGATGAATCTTGGCGTGATGCTTCGTATGGAACTCAGGATAACCTTTTTGGGTTTGTAGAAAAAACAAATAATGATGCAATTGCGAAGGCGTTTCAGCAAAGATTGAAAGACGTTGCAGGCTTTAAATATGTCCCAGATCCCATTCCAATGAGAAACAGAAACGGTGCGATAGTTTATTATCTATTCTTTGCCTCTCAAAATACGACAGGTGCAAAAATCGTAAGTCAAATTTTTGATAAATACAAAAATAAAGGCAAAAAATAATGGCAACCAAATCACATATCGAATGGACAGAAATGACTTGGAATCCGGTAACCGGTTGTTCCAAAGTCAGTGCTGGATGTAAATTTTGTTATGCCGAACGAATGGCAAAACGATTGAAAGCGATGGGTGTGAAAAGATATGAAGATGGATTTAAGGTTACTCTTCAACCGGACATACTTGGTGTTCCATTAAAATGGAAAGAACCAAAAATGATATTCGTGAATTCCATGAGCGATCTATTTCATGAAAAAATTCCGACAGAGTATATCAAAAAAGTTTTTGAAATAATGGTGAAGTCTCCTCAGCACACATACCAAATTTTAACAAAACGAAGTGAACGGTTAAAAGAAATTGCGAACGAATTACCGTGGGCTGAAAATATTTGGATGGGTGTGAGTGTTGAAGATGATCGAGTCGTACATCGCATTCATGACTTGCAATCTGTTCCCGCGAAAGTCAGATTTCTTTCGTGTGAACCGCTTATTGGTCCATTAGACAAACTTCCACTAAAAGGAATTCATTGGATTATTGTCGGTGGCGAGTCAGGTCCGAAAGCGCGTAGTATGGAAAAAGATTGGGTTGTTTCTATTTTTAGACAATGTAGAAAAAATTCGGTTCCATTCTTTTTTAAACAATGGGGCGGCGTCAGAAAAGATTTAACGGGAAGAGAATTGAATCGTACGACATACAGCGAAATGCCAATTAAGGATACTCATAAAAACAGAGCGGCATAACAAACCCATCATCTTATTTGCTCATCACATTCCAAAAAAAATAATGAATAAAATTGTCGAGTGCGTTCCAAATTTTAGTGAAGGGAACAATGAAACAACAATCGAAGCGATTGCATCGAGCATTCGCAATGTTGCAGGTGTGAAATTATTGAATGTTGAACCGGACAAAGATTACAATCGCACGGTGGTAACATTTGTTGGCGAACCGAATGCTGTGGTGCACGCGGCATTTGCTGTAACAAAATCTGCTGCTGAACACATTGACATGCGTACGCACAAGGGTGAACATCCGCGCATCGGTGCAACAGATGTTGTTCCGTTCATTCCCGTTTCCGGAGTAACGATGGAAGATTGTGTACGGTTGGCGAATGAATACGGCAAACGTGTTGCTGAAGAATTGCATATTCCAATTTATTTGTACGAATCAGCAGCGCGATTTGCAGAGAGAAAAAATCTTGCTGATGTTCGTAAAGGTGAGTATGAAGGACTTGAAGAAAAGCTTCGCGATCCGAAATGGAAACCGGATTACGGCGCGGCGGAATTCAATGCAAAATCCGGCGCGACAATTACCGGTGCGCGAAAATTTTTGATTGCCTACAATGTGAATTTAACGACTGTCGATTTTGAAATTGCGCAAGAGATTGCACTGCGGATTCGTGAAAGCGGTCGTGTGAAAAAAGATGCGTTGGGTGTAACGGTGAAGAATGAAAAAGGAGAATCAATAAAAATTCCAGGCACACTGAAAGCAATAAAAGCGATGGGCGTGTTTGTTGAACGCTACCACATTTCGCAAGTGTCAATCAATCTTGTTGATTATGAAACAACACCGATACACATTGCATTTGAAGAAGTGAAAAAGCAAGCGCAGTCGCTCGATGTTGAAGTAACCGGAAGTGAGATAGTCGGACTTGTTCCGCTGCAAGCAATGTTGATGGCAGGAAAATTTTATTCAGAAAAGGAAAAACGAACCATACTTTCGGAAGAAGAACTTGTTGCGCTGGCAATTAAAAAACTTGGATTGAGTCAGCTTGATGCGTTCAATCCGAAAAAGAAAATTATCGAATATCAGTTGTAATTTTTCCTTCCACAAAGTTCACGAAGTCACACGAATGTTTTTGAAATTATTTTCATGATAGTTGTAAATTTATCAAATTAATAATAAAAATATGCTCACATCAAAATCAGTTTCCGGATTTCTTGACGAACTTGCTTCCAATTCTCCAGCTCCCGGCGGCGGAAGCGTTGCCGCACTTGCCGGTGCGCTCGGCACGGCACTCACATCAATGGTGTGCAGATTAACGATCGGCAAAAAAAAATACGCCGATGTGCAAAACGAAATGGAAAATGTTCTCGTGCAATCAGAAAAACTTCGCTCATCACTTACAACACTGATTGATGACGATACGGAAGCATTCAACAAAGTTCTGCGTGCCTTCGCGTTACCAAAGGATATTGATGAACAAATTGCACAACGTCTGAATGCAATTCAAGATTCAACAAAAGAAGCGGCACGCATTCCATTGAAAGTGATGCAACTGTGCGAACAGGCAATAGGGTTGACAAAAATTGTTGCAGAAAAAGGAAATGTAAATTCCATTACCGATGCCGGTGTTGCCGCACTTGTCATTTATGCCGCGTATAAAGGTGCGCAATTGAATGTGCAAATAAATCTTGGTTCAATTAAAGATCAGAATTTTGTTCGGGAAGTTTCGGAAGAAATGAATACAAGTGCAGCAGTTGTAGAAAAAGTAAGCATAGAAATTTTGGATATTGTAAAAAGGAAGATACTGAAGTAAAGTTGAGCAAAATCCTTACCTTGCACTTCCTTCATTATTCTTGTATCTTGATTATAGAATTTTGCCCACCACTCGATCGGCGGGCATTTTATTTTCAAGGATGAGAAATGAAATATGAAATATGAAGGATGAAAATGGTATTCATAATTCATCCTTCACAATTCATTTTTTTTGTTTACATGGTAGTAGTATAAACACAGTTCATGAATTACATTCGCAATTTCTGCATCATCGCTCACATAGACCACGGCAAATCTACACTTGCTGATCGTTTGTTGGAATACACCGGCGTTATCTCCGAACGCGACCTTCACACACACCAAGTTCTGGACGATATGGATTTGGAACAAGAGCGCGGTATTACCATCAAACTTCACGCAATTCAGATGAAGTATAAAGCAAAAGATAAACAAACCTACACACTCAATTTAATAGACACGCCGGGTCATGTCGATTTTACGTATGAAGTATCCCGCTCACTCGCTGCGTGCGAGGGAGCAATTTTAGTTGTTGATGCATCGCAAGGTGTAGAAGCGCAGACAATTTCCAATTTGTATTTGGCAATTGATGCGGGCTTGGAAATTATTCCTGTATTAAACAAAATTGATTTGCCTTCCGCCGTAACAATGATTGATACGGTGAAACACGAAGTGATTAATCTTCTTGGATGTAAAGAAGAAGAACTCATTATGGCAAGCGCGAAAGCAAAAATCGGCATCGAAGAAATTCTGGAAGCTGTGGTGTCGCGCATTTCCGAACCGAAAGCCGACACAACAAAACCGTTGCGTGCGTTAATTTTTGATTCTGTGTTCGATGCGTATCGCGGTTCGATTACCTACATCCGTGTAATGGACGGTGTGCTGCGTGAAAAAGATAAAATAAAATTTTTGCACAACGGCAATGCTGCAGAAGCGGAAGAAGTCGGCAACCTGTTGATGAAGCGCAGCCGCACCGGTGAACTGTTTGCCGGCGATGTGGGATATTTAATTGCGGGATTAAAAGATGTGCGCGATACAAAAGTCGGCGACACCATCACCACGCAATACAACGGCGCAACCGAACCGCTTCCCGGCTACAAAGTTGTGAAGCCGATGGTGTTCAGCGGTTTGTATCCAACAAACGCCGACGATTTTTCTGAACTTCGTGAGTCGTTGGAAAAATTAGCGTTGAATGATTCATCGCTGATGTTTGTTCCCGAAACATCAAATGCGCTCGGTTTCGGTTTCCGCTGCGGATTTCTTGGACTGCTTCACATGGAAATTGTTCAGGAGCGATTAGAGCGCGAGTATAATCAGAAACTGATTACTACCGTTCCGAACGTTGAACTACGTGTCATAAAAATGGATGGTGAAGTTGAACTGGTAGATAATCCATCTGAACTTCCGAACGCCGGATTGATAGACTACATCGAAGAACCGTACATCAAAGCGCAGATTATTACACCGACGGAATACATCGGTAATATTATGAAACTGTGTATAGATCGCCGCGGTATTTGGAAAGATACAAATTACCTTGACCCGACACGCGCGGATGTTTCGTACGAGTTTCCTCTTTCTGAAATTATTTTTGATTTTTACGATAAACTGAAATCACTCACGCGCGGCTACGCATCGCTCGATTATGAATACATCGATTATCGCCAATCCAATTTGGTGAAGCTTGATATTATGTTGAATGCCGAAGTGGTCGATGCGCTTTCCACAATTGTGCACCGCGATAAAGCATTCGAGATGGGAAAAAAACTGTGCGGCAAACTGAAAAAACTTATTCCGCGCCACATGTTTGAAATTGCAATTCAAGCGGCAATCGGCAGCAAAGTGATTGCGCGCGATACAGTGAAAGCAATGCGGAAAAATGTTTTGGCAAAATGTTACGGCGGCGATATTTCGAGAAAAAGAAAACTTCTAGAGAAACAAAAAGAAGGAAAGAAACGTATGAAACAAGTCGGCGCAGTTGAACTTCCACAAGAAGCATTTCTTGCTGTGCTTTCGATGGGAGATGAATAAACAATTCCACATTATTAGTGGTGATAAAAAATGGATACAATTGTTTTAAAGGAAGAAAAAATAGCATCGCAAATTTATTTGATACGCGGTGAGAAAGTTATTCTTGATAATGATCTTGCCAAATTGTATGGTGTCGAGGTCAAACGCTTAAAAGAAGCGGTGAGACGTAATATTAAACGTTTTCCAAATGATTTTATGTTTGAACTCACGAAAGAAGAATTTGATAACTTGAAGTCGCAATTTGCGACCTCAAGTTGGGGCGGTACAAGATATCGTCCGTTCGCATTTACTGAACAAGGTGTTGCAATGCTTTCAGGAATTCTCAACAGCGATCGTGCAATACAAGTGAACATTGCAATTATGAGAACATTTGTTCAGCTTCGCCAGTGGCTTTCTTCACATAAAGAATTAGAAAGAAAATTAGCATTGCTTGAAAATAGATACGACAAACAATTCAAATTAGTGTTCGATGCAATTCGTCAGTTAATGAAGGAAGAAAAAAAGCCGTTACGAAAAATAGGATTTCATTAATAGGCATCTCTAAAAACTAGAAGATAATTCTCTCGCAAAGCCGCAAAGCTCGCAAAAAGAAAAACTTATCGGTCTTTGCGCCTTGGCGTGAGACAACAAATTGGACTTTAGAGATATCTTAATACAAGGAAAAAATTATGACAAAAGAAAAAGAACAAAAAAAGAATATCCCACTTCAAATTTTAAAATGGGTTTGGGTAAACTTGCTTTTCGGCACTCCCGAACAAATGCAAACAGAAAAACCGCTGACGTTTCAAGAAAAAGTAAAACACACAGCGCGCGAGTTCGGTATCGTTGTCGGCGCGTTTCTAGTTTTAAATAATTTTGTGATCGCATCCTTTATGGTGCCGACCGGCTCGATGGAAAACGAAGTGATGACGGGCGATTTTCTGATGGTGAATAAATTTATGTACGGCGGATGTTCACCGCGCAATGTTCCGTTTACCGATATTCGCCTGCCATGGTTTCGTCTTCCGGCGTTCAAACACGTTGAGCGCGGCGATGTGATCGTGTTTGAATTTCCCGGCTACCGCGAAGAAGTGCATCCAGAAGCGTTTACTTTTTATTTGAAACGCTGTCTTGCAATTTCCGGTGATACACTTGAAGTGCGCAACCGTGTTGTGTATGTAAACGGACAACGCGCGCCGATTCCGCGCAATATTAAATTCAATAATTTTCGTTTTACTCCACAAGGATACAGCGATGAAAGAATTTTTCCGCCGACTGCGCCGTTCAACGAAGATTTTTATGGACCAATTGTGGTGCCGAAAAAAGGAATGAAGATTGAACTTACATTTATCAATCTTATTTTGTGGGATACATTTATCCAACGTGATGGACACAAAGCAACGCTTGGTGCTAATGGACAAATTTTAATTGACGGAAACCCAAACAGCACGTACATCGTTGAAAAAAATTATTTATTCGGGATGGGCGACAACCGCGACAACAGTTTAGACAGCCGCTACTGGGGATTTATTCCGGAAGAAAATGTTGTCGGCACGCCGATGTTCGTGTACTGGTCATGGAATTCTGATATTCCCATCTACAACCTCTTTGAAAAAATTGCATCGGTGCGTCTCAGCCGTGTTGGTGCATTGATTAAATAAAAAGGCAAAAGACCTAACAGGTTGCTGCACTCTGTTAGGTCTTGCCTTTAAAGTCATGCCATGAGTTACTTTTTTATTCGCCGCGGCGAATAAAACTTGTCCCGAAGGTCCCAAAGGGATCCCTTCGGGAGATGGATTCCCACAACATTCACCAAAACATTAGACAAATCCCGAAGGGATGGCTTAGCCACTCATGGCATGATTGAGTAGATACCAACAATGTTAAAAACATCTCGCGATATAGCTACCATTTTTATTCTCACAATTTTTTTTGCTGTGTTTCTGAAGTCGTGTGTTGTGGATGCGTATAAAATTCCGAGCGCAAGTATGGAACACACACTGCTCGTCGGCGATTGTATTGTAGTAAATAAATTTATTTACGGCGCAAAACTGCCGCACACGATTTCGCTTACATCAATTACACTTCCCCGTATTGCAATGCCGGCGCTGAAAAAAATTCAACGGGGCGATATTATTGTATTCGAATTTCCACCGGAGCCGGGCAGAAATCTTATCAAGCGATGCATTGCAATTGCAGGCGATACTGTGGAAATAAAAAACAAAAATGTATTTGTCAACGAAATGCAATTTCCTCGCGAACATTCGGTTACTGCAAGTCAATTTATTGAAGGAGAACCGAGTAACGATATTTTTCCGCACGGCAGTAATTTCAATCCGGATTTTTACGGACCAATTATCGTTCCGCCGCATTCTGTCTTCGTGCTTGGTGATAATCACGACAATAGTTTTGACAGCCGCTTCTGGGGATTTGTTCCGGAGGAAAATGTTACCGGCATGGCAATGATGATTTATTATTCGAGCGGAGAAAACGGAACGCGCTGGGAACGAATCGGAAAAATTCTACGATAGCATACACTGCATGGCTTCTCTTTACCTTCACATACCGTACTGCGAACACAAATGCATCTACTGCGATTTTTATTCCATTGAAAATGCCGATACGATGGAGCAGTTCCTTCTCTCACTTGAAAAAGAAATTGCATTACGCGCTTCCGAATTTTCCCGCAGAGAAACATTTGAAACTATTTTCTTTGGCGGCGGAACACCATCGCTTCTCGCTCCGTCTATAATAGAAAAAATTCTCAACCAGCTTCATACTCTGTATCGCATCGAACCAAACGCAGAAATTACACTCGAAACAAATCCCGGTACTGTTGATCTCGAAAAACTTCGCGCGTTTCGATCCGCAGGAATTAACCGCATCAGCATGGGCATTCAATCGTTTCATCAGGACGAGTTGAATTTTTTGACACGCATTCACACCGAAGAAGAAGCGGAAGAGTGTGTGCGCAATTGCTATCGTGCCGGATTTGAAAATGTAAATTTCGATTTACTATTTGCACTGCCACACCAAACTATTGCACGCTGGAAAGAAACACTGCGCAGAGGAATTGCATTGCAGCCAAAACATATTTCTGCGTACAGTTTAATTGTCGAAGAAAATACACCGCTCTATTCTATGGTGAAGAGCAAACAAGTGTCGCCGTTACCTGAACACCTCGATGCAGACATGTACGAAACAACTATTGAGACGCTCACATCACACGGCTACGCGCAATATGAAGTTTCCAATTTTGCACACAATGGATTTGAAAGCCGGCACAACAAAAATTATTGGAACCATGCCAACTATCTCAGTTTCGGTCCATCGGCACATTCATTTTGGAAAACTAATGCAACACACGGCAAGAGATGGTGGAACGCACGCAGTGTCAATCAATATTGTGCAGACCTTGCTGTGGAGAAGTTTCCTGTAAGCGGTGAAGAAGTTGTTGATGCACAGAAAATGTTCAACGAAGAAATTTTTCTTGGATTGCGCAGCGGCGGATTGGATTTGAAATTGTTGAAAAATGTGTACGGTGCAGATATTTTTTCGACACATGCGATGCTTCTGAAAAAATTTGAACAGGAACAATTTCTTTCGTTTGATGCAGCATCGCTTCGTCTTACTTCCAAAGGTTACATGATGTGCGATGCAATTGCGGAGAAGTTACTCCGGTGAAAAATTGTTGGAAATAAACCTCATTCAAAGTATATTTATCCGTCATTTTTATTCATCATAATTGTTTGTCGAGGATTCAATGGAGCATTCAAAACTTAATCGAATCGTTGCCGGTTCGGTATTTCTCATTTCAATAATTACCTACATTAAAACGTTATCTGATACGGTGGTGTTTTGGGATGTTGGCGAATTTATTGCCGCATCGTACTTGTTGCAAGTACCGCACCCGCCGGGCTCTCCGTTATTTTTACTTGTCGGAAAATTATTTTCGATGGTGCCGTTTGCGCACGATCCTGCTGTGCGCGTGCATTTTACTTCCGCATTGGCAAGCGCGCTCACGAGCATGTTTTTATATCTTTCAATAGTAAAATTAATTTTACTGTGGAAAGAAAAACCAAAAAATACCATTGAAGCAATTGCGTTATATGGAGCCGGCGTTGTTGGCGCATTGTCGCTTACGTTCAGCCCCACATTTTGGTTTAATGCTGTGGAAGCAGAAGTGTACGGTGCAAGTATGTTGTTTATCAGTGTACTTACCTATTTGTCACTGCGATGGAATGAACGAGCAAATAACCCGGGGAACGAAAAATATATTTTGTTGATTGCATATCTTGTTGGTCTCTCGCTTGGTGTTCACTTGCTGGCGCTGCTCGTAATTTTTCCTCTCCTCATCATTATTTATTTCCGACGCTATGAATTTTCGGTGAAGTCGTATCTCATTTTCGGGATGGCGGCAATAGGAATTTTTGCTGTAGTGTACCCCGGCGTTGTAAAAATGATTCCGAATTTTCTTGATGGTGAAGTTGCTATTGGCGCCGGTCCGGCAAGCAAAAGTATTTTTTGGACACTGCTTCCTATCGCAGCAATTATTGCCGCAGTGTATGGCGTGTACTCATCGCATGTGAAAAAACAGCCGATGCTGAATCTTGCGTACATGTCGTTTTTGCTGATTGTGCTTGGCTATTCAACATACACGATGGTCATCATTCGTGCGAATGCGCATCCGCCGATGAACGAAAATAATCCTGATACGTTAACGCGGTTGGTCTCGTACTTAAACCGCGAACAGTACGGCGATGCACCGTTAATGAAACGACGATGGAGTCAAGAGCCGCAACATCAAGGCATCTACACAAAGTACCAAAGCGACGGCGATTATTTTTTGAAGTACCAAATGGATCACATGATGCTGCGCTACTTCTTGTGGCAGTACGTCGGCATTGAAGGTGATTGGCAAGATGCGGGTGTGAATTGGAAACAACTGTACGGTATTCCGCTCTTCATCGGATTGTTCGGTATGTATTACCATTTCAAAAAAGATAAAAAAATGTGGTGGGTCTTTTTCAATTTCTTTTTGTTGATGAGTGTTGTTCTTATGTTTTACTTCAACATGCAAGAACCGCAGCCGCGCGAGCGTGATTATTTTTTTGTCGGCGCATTCTTTGTTTTTTCATTGTGGATTGGTATCGGCGTGATGGGTCTTGTAGAATCGGTGCAAGAATTTTTGAAGAATGATCAGGCGAAAAAAATTGCGACCGGCGGTATTGTGCTGCTCAGCGTTGTCTTTGTTCCCGCCAACATGATGAAAACAAATTTCAAAGGTGCAGACCGTACCGGCGATTATGTTGCATGGGATTATTCGTACAACTTATTGCAATCGTGCGAACCTGACGCGATTTTATTTACCAACGGCGATAACGATACATTTCCGTTGTGGTATTTGCAGGATGTGGAAGGTGTTCGCCGCGATATTCGTGTTGTCAATTTAAGTTTGGTGAACACGTCGTGGTATATCAACCAATTAAAAAATGAAACGCCGCACGGCGCGAAGAAAGTGCCAATCAGTCTTTCCGAAGAACAGATTGCAAGCATTCAACCTATGCAATGGGAAACGCGCGAGATGACATTAGACGTTCCGAGTGATGTCTGGAAAAAATATAATGTTTCCGGCGACATCAATAAACAAGCACCCGTACACAGCGGCGCGAATGACAGCAACCGCGTTATCAAATTTACGATGCAACACACGCTTACCTTCGGACAGGTGAAAGCTATTCGCGTGCAGGATATTATGGCGTTCGATATTATTTCCACAAACCGATGGGAACGCCCGATCTACTTTGCTGTTACATCAACACCCGACAGCAAAATTGGATTAGATAAATATATGCGGATGGATGGACTCGCAATGAAATTGATTCCGTTCCAAACACAGAACGATGAAGGAATTATTGTTGATTCAATTCTTGCGGCTAACTTGTACGACACGCCAAAAGAACCGAGCAAACAATTTCGTCGCGGCTATATGTACCGCGGGCTGAATAATTCGAATGTGTACTATGATGAAAACGTAACGCGCTTGGTAATGAATTACCGCAACGCATTTTTACGGTTGGCATTATATCATTTGAATACGACAAAAAATAATTCAGCAGCAGTAGCGGCGCTGGATTCGATGGAAGCAAAAGTGCCGCGCAGTGTGATGCCGATGGATTACCGCATCATGTTTGATGTGGCGAAGTTTTATACCTTTGCGGGCGCAAAGGATAAAGCGGAAAAATTATCTGTTGAAGTTGAAAAGAAATTGTTGGACTTAACACAGCAGCCGCCGCATGAGCAGCTTTCACAATACAGCCCGTACTATATGTTGTATTCTATGTATATGGATCGCGGCGAATTTGAGAAAGCAATTGGCGCATTGAATAAAATTAAAGAAGCATACGCTTCAACGCCGGGCGTTGGTGAATGGGCAAAAGGTCAAATAGGACAAATGCAGGCGCAACTTGCTTTGCAAAATACAGGAAAAAAAGATACAGTCGCAAAGAAATAATTTTTTTACTTACGATGAAGGAAGAAGGATGTGGCGCGGAGCGCCATGCCGTACAGCGGCAAATTATGAGTGAAAGAATGTAACTAATCAGCGTGTTTTTTGTTCCGAAGGAATGCCTTCGGCATAATTTCAGTATTTCCAAAGAACAAAAACGAATCCCCCGTCCCGATTAAAAAGCAAATCGGGACACCCCCTTTTCAAGGGGGATTTAAAACAAGGATTCCCCCTTGAAAAGGGGGTTAGGGGGATTAGTTGAATCAACAATAACGCTGAGTAGTTACGAAAGAATTCCATAATTTGCCGAAGGTATCCCTTCGGGACGTCTTCATAATTTTATATGAAAGAATCACGTCGCTCAAACTGGGAAACATTTTGGGAAGAGAAAAAAGAATTTACCGAAGTCTATTCTAATTCAGACCGTGTAGTACGCAACCTGCTGAAAGTGATGGATGTGCGCGGAAAAAAAATTCTGGAAGTCGGCGCCGGTACAGGGCGCGACAGTTTTCCGCTTGTTGAACAGGGTGCGGAGGTGTACCAACTCGACTACTCCATCAACTCGCTGAAAATTATGAAACGTATTTCCGAAGAAGCGAAGATGGATGTGAAAATTCTCGGCGGCGATACGTTTATGCTTCCGTTTAAAGATGAAACCTTCGATGTTGTATTTCACCAAGGACTGCTCGAACATTTTCGTCCGGCACAAGCGGATGCGTTGCTGAAAGAAAATATTCGTGTCATCAAAAAAGGGGGATTGTTGTTGGTTGATGTGCCGCAACGGTACCACATTTATACAATCATCAAACATGTTTTGATTGCGATCAATAAATGGTTTGCAGGATGGGAACGTGAATTTTCTGTCGGTCAACTTCGCGGTATCATGGAAGGATTTGGTTTACAAACGGTGCATACGTACGGCGAATGGATGTATCCGAGTTTGTTCTATCGTGCAACACGCGAGGCGTTATTGAAAGCGAGAATAAAGCTGCCGCTCTATCCGACGTTCTATCCAACATTTTTCAAACCGTTCACCGTTGTAAGAAAAAATATTCGCGAAACATTACGCGATACTCCGGTTGCCATTAACACGTCGCTCTCGTTTGGCATTATTGGTAAAAAAGGATAAAGGATGAGGGAAGGATAAAGGATGAGGGATGAAGGATGAAGAATAAAGGATAAAGGATAAAGGATGAAGGATGAAAAAGATATGTTTCGAGTCCATTCATAATTCATCCCTCATCCCTCATCCCTCATCCTTTATCCTTCATCCCTAATAATTTATGAAGATTCTCATTTTTAACTGGCAAGATATTTCCAATCCGTTAGCGGGTGGCGCAGAAGTGCATCTGCACGAAGTCTTTTCGCGTATTGCCAATATGGGGCACGATGTAACACTTTTTTGCTCGATGTACGAAGGAGCGAAGCACGAAGAAGAGATGAACGGCATTCATGTCATCCGCGAAGGAAGCCGCTCGTTCTTCAATTATCTTGTTCCACAAAAATATTTTTCTACGTTCAGGCATCAGCATTTCGATTTGATTGTAGATGATATGAACAAGATTCCATTCTACACACCGCTCTATGTGAAAGAACCTCTGCTCGGCGTTACACATCATCTTTTTGGAACAAGTATTTTTAAGGAAGTAAATTTTCCGGCAGCATCGTACGTCTATCTTACCGAACGCGCGGCATTGCCGATGTACAAACGATTACATTGTATTGTCGGTTCGCCCAGCACGCACAGAGAATTATTGCATCGTGGATTTGCGGAAGAGAAAACGCATCTTATTCACTACGGCGTTGCGCGCGAGCAATTTAAGCAACTCAACATTCCAAAAAATTTAACGCCGCTGATCGGTTGTCTCGGCAGATTAAAAAAATATAAAAGTGTCGATCACTTATTAGAAGCATTTGTTATTGTGCGTGATGAAATTCCTGAAACGCAATTATTGATAGTTGGTGATGGCGATGACAAACCGCGCTTGCAGCAACTTGCCGAATCATTGGGAATTGCCCGCGCGGTGAGCTTTACCGGATTTGTGAGTGAAGAAGAAAAAGTTAAACATCTCAACCGTATTCACATTGCTGTGAACACTTCCGCAAAGGAAGGATGGGGATTGACGGTGATCGAAGCGAATGCGTGCGGCACGCCAACCGTTTCAAGCAATGTAGAAGGATTGCGAGATGCAGTGCTTGATGGTGAAACAGGATTGCTGTACGAATACGGCGACCGCGAACAACTTGCAGAAAAAATTTTACTCTTACTGCGCGATGAACGCTTGCGTGAACGACTAACCGCAAATGCTTTGCAGCGCGCAAAAGAATTTGATTGGAACATCGCCGCTAAAAAAACCATGCGTGTGATAGAAAAAGTTTTATCGGAAAAGAAGATGTGAAACGCTTGGCGTCAGACATCTCTGATGATGTCTTTTGTTGGAACTATTAAACGGATATTCTATGAATAACCCACCCAAAGAAAAACGCCAAATCGAAATTCTTTCCTTAGTAGAACAACATTCTCATCAATATACAATCGCCGATCTTTGTGATGTTTTTAAGGTTGAAACAGCAACCATTCACCGCGACCTAAAAGAATTACGAGAAGAGGGAGTTCGCATTCACAGCACAAAGAAAGGTATTGTGCTTGAAAAGCAATTGCTCAGAGAAGAGTACAATAAATTTCTTTATCGGTATTTAACGTACAGCGGATCGGCAATTGGTTATCCCAAAAATATTTCTCTTACGACGAAAAAACTGCGTTCACAATCTCTCAACATATTCACTTCCATAGTTACTGCTATTGAAAAAAGAAATGAACTTGCATTGGTGTATACAAAATATTCTTCTTCAGAAACGGTAGCCAGAATTGTGCATCCGTACTCACTTGTTGCAACCGCGCGTGATTGGCGATTGATTACTTGGTCAGACGGACATTTCAAACAATTTTTAGTAGAAAATATAAAAGAGATAAAAATTTTACCAACAACATTCCGTGTCATGAAAAATTTTGACCTGAACAAACTTTACAAAACAAGTTTTGAATTGTGGAGCGGAGATGAAGAATACGATGTCTCTCTTCGTTTTTCTTCATCAGTGGCGAAACAAATTGCCAATGGTGTGTGGAGTGAAGAACAGGAAATTGTTCATCTCGAAGATGGCTGTGTCCGTTTAAGCATGAAAGTAAATTCACTTGAACAAATTGGGAAGTGGATTATTGCGTGGGGCGGCAATGTAGTTGTTGAAAAACCAAAACAGCTAAAGATATTTGTGCAACAAGTAGCGAAAGGATTTTTAGAAAAGAATCCATAGAATATTATCATTCAATGATATGAAACCACTCCTTCATTCATGTATTTTATTGCATCATATATAAGGAGTGAAGATGAAAGATGTACCCACCTCATTTGAAATAAATGTTCCACTGTATAAACTCGATCTCATTAAAACGTGCCTCTATGCATATTACACCGGACGTTTGAAAGATCCCGATATTGAAATTATCTGTATGTACACTTCAGATAAACCCCCTGAAGCAAAGCCAAAACAAATAACTGTAACAAAAGGAGTGGGAGATGGATTTTACCGCGTAGAGAATTGGTTTATTTTCGTTACAATCAGATACAAAGGATTACTCTACCAACTTTCAACAAGTAGTTTTCTTGAACAAGATATTCGTGCATTATACAATAAGGTGTATGTGGTAGGTTTTCAACCTGAAGCATGTGAAGCATCAGCATTAATGGAAAAGATTGTTGCGGATGCTTTACAAAATTCATCTTACAAAAATGCGATGCTTCAACTGGGGCAAAACTCTAACTTAACAACGATGGAATTTGCAGAAAGTATTTTCCCGGAGCCGTTTGAGTTAGAGACGACATCGCTTGATGAAATATTTCTCCCTGAATCACTGATGAATTATATACAATTATTTATTCAGTCAGTACAGAATTTTGATCAGCATAAACAAACAATGCGCTATTTATTTTCGGGAAGACCGGGAACAGCAAAAACAAAACTTGTCCGCGCTATTGCAAACCAATGCAGAGGAAAGGCAACTTTTATTTTTACCAATGGAAGTGAAGGACGTATTCATCAATTGTTCTCGTTTTCAAAAGCCTTTACTCCGTGCGTTGTGTGCATTGATGATATTGATTTCGTTACAGGTTCGCGTAAATACGAACTCTTCACTCCAACACTTGCACAATTTTTACAAGAATTGGATGGCTTCGATCAGAATAATGTCTTTGTTTTGGCTACAACAAATGATAAACAGCTTGTGGATGCTGCTGCAAGCCGTCCGGGACGCTTTGATATGATTCTTGATATTGATGTGATTGAACCGAGCCACTATACAAAACTGTTAGAAAGTAAAACTCAGAACATGAATGTTTTAAAACTATTTACACCATCAATTCTTACAACACTGAAATCAAAATTTGTTGCCGGAGCGTTTATTGCTAACCTTGTGAAGCATCTTGAACTGATGGAAAAATGTAATTCAGCGCAGATGACGGAAGGATACCTTTCAACGCTGATTGATGACACTTACAGAGGATTTTATAAAGAGCCGAAAAAAACAAATGGAGAAGTAGGCTTTTCGAATTAGCTCTTGCCTGTGCAAGGCATTATACTTACTTTCCTGCGGGAACACTTATGCCCTTACAACCATTCTTTCAACTTTCTAAATCTTCTTTTATTCGCGGATTGCAGTGTGAGAAATCTCTGTACCTTCACACGCATCACAAAGAACTTCGCAATCCGGATGATCCGAACAAGCAGAGAATATTTGCGCGTGGGACTGAAGTCGGTGAACTTGCCCGCGAATTATTTCCCGGCGGTATGAATGCAGCATACGGTAAAGATTTTAGTGTAAGTGCAAATCTCAAAAGAACAAAGGAATTGCTCGAAGCCGATGTTCCGATAATTTATGAAGCGGCATTTGTTTTTAACGGAGTATTGGCAATTGCCGATATTGCCGTTAGGAAAGGGAAAAAATGGAGCGTCTATGAAGTAAAAAGTTCTTCTGAAGTTAAAGATGTGCATGTCAACGATGCTGCTATCCAATATTATGTTCTTAACGGTGCGGGTTTTTCCATTCGTGATGTTTCGATCGTTACACTCAGTAAAGCATATATTCGCCACGGTGAATTGGAAATACAAAAACTCTTTCACATCCAATCTGTGCTAAAAGAAGTGAAGAATCTTCAGCGTCCCATCCCTGAAACCGTTGAGCGATTCAAAAAAGTTCTTGCCGCTAAATCAATGCCTCCAATTGATATTGGTATTCATTGCTCTCAGCCGTACGACTGCGACTTTTCCAATTTCTGCTGGAAGCACATTCCTGATGATTCTGTTTTTGATATTGCCGGCATTAGAAAGACAAAAGCATTCGATCTTTACATGCGCGGTATAGTAAAAATTAATGATATACCGGAGAAAGAAAAATTTTCTGAATCGCAAATAATTCAGATTAACTGTGCAAAGAAAAATATTGCTGTTATTGAGACATCAGTCATTCAGCAATTTCTTCGTTCTCTTCACTATCCACTCTACTTTATGGATTTTGAATCGTTTATGCCCGCAGTGCCGATGTATGATAACTCCCGTCCGTATCAGCAGATTGTGTTTCAGTATTCGCTCCATTGCCAAGGAAAGCCGAACGGTAAACTGCTTCATTGTGAATTTTTAGCTGATGCTAAAAATGACCCGCGGGAAGAGTTTATAAAACATTTGCTGAACGATACGAAGAAGGAGGGAGATATTTTAGTATACAACAATAGTTTTGAAGGGCCACGCTTGAAAGAATTGGCAAGAGATTTCCCGCAATACAAAAAAGAACTTGAGGAACGAATCTCTCGCATTAAAGATTTAATGGTTCCGTTCCGGCAAAAGGCATTGTATCACCCGCAGCTAAAGGGTTCATACTCCATAAAAAATGTTCTTCCCGTTCTTGCTCCCGAATTCAGTTACGACCATTTACCGATTAACCACGGCGGACCTGCTATGAGCGCTTACGAACAACTGTTGCAAGAAACCGATATGAAAAAGGTACTAGAACTGAGGAATGATTTGCTTGCCTACTGCAAAATGGATACTTTGGCAATGGTGAAAGTGGTGGAGGGGTTAAAAATAATAATAAAATGAAAATATTCGATAGGAACATTCTATGAGGAAATACAAGAATATATTTTATTACTATCGAGGAGCGCGCTTACGAGAGTTAGCAAAAGATTTTCCGCAATACAAGATTGAGATTGAAGAACGAATCTCGCGGATACAAGATTTGATGATTCCATTCCGTGAGAAAGCATATTACGACCCGGCGATGAATGGTTCGCACTCGATAAAATATGTATTGCCCGCGCTTGTGCCTGAGTTGAGTTACAACACCCTGCCGATTAACAACGGCGGCTTGGCAATGGTGAGAGCAGTGGAAGTGTTGGAAAAAATAGTATGAAAAGATTTAATAGAGGAAATCACATGCGAAAGTACAAGAATATATTTTATTATTTTCGGGGACCATCGAGTGACAAAAATATTGATAAGCAAATTGAAAATAATACTACAAAAGCATTTATCAACACTTTAGAGAATTTGTCAATCAATAACGCAATAAAACTATTAGAACAGATACTTGGTTTAGAATTACCTGAAACAAAACAATTAAAGTTTAGCTTGCAAGCCATTCCTTTGGATGTCAATAGTCAAAAATTAAAGCGAGCTTTGGTTTTGTTACCGCCATTTGGAATGGAATCTACAAATGAAAGAAAAAATGATGTAATACAAGGGCGACCGGATGGTTGGATATTTAGTGACAAATTTGTCATACTAATAGAAACAAAGACAAATTTACAATCCTATAATAAAAACCAAATGTTGGATCACTTTAAGAATAATAGAATTGGGTGGGATGTAAATGAAACAATTTGTGAATGTCATTTTGATGCAATTTATAAATTATTAGAAGAATTCTATCGACAAATACAACTAGATGATAAAAGGGCAAATGCTAAAGAACTATTCCTGATACAATCTTTGATCACTTATTTGGAGGAAATAGGAATGAATGATTTTGAAGGTTTCAATAACCGACATTTTTTCTCCCTAAATGCGCTTAATTCAGATTCATCTTCAGAGTTTGAAGATTTTCTATTCGATGAAGAATATCTTAAAAGATACTTTGGGTTGTTTACGAAAAAAGTTAAGGAGAAATTGCAGTTTGAATGTGTTGATAATATTTACTCATTTGATAGCGAGAAGAAAAGGTTTTATAACCATTTTTGTCCAACACAAGAAAACAAACATAATCTCAATATTAACACAAGTTTTTTATCATCAGGATTGCGAATTAATATATGGTTGCCATTGTATAAGGGTAATGATAATAAACAAAAATCAGAACTTGGGAAAATAAAACAAAGTTTACTACTCGAAACCATTGACAAATATAAAACAACTAAAAAATTCCTTGCTGACTCATTTTATGATGTCTTCAAAAACTTGGATTATACATATTCACTAAGCCTCGAAGCGGTTCAATATTGGAGATTTAAGGGTAGCGATAAAGGTTCTCAAAGAATGCAAAAGAAGAACTCAACTTCTATCGTTAATATAAGCTTGGGTTCAGAACTTGTTATTGACAAAAAGGGTAAAGAATTCATTTTTAACCGTGACAAAGAGGTTTATGATACTTCAACCACTAATGAGACTTATCTAAATGTTAGTGAAGTACAATTAGATGCTTTCTTTAATGTGTTTAATAATATAATGTGGCAAGAAAAAATTCAAACAAATGATTCCCTTTCAAATTTGAAACAATTTCAATTAATAATTGCGAAAGAATTACCCACATCTTATTTAATTCCATTATCACCCGAACAGCAAATTGATTTGGTCGCAAATATAATTTTAGATATGAAAAAGATTATTGTCAAAATAAATTCGTTATAAACCAATTAATTTTTTGGAAAGATATTATGCACAAACTCGAACAACAAAAAATACCGCTAACGTGTCCATTCTGTAAAAAAGAATATGAGTGTAGTAGTGTATGATATTTACAATAAAACGTGTAGCAAAATGTTCATCTTGCGGTACTGAAGTTCGTTTTACTTCCTCCGCTGCGAATGCTTTACAAACTAATATTAATGAGACAATTCAATGGGAGAAACGTGCCGAAGAAGCAATGAAAATAATGGAATCAGCAAAAAAATTAATGGACGAAGCAAAACGAAATTATGACAACGGCAAACAGAAATTTGATGAATCCAAAAATGGTTTACAAAAATTGGTATCAAAATTGGATACTTTGCTTAAAACCATAATTAATACTGCTGAAATTGTGCCAAAGAAAAAATAATTATCATCCACTGATACGATTTTTTCACACATAGCGTGTATCTTGTAGTAACATTATACAACACGCTATGCAAACCAAATCACTCACACAATTTACTCAATCCGAATTACAAACCGTTCTTACTCTGCATAACCAGTTAAAAGAAATAGAAATCTTTCTGGTGAACGAGCAACGGAGATTAAAAGAACAGATAGAACCGCGCGTACATCACGGTCTTTCCGACTACGAACTCGAAATTAAAGTAACATACTTTTTGCGGGAAGACGATCCATCATACTCCGATGAAACCGATACTATGGTTGCCGAATATGTTTCTCCTTTCAAACACAATCCTTTAAGCGAAGAAGATTTTGGCGTAGGAAGCCAGACCGACCACAACGACAAAGCAGAATGGAGCAGAGCATTTCCTGATACCAACATGTGCTGGCTCTTTCATGATTTGGAAGATCATCACAGTCTGAAATGGAGCGATCTTCTTCGCATTGGAGAAATATGGGTTGAGGTAATACCGATATTGCAGGTGTTTTATAATGTTAGCGAGTAACTTCTGGTAAATAATTACTAACTGATGGTATGCAGAGAATAAATTTTTCAAGAAAAAGTTTATATCTAATTGAAATAAATGTAGGCACGGATGGGAATCCGTGCCATGTTGTAAGTTAGGAACGGTCTTCCGACCGTTCCTACTTCTTGTTTGTGTAACATCAGTTACTAAAATATTTTTGGTGAGAAAACATGTTCCCACATCTTCAACACGATTTAGTCAAATCAAACCCCGGCGATTATTTTGAAGCCGGAGAACCGCCCACCTATCATCAGATACCACTTCCGCCAAATGTAGAAATTCTTTACGTCGCTCAAACCATTTACGATATGGCATACACCAAAAACGTCTGCGGTTATATTACAGACGATGCGATTAATTACTTTATAGATGAGCGAGGGAACATAGAAATTGATGCATCAAAGGAATTTATCTTTCTTGCTGAACGAGGCATCAAAGCATTCACACATCCCACGCCGCTCGGCATATTCAGTTTTCTTCAAGAACAGTGCGATAAAGGATTGTTCATCAGTGAAGGCTCTGCATATTACATCGAAAAAACTCCGGCAACATACCAACTCTGCGTAGAGCTTGGTGATATTTGGGGAGAGAACGAGTTCTATGAATCCATCGAAGAAATAATGAAGAGCAATGATACGAGTGAACTTGATTCTATTCTATCATTGCTGATGAAAGAATATGAAAAAAGAAAATATGGTTCAGCGTCTTCAGTGTGGGATTATATCAACAAGAATAAGGATACAATTCTGGAAGAGAAACTATTTTTAGAGACAGAGAAATTTATTGTAGAAGAAAAATAAAAAAGGGCGGAATTTTATCCGCCCCTACAAGATGTCTATGTTGTGTAGTTCGTGCCTTGATTAGTACCGTCTATTTAACGATTGGTACCGATAGAAAAACCACAGCTACCACCGTCTGAACCATTAGTGCCGATTGAAAAACCACTTGCACCTTTCTCTATTCCTTGCTACCTTTTGAAAACAATACATGAGTCCACTCTAAAAAGGCGTTTACCGTCATTGCGAGGAGCGAAGAGACGAAGTCCCGCCGTACGGGATGCCGTACAGCGGCACAATCTTTTGGAACCAGCTTAAATTCAAGAGATTGCTTCTCTGCGGCGGATCGCAATGACATCACTTAAGAGAACCTTTTTAGAGCAGACTCATACATGTATAGGGCAATTATTATGAGCACAATAGACATCCAAAAAAAAGCAAAATATATCAATACGTTTGACGGCAAACATACAGAAGTTATTTTGCCTTTTGAAGTATTCGAAGAACTGCTTGCTCTAAAAACTAGTATGGAAATATTTAAACGTGAAGAAACGCAACACAGCATAAAAAAAGCGCAAAAGAATATTGTTGATAAAAAAACACGCTCTTTTACTAAAGCCGGAGATGCAATTCGATGGCTCAAGAAATAGAGATTGTACTTACGGAAGAATTGAAGGAAGCGTATCAAAAACTGCCGAGTGCAATTCAAAAGAAATTTGAGAAACAATTACGAATACTTGCTGATAATCCCCGCCATCCCTCTTTAAAAATACATCGTTTAAATGGTGAATGGGAATTTTACATTGATATTCATTATCGTTGTTTTTTTTATCGTGAACATAGCAGATATATTTTATTGACTGTAGGCAACCACAAGATTGTCGATAGATATAAAAAGCGTTGAATATAAACCTCTGGATCGCTAATGTGTGAAAGAGGTTTTTTGTTTAAGGAACTAATATCTTTACTTTAATCAGTCCATTAGTAATAAATTTCAACTCCGCAAATGAATAAATTTCGAATCCCTACAATGTTTCCGATAAAAATCATCTTCTTTTTTTTCATCTTTATTAGCTTCGTTATTGCCCAACAATCACAATGGCAACGAGGCATTGGCACGGCTGCCGGAACAGACATCGAAGCAATTCGAATGAAGGCGCTCAACAATGCGCGTGCTGATGCGTTATCAAAAGCAGGTATCACCATTAAAGCCGGTGATGCTCGATTGGTTTCTGAATCAAAAAATAACTTTACCGACTTCTATTCTAAGTTTGCGGAATCTTCCACCAGAGGGATTATCCTTGAAGAAAAAATTATTCGTGAGGGAGAATTAAAAAAAGTGAAGGGAACGACATACGAAATTGAAATCGAGATCGAAGCGAAAGTAGCGATACAACAAGGGGAACCAGATCCAACCTTTACGGTGAAGTGTGAATCTTCAAAACAAATTGTAAAAGAAAACGAAGCGTTCACTCTTACTGTCACTTCAACGAAAGCCGGATATTTAACGATCTTTAATGTGTTTCAAGATTCATTGTCGGTGGTGTTTCCTAATTCGATTGATAAGAAAAATTCGATTGAAGCAAACAAACAATTTGTCTTTCCACCGCACAAAGCATACGAGCTTGCAATGGCATTACCGGAAGGGAAAACTTCTTCTTCTGAAATGTTCATTGCGGTTGTAACAGTAGAGAATATTCCATTCCCAAATCCTGAGCAGATTACATTTGTCAACGGCGCAGTTGGTTTGCGAAGTGAGCAGTTAAATGTGTATGCACAATGGTTGTATAAAATTAATTTGAACAAACGAAGTTCCGACCAAATACCAATGGCAGTAAAGTAATTATATTGTTAGGAGTACGACAATGCGTTTTATTTTTATTTTATTCGTTTTCACAACCACTTTTGTTTACCCACAAATAAGCAATGTGCGGCAGACAACTGAAAAAGATCGTATTATTATTACATTCGATCTTGGCGGTAGTGCGGATGATTTTTACACTATTAACGTAACTGCTACAAATAATGAAGGAAAAATTATTTCGCCGCGTGCAATTGTCGGAGATATTAAAGCAGTAACGCCCGGAAAAGATCGAAGTATTTGGTGGGAAACTCAACTTGAAGGACTGACGTCTGCGGGATGGAAGATAAACCTTACAGCAAAAAAAGGTATTGGCATAAATTGGGTATTTGTTAAAGGTGGTCCCAATGGAGATTTTTCTATTTCTGCAACAGAGGTAACTTTTGAGCAGTTTGATTCATTTTGTATCGAAACAGGATATAAAAGACCATCTGAAAATTTTGGCAGAGGGAAACAGCCGGTAATAAATATAAATGTTGCCGATGCACAAGCTTTTTGTAATTGGTTGAGCAAAGAAATCGGAATAACCGTGCGTTTACCGGAAGAAAACGAATGGGAATTTGCGGCGAGTGGCGGCAATAAGAGCAAAGGATATGAATACAGTGGCAGCAATACTGTTGATGAAGTTGCATGGTATTATAACAATTCGGGAAGCAAAACTCACGAAGTTGCGACCAAGAGGGCGAACGAACTTGGCATTTATGATATGAGCGGAAATGTGTGGGAGTGGTGTGGAACATCCGGCACTATTCGCGGCGGCTCTTGGTACCTCGGCGACAATAGTTGTCAAGTATCCAACCGCAACGCTTTCGATCCAGGATCCCGTCTCCGCAGCCTCGGTTTCCGTGTTCTCCGGAAGGGGTAACTGTTAGAAAATAAATGGAGCTATGATGCGTTTCTTTTTTTTCTATTTTGTTTTCACATCTCTTCTTCATGCGCAAATAAGTATTGTGCGACAGACGATAGAGAATAACCGCATAATTATTACATACGATTTGAGTGGGAGCGATAAAGGCGTTTACGACATTAAAGTAACCGCGACAAATGAGAGTGGTGAAATTATAACGCCGCGTGCAATTGTTGGCGATATTAATGCAATAACGCCCGGAAAAGATCGAAGTATTTGGTGGGAAACTCAACTCGAAGGACTGACGTCTGCGGGATGGAAAATAAACCTTACAGCAAAAAAAGGTATTGGCATAAATTGGGTATTTGTTGAAGGTGGTCCCAATGGAGATTTTTATATGTCGACGACAGAAGTAACATTTGACCAGTTCGATGCATTTTGTATTGCAACTGGATATAAAAGACCAAATGCAAACTTTGGTAGAGGGAAACAACCGGTCGTCAACGTGAATGTTGCTGATGCAGTTGCTTTTTGTAATTGGTTGAGCAAAGAAATCGGAATAACCGTGCGTTTACCGGAAGAAAGTGAATGGGTATATGCAGCACAGGGAGGCAATAAGAGCAATAAATATTTATACAGTGGCAGTAATTCCATTGATGAGGTTGCGTGGTATGGTGGTAATTCAGGCAATAAGGCGCACGAAGTAGCAACAAAAAAATCAAATGAACTTGGTATCTATGATATGAGTGGCAATGTATGGGAGTGGTGCGGAACCTCAGGTGCACTTCGCGGCGGATCGGGGTATTACGATTATGGCTGTCGGGTATCTGCCCGCAGCGATAACTCTCCTAATGACCGCTATTACAGCTACGGATTTCGTGTTCTCCGGAAGTGGTAACACTTAGAAAAAAACCAAGGTCTTCCGTTAAAAGGTAAAGTACGGCGGACAAGTTAAGACCTTGAGGAGTTAACGAAACGAAAAAACTCGAAAGACCTTCAAGGTTTTAAAAACCTTGAAGGTCTAAATAAATAATAGAGGCACGTATGAAAAAAATAATTTTCTTTATTGTGTTGATGACCACGACACTTTTTAGTCAATCTCTTGAAGAAAAAGTAAACCGTATTTCGATGTTAACCAGAATGGAGTTTTCTGCAACTGCTCTGGAACAACAACGCGATGAAAAACTTCGTGAATTACAAAATCCGGTGAAAGATGAATTTGAAACGCAGATGATGTTTGCAAAACGTAAAGCAGAAGCTGCTAATAAAGCAAAAGAAATACGCAGTGAATATGAGAACAAAATTGCCGAAGCAAAACGGAAATTTGATGAAAGTATCAGTGAATTGAAACAAGAGCGAGATCAATTACTTGCATCATCCGAACAAGATGCAACTTCTTCATTCACGGTCGGTGCTTACAACGCAGACAATCAGCAGTTTCCAATTACACTAACAGCAATGCGCGAGTCATTTGATATTCCAATCTCTATGCAGCTTGCTCGGGAATTCAAGAATACTTCCTCATCACTTCAAGCTCAAGGAAAAAAACGTCTTACGGCAGATGTGAAATATGAATATTACAATTGGAGAATAAATTTTAATGGGCAAGTCATTCCATTCGGCACGCAAAAAGGGAAGCAGCAATATGCCGCCTCAAAATCTCAGCCAAGTTTGCCGCCGCAATTATCAACATCCGTTACATTTTCGGAAGCCTCCGGCAATTTGAAACTTGATGCAAATGAAACCGGAGAGATAGTTGCTACCGTTACTAACAGCGGAAAAGGAACAGCGTTTGGTGTTGAACTCAATGCAAAACTTGAAAATGGAAATGCTATTACAATTTCACCATCGGCATACATCGGAGAAATTCCTTCTGGTCAGACACGCACAGCAAAACTTACACTGCGTGCAAACGGTGATGTTACAAATGGGAATACAACTGCGATTATTTCTTGCAACGAATCCAACGGTTTTGCTCCTGCAGGAAATAAGATCACATTTGAAACAAAAGCGCTCATCCCACCCAAACTTATTCTGGCAGATGTCGGAATTGATGACAATAATAAGAATGGAAAAATTGAACCATCCGAAATTGTAAAAGTAACTGCACGAATACAAAACACCGGTCGAGGTAATGCAGAAAAAGTAAAAGCAAAAATATCTATCGGAGAAAATGTATTTCTTACCGGCGGTTCGCAGTCAGAATTTGCAATCGGCACATTAGAAAGCGGAAAATATTCTGATGTGAACTTCTCAATCTATACGAATAATCTCGCGACAAGTGTTCCCGTTTCAATTTCTGTTTCAGAATCATACAACAAATATGGAATTTCTTCGCAACCATTGCCACTTTCATTTAACAAAACGATTGCAAGCATCGAAGAAATTACGGTAAAAGGGAAAGATGAAAAATATGGTGACATCAACATTGCCACTGGTCTTTCAGTTGATGTGGATATGAATATTCCTACAACACAAACAAAGAATTCTGATGCGGTTGCATTGGTAATAGGCATTTCAAAATATAAAAATCCGAATGTGCCGAGTGTTGATTACGCCAAGCACGGTGCAACGATCATGAAAGAATATTTGGTAAAAACATTGGGCTATAATGAAAAAAGAATTATTTATGCGGATGATGAAAATGCCGGAAAGAATGATTTTAATATCATGTTGCAAAAGCTTTCAAACATGGTGAAGGCTGGTAAGTCCGATGTATTTGTGTATTACAACGGACACGGCGCACCGGATACTAAAACGAATGATGCGTTCTTTGTTCCGTATGATTGCGATCCTGAGTATGCGAATGTTTCTGGTTATCCAGTTACGGAATTTTACAGCCAGATAGGAAAACTTCCGGCGCGAAGCATTACTGTTGTGTTAGATGCATGCTTCAGCGGTTCAACTCCGAAAGGATTGTTGTTTAAAGGAGTGAGTCCGGCATTGTTGAAAGTGAAAAATCCTATTGCTGCGCTGCACAACGGAATCGTTTTTAGTTCATCATCCGAAAATCAATTATCAAATTGGTATCCGGAAAAGAAGCATGGATTGTTCACGTATTATTTCTTGAAAGCGTTACAAGGTGATGCGGACGTGAACAAAGACAAACAAATATCAGTTGAAGAAATTGAAAAATATTTGAATGACAATATTCCCGATAAAGCGCGTGAACAAAACAGAGAACAAACGCCGCAAGTGGTGGGAGATAAAAACAGAGTGGTAGTGAAGTATTAAATACAAGACCTTCAAGGTTTTTAAAACCTTGAAGGTCTGGAAATAATAAAAAAAGGACGAAGGTTGATGCAGCCTTCGTCCTTTCTGTTTTCAGCAAGGGGACCGAAGCAAACCGTTAATAGTTGCCAGTTGATAGGTCTGCAGTAAACTTTGTTCCATCAATTGTGAACGTTGCGCTTCCACCGCCAAGAGTAATTGTAAATGTCTTAGTGATTGTAAACGGCGCTTTGCCGGGCACAGTAACGGTGGCAGTGTACACGCCCTCGATTTTTCCACTGGTTTTCTCCGAGCGATTCATTCTGCTGCCTCGGGGTCCTTTCACGTCGGTAAATGTCAACGAGAGTGCGCTTACAAACTTACTGCCTTTGCGTGTCCCCAAAATTACGCTGTCACGTCCTGATCGTGCGTAAGTACCGTTAATCGTTACAGTAGTGTCGGCATTGAGGTTCGCTGTCCAATTGCTGCTGAGTGAAGTCAAATCGTGAATCAAGCGTAAAGTTTGAAAATGCCCACTTCCGCTAACAATCTTATGTTTGACTGTAACAGCGCCGACTCTCGACTGTTGAGCTTTGCCATTGCTTCCGATGAATTGATGCCAATAGGTACGCGACCACCATCCAATTGCCCGCGCTCTATAAATGTAAAGCGACCATGATGTGTCATTCGCATTGAACTTCAACAACGTAGAATCTCCATAAGCCTTACCCAACGCTTCTCCACCCCCCACGCCAGCACCGCCGGCAATTTCAAAAACATCGTTCACTTGGTCTATCGCACCGCCGTTGTTGCTTGCAAGCGCGTCTGAGACGGCGTAAGCAACCTCATCTGTTGTTACAACAGTTTCATCAGTAACCGGATTATCATTCTTTTTACAACCGGTGAATATGCTGCCGGCAATAAGCAGTGTAATACACACTGCACTAAAAAAACGAATTGTGGATTTCATAATTGACTCCTTTAATAAAGTTATAGAACCGTGAATTAATAAATTTTTTTAATTGTGTAACAATACATCAGCGTACAAAAAAATTATTGTTGCATTCGTTCGCGCATCATCGAACGGCGTTCTTTTTTCCATTCTTCATACTTTGGTTTTTGTTCTTTTGTGAGAATTTTTTCAATCGCTGTGTCGGTTTTTTCCATTCGCTCCATCATTGCTTGGCGCATTGCATCTCGATCACCTTCAAAACTATCGCGATCTTTTTCCATTTGCTCACGCGATTTTTTCATAATGTCGCCAATTTTTTTTGCTTGCTCATCGGAAAGGGAAAGTTTTTCCTTCATTGTAGCTATCATTTGCTCGCCGCGTTCTTTGTTGTGCGGTTTGTCTTGTGAAAACAGAGCGGTGGATGAAAATGCAAAAGTTACAGCGATGAGAAATGTTATCGCAAATAATGTACGAAATGTTAATCGTGAATTCATAGATATAATCCTTTTTATTTAAATGATGAATAACCGTTTCAGAGTATAAGACACGGAGAGGCAAGATTCGGTTTAATGTATGTTTGAGTAGTGTCTTATCTATAAATATCCGTTTCAGAGTATAAGCCGAATCACAAGGTGATCCCTTTGGAACTTGTCTCGCTGTACGGGATGTCCCGCTTTTCAGGATTCCGCCTATGCAAAGATTCTGTCTATGCGGGATTTAAAAAAAAGCGGAACCGTAAAGCGGCATTTCGGCATCTAAAAAGCAAGCAAAGATGCTGGTTCGCCGCGGCGAATCAGCATGACGAGCTTGTTAAAATTCAAATTAAGACATTACTCATCTTCTTCCTGCTTGCTATCTTCTGTAAAAAAGAAGTACCTTTACTGTACAGACATACGAAAGGAGGTGTTCCATGAAACCTCTGGTATTGTTCTTCATTCTTGTTTTTTTTGCAGGATGCTCTTCCTCAGAGCAAAGCACCGATTTCACTCTTCCCGAACTACTTATGCAAGCTCCGCTTCCCGTTTTTTCGGAACGAATTCGCCGCGGTGAATCGCAGTTGAGATTAGATTTAAAGATTCTTGTTGCTAAAGATGGGTCGGTCCGTGATGTTGTGTTTCTCAACGGCAGCGGTACTATCGCATGGGATACAATCGCGGCTGTTGCAATCAGGCAATGGCGCTACTCGCCTGCGCGGTACAACAATCAACCGATTCAACTTTGGCTGCGTCAAACGGCAATTGTAAGATTTGCTGAGCCGCTGTATATCTTTCTTGCAGAAATAGTGTGCAATACGCAGGAAGCCGCCGATTCTGCATATAACTTACTGGAACACGGCTCACACTTTGCTGAAGTAACACTGCTCTATTCTGTTGTTCCTTCGCGTGAAAAAAAAGGAGTGCTCGGAGAAATAAATATTGGCTTGTACACTGAAACTATTAAACGCATACTTGCCGATCTTGAAATAGAACACTATTCAAAACCGGTGAAGTATGGCAGCCACTATGTAATTTTCAAAAGATTGATGAACTGAAATTGTAATGTCTTGCTTACTTCTGCAAAAAAATAAAGAAGTAGAAACTTGCTTCAGCCGTAAAACGTTATTATATTAAAACAATGCTACTCTAAACCGAAAACCCCGACGAAGTCTGGGAAACCGTTTAACGGTAGTCTTGAGCAATCAGAACATAGGTTTTCTGGACGTATAAGTTTTTTCAATTTAATAATCCAAAAGGTTGTCTGCTTACCATAACTCGCCCATCGGCGGAGGTTGTTTCGGGTTGCCGAAACACGGGTAGCAGAAAATCTTTTGGATTTTGTTTTTATACCCATTTCTATAGTTCAAACGGAGAAGCTTTTTCCAAACAAAATGGATTTTCTTTTGTATAATAATTTGTCGTAGTACTTCCAGCTTTGGAATAGTTCTTTGTATCGTACAAATCGATAATGAGGTTATACTTATCTATCAATGCATCATAAAACCGAGATTCATTGAACCGAATATATCGCTGAAGCGACCACAGTAAATAATCAATGATGCTCATTTCGGGATATTCACTGCTTGCTACAATATCGTGGTGATACTGAATTGCTCGTGGATTTTTTCTACGTTTATTGTCTCGTTCAATAGCCCTTTTAGTAGCATCTTCAAAATTTTCCATTCTAGTTTTTTGTCGCTGGGCAAGATAGATTTGATAGAATTCCTCCTCGCTGTTCAACCTATCTTTTAAAAGATGATAGAGTAGGTCGTGGTAAAATTCTGTGGGATTACTTTTATGAGTTCTTTCAAAACGATAAAGTGCTTTTCTGCCTATGACAATAAATGTGCGGAAACCGTCAAGATTTCGGATCGTAGTTACAACTTTTGTTCTAATATCAGGATGATCCTCAATAGCGTGAATATACCAACCTGGTTTCACGGAGTGTAATTTATTGTAGAGAGGATCGTTTTCAATTTCACTTTTCAAATCAACCATTGCTTTTCGAAGGACACGCCTGTTTTGGGTTTGTATCATTCCCATAAGCAGGAGAGGCTGATAACCAGGAGTTCCAATAAGAAGCTTATGACGATTCGCAAAGAAATTTGGGTCGCCGCTTTCATCAATAAAAAAGTAGCTTTTGGTTAATGCGGTTGTTTTATTTTGCGCATTGTTCATTTATTACTTTCCCAACACCTTTTCCACCAATCCATCAATTTCTTTTAATTCTTCTGATAATGTTCTACGCACATTTAAACGTGCGTTGCCAAGACGAACACCTTCAACTTCTTTTTCAAATTCTACAACTTTGCTTATTTTCTTTGCACACTGCTCTCCAAGTTTTGCAAGTTCAATGTGCAATGGATTTTTAGAATCATATTGCGGAAATGGAAGTTCCAGAATGGTTTTACTTATATGCCTTGGGCCAAATAGACCTCTTGCTTGAAAATCTTTAATGAGTTTATTTGCGTAACCACAATTTAGATATGATGCGAGATAATGCGCTTCTTTTAGACTCGTTACTGTAAGCCAGTATGTTGTATAGTCAATCATAAATTCCAAATCAATATTTTCTCTTTCAACTACAACTGCATTTGCATCTTTTGCCGATGCCGTATAAAGAACTAAATATTTTGCATTTAAATTTTGTTGAGTAAGTTTATTTTGCCAGTTCAAATAGTCATATACATTAACTTCTTCTTCTTTGTTCCTTTCGGTTTTATTGCTTTCCCAATGACCTTCAGCTTCTTTAAACCATTCACCTGTTTCTCTATCACCACGTTTAAATATATCTCCCGACTTTAAGAGAGAAATATTTTTCTTTCCTTCAACTTCGGTTATGGCAATTGGCAATAATACAAACAAAGGATTTATTAACGCAAACGGAATAATATTTTTAGATAGGGCTGTTCTAAATAAATACTTTGTATTTATTCGCCCTCTAATAGTTAAATCTTTCCACGGAACTTTTGCTTCGGGCAATGCAACGGTTTTACATTGTATAATTGCATCGTTCAAGTTTTTGGATAATTCTTGCTCCGGTGTAACAAAATAAAACGTGCGCGGAACAATCGTTGCTCCTTGCCTAAACCGTAAAGAATAATAACTTTTCTGATTCTTGCCTGATAATTGCTGCGTTGTTAATGCAGAACGCCCATTATTTCCTTGTGAAAGTTTGGAATAATACCATGAAGTTTTATTCTGTATAAGAGATTGTTTAGCCTCTTCCCAGTGCGTGTTGGTGTTTTTTAATTTTCCCGAAAAGAGAAATCCATGTATTCCAGTTTTCGGTATTTCTCTTTTACTTCGCAAGTTCACATGTCCTACTTCGGCAAACATAACACAGGAAGGAACGCGAAATAATGGAGATACACTAACTAAATCCCAAACAGAAGTAATCCGAACCCTCTGAACTCCACCAGAACGTGTATTATCGTGTTGATCGGCAGTTAAAAATGCTCTCGGTAAAACAAAAGCTAATTTGCCATGCGGTTTAAGAAAATAATTGCACGAATGAGCAAGAAAGATTGATGCAATTTCCAAATGAGGCATATTTGCTTTAGAACGTGGCGTTACTCCATAGCTAGTCGAGAGTTGAAGTAATTCATTTTGGTATGATGCGTCAGTTACATCGGCATACGTTAGCCATGGCGGATTACCAATAATAAAATCAAAACGTTGCTTTAATAAAATTGGTTTGTATAAATTTTGTAGAATAAATTTCCAGATCGTGTCTCGTTGTTCAAGTTTTGCTTGCCGTAGAGCAACATAGATTTTATAAAAGTTGTAAAAGTGAGATTCATTATCACTTGTAATTATTGCGCGAAGTTGTGCGTTGAATTTTCTTTCATCAATTTGTTGTGTTTCAAATTCAGCTATTGAATTACAAAGTTCAATTGAATTATCAAAGTCCGAAGGATTTTCAAAAATACTATTTTCCATCGGGTATTGTTTGCGGTCTATTGTAACTTCAAATGTTTGTCCAAACAATTCTGCTGACCCAAGGGGAAGTCTGAGCGAATTGGCAAGGTACACATTTAAAGCAATCGGTTTTCGTAATTTCTGAATTACTTTTCCGAGCGCAATGAGAATTGTTGTCTTCGCCACTTGCACCGATAGAGGGTGAATGTCTATGCCGACAACTTGTTCAAGAATTTTATCAACGGGAAGTTTAGGGAAATCTTTCTGAAGTTTAACAATTGCCGCTCTAAGAAATGAACCACTACCACATGCCGGATCAAGAATATTACTATCTTCTTTAAAATGTAATCCATCAACAATTCGTTCACACAACCAATCGGGTGTATAATATTCTCCTAATGAATGACGTGTTTCCAAATCAATCAATTCTTGATATACTCCTTTAAGAATATCTTCCTTCACATTATGGAAATCGAATTCAGTAATTCGTTGCGTTATCTTTTTGAACGCAGGCAGTAAAGTTTTAATATGCTTTTTTTGACTAATCCAAGAATAAAAATCATTATCAACAAACCGCTCTACATGGTATTTGTTAAAGATTGAACCGTCAAGTATTCCTTCTAATTCTTTGCTGTCTATATAGTCATCGTTACTGATAATCTTATAAGCAATGATTTTTGCAAAGATACTTAAATACGTGTGAACAAAAAATACTTCTTGTGAGTCATCAAATTTACCATACGCAATTTCTAAAAATTTTTTCCATTGTTCGTATGCAATAAATACTGTCGAATCATTTTTAATATCCGGCAAGTATTTTGTCATTGCATTCATTGTATTCAAAAATACTTGCGATGTTTCCCCAAAAGCGAGTGTAATATTTTCTAAAGTAGCGGGTTGAACATTGGTCTTGAAAAGATAGCGGTCGAGGAAGAAAAAGAATTCTGAAAGATTATTTTTGGTTAGTATAAATTTGTCAGTAGTCTTTAATACAATATCAGTAACAAGCAATTTCGATTTTTTATGAATTAGTTTTTCATAGTTTGGAGCATGAACTTCCCATCGTTCACCATCTGTTGCAATTAAAACAAAATTATAATCTTCACCCGATTTCCAATTTCCAGCAACATATTCTGCAAGTTGTTCTTTTGCATGTTCACCAGTTTTATTTAAATCTTTTTCCCATTCAATGATAATGTTGTTGTATTGAGAGTCCGCCGAACCAGTCTTTACTCTTTCTTTAAGCGGAATATTGAATATTGTTTTTTCGGAGCCAAGATCCATTTTATCAATAATGTTTCTTGCCTCTGCATCTGTATCAAACAAACGAACAAGTAAAGTCTTTAATAATTCTTTCTTAGCAAGTTCAGAATTTGCAGTAACAACGTTACTAAAATATTGTTCTATATCTTTTATATTCATTGTCTATGTTTTTTTTCGCTTGGTTTGTTTCATACTTTTCTGGTGGTCTGGTATTGCTTTATTGAGAAGCACATAAATTGATGTCTTGTCATAATTTTCTATTGTACCCAAACGACCGAACCAAACCAGATCAATACAAAATTTATAAATTTCTGTATCTTGCCACTGTCTTATTTTCGTCTCCAATATGGGTTGGTTAAAAAAATTTGCCTTTTTGAGTGATAGTTTTTTACGTCCATTGCTGAATGGGTTCAAAGACTCTATAAGAAATTGAATTATTACTCCTTCTAATTTCTCTTGTCGTAAATCTCTAATTTCGATTAGTAACGCAAACAGATGTTCATCTTTTATTCTGTCTACATTTTTATCAATATAATGATAGTTATGTGTTGGATAGGTGTTCATTTTTAGTTGTCTTTATAATAAATCCACAGTTTGCTACTTCTTTTTCGTTCTCTGCAGATTACGCTCAACTGCGTAAAATGTAACTCTTTTAAATCTTGTTCCCAAAATCTTTTTGAGAACAAGGAGAAACGTAACGCAAAACGTAAGACACCCCCGCCAAAGGACGCGGGACGCAAAGAACGCGCATAAACGTGTCAGACGTTAATGCACGATGTCTGACGACGCTCTCCAGTCGTCTGACATCTTTCTGTGTAACACCAATACCTAAAACGTCAGACACACAAAACGTGTCAGGCGTTTTTGTTGAAATTTTCATTCTCGCATAGTACCTTTCATAAAAAAATTTCCCATGCCTACTATTGTATTCTTCACATCATCAATTGAATTGCGTGCATGGTTCAAGAAGAATCATGCTACTGCGCAAGAATTGTGGATTGGTTTTTATAAAAAAAAATTAATGAGAAAAGGAATAACTTATCCGGAAGCGTTGGACGAAGCACTTTGCTTTGGGTGGATTGATGGCATTCGTAAAAGTGTAGATGATATCAGCTACACAAACCGGTTTACTCCCAGAAAACAAAAAAGCAATTGGAGCGAGGTCAACATTAAACGTGTTGGTGAATTAATAAAACTTAGACGCATGAAGACTTCAGGTCTCGAAGCATTTGCCAAACGTGACGAAAATAAATCGCAGCAATATTCTTACGAACAGCGGCATCGTCCGCTCGATACAGAGTATGAAAAAAAATTGAAGGCGAACAAAACAGCGTGGGAATTTTTCCGTTTGCAAACTCCTTCATATCAGAAAACTTCCAGCTTCTGGGTAATGAGTGCGAAGCAAGAAGAAACACGTTTGAAACGTCTTACAGCATTAATTAAGGATTCAGAAAATGGGCAAAAGATTGCATTATTGCGACACACAAATAAAGGGCATCTCTAAAAACTAATTTAATAGAACACGTGAGCGAAGCCATCCCTTCGGGAGATAACACTGATGGGACTTATTTTCACTGATAAAATCCGTATTAATCCGTGTCATCAGTGTTCTATTTTTATTCATTCGTGAGTTTTTAGAGATGCCCTAAAGAAAAACAATGATGAGGATGTAAAGCTTCTTGTTCACTTTACTGTATTCCCTTCTCTCTCCTGAAATTCACCAACTTTTTTTTTACATTGTAGAAGAATATAATTCACGCTCTAAAGGAGTCCCTTTGGGACCTTCGGGAAAGTGATGTGCTGTATTGTTCACCTATGCAAATTATCAAAGACCGATTCAAAGCTGAATCAGAACTTATCTTTCGTTTTCATCGCTGCGGCGCAGATGGATTTACCGTTGCTGCAGAACTGACTGACCTTGTTGATCGCGCGCTGACCGAATTGTGGACTGACATTCCGAATGAAGAAAAAAACAGTTTTGCCGTTATCGCGCTTGGCGGATACGGCAGGTACGAAATATGTCCGCATTCCGATTTTGATTTGATGCTCGTGTTCGAAGAAGAAACAACCAAAGCGCGCGGCGCTGAATCGGCGCAGAAATATTTACACGCGCTGTGGAATGTTGGTTTCAACATCGGACATAGTGTGCGCACAATACAAGACTGCGTCAATTTGTACCAGACTGATGTGGATGTGTGGGCGTCGGTATTGGAAAGCCGATACGTCTGCGGCAACGAGCGCGCTTTGAATCTGTACAGAGAGGCACTGCTTGCAGCGATTCAAAAAAAACGCGATTTAAAATTTGTTACATCGGTGCTTGCAGGAATACAAGAACGCCACGCGAAGTACGGTAATTCGGTGAAGCTGCTCGAGCCGAACATAAAAAATTCTGCCGGTACATTGCGCGATGTGCATTCGTTGTTGTGGATTTTCCGCGCCACCGATATTGAATATTTTTCTTCAACGCCGTTTCATTGTAACGAATCGTCGTGCAGGGTAATGTTTGAATTACTCGAACAGCATGGACTTACTACGCGCGATGAACACAACGCCATCATCGCGGCGCTCAATTTTCTTTTGCGCGTCCGCCATGAAATGCATTTTCTTAAAGACGATGTGCACGACACGCTGGAGTTTGCATTGCAACGCGATATTGCTGCGGGACTTGGATATAGTAACGTGGAATTATTTATGCGCGATTACTATCTCCACGCGCGCGCCGTGTACAGAATCAACCAGCGCATTGTGCACCATTTTCGTGAAACGCCCGCCGTTCCTTTTTGGAAACGGACAAGTGAGCAAGTGTTGGATGAAATCTATATCCTTCGCAGCGGCGAAGTAACATTGCGGAACACGTCATTCGCATTTACATTTCCTGAAGAAATTGTTCGCGGATTTTATTGGTGCGGAATGTTTTCGACAACACCATCGCAGTCGCTGCTTGCACACATTACTGCACTGACACATTCGCCGGAGTTTTTCAATCCGGCTGCCATTGCGCGGAAACAAATGTCCGACGCATTTCTTTCGATTCTCACAATGAAAGAAAATATTGCAGCAACGCTTTCGCAGATGAATGATTGCGATGTGCTCGGAAAATGTATTCCTGAATGGGGAAATCTTGTTGCATATTTTCAGCACAGCATGTACCATTACTACACGGTGGACGCGCATACATTAATTGCGATGAAGCGCGCAGAAAAATTATTAAAAAGTAATAGCGTGTTGGGCGATGTGTACCACCGACTTGAACGGCGCGAGTTGCTGCATCTCGCAATTCTTTTTCACGATATAGAAAAACCGAACGGCAATACCGAGCATGATGTACGCGGTGCGAACACGGCACGTGCAATTTTGCAACGGCTCAATATTTCTGATCCGCACGATGATGTCGGTTTTCTCATCCACAACCATTTGGTGATGGAACAAATTGCGTTTCGTCGTAACACCAGCGATCCGAAAACAATTGCAGAGTTTGCAACATTGTTTCGTCGTCCGGAACAATTGAAGATGCTATTCATCCTCACCTACTGCGATCTTTCTGCGGTGAATAAAAATGTGTGGTCGAATTGGAAAGAAATTATGCTGCAGGAATTGTACAGTCGCACGCTTGCTGTGGTAGAAAAAAATCTTTCGTCATCTGAAGCGGCAGAGTATCACGAATCAGAATATCGCGCGCTTGTCGAATCGGTTGTCGCCGAACTTGCACAGCAACTGCCGATTGATGAAGTTCGTTCGCATATTTCGTCCATCGAAAACCATGCATACATACATACATTTTCTGCTGCAGAAATCGCAGAGCATCTGCGTGTCATCAGCACAGTACGTACCGTTGCCGTTGTTGTGAACAACGAAGCAACACACAGCGCCATCACCATGTTCGCGCACGATGCGCCGTTTCTTCTCTCAACATTATGCGGTGTGCTGACTGCGAACGATGCAAATATTTTTGATGCACATATCTTTACGCGCGATGATGGTATTGTTATCGATCAATTCCGCGTTACAGACACCACAACGAAAAGTTTTTTAAGTGAAGCACAGTTCGAAAAAATTCAGGCGGATGTTGACGCGGTGTTGCAAAAGAAAGAAACGCTCGAGCATTTATTCGAACGCCATCACCGCAAATGGAGACGCAAACCAAAACCGCTGATGCATCCGAACATTCGTATTGATGCCGTGTTCCATGAAACGGAAAAATATACGATCATTGATGTCTTCGCGCCGGATACAAGCGGCTTTCTCTATAAAATTACACAGGCACTTTCAAAACTTCATTTGCAAATTCATTTTGCAAAAATCGGTACACGCGGCGACGGCATTGTCGATACGTTTTATGTGCTGGATGAATTCGAACAAAAAATTACCGATACTGAACGCAAGCAGCATATCCGCGAGCGGGTGTTGCACACGATTGATCAATTGATTAACGTGCAATTGACAAGTTAACCGAAGAACATTATGAATAAGAAAAAACCTATCGGCGTTTTCGATTCAGGCATTGGCGGATTAACAGTGGTGCGCGCACTGCTGGATCTGCTGCCGAATGAAAATATTATTTACTTCGGCGACACGGCACGTGTCCCGTACGGACCAAAATCTGCACAAGTGGTGCGCGAGTATACGCAAGGCGATACCGATTTTTTGATTTCAAAAGATGTAAAGATGATTGTTGTCGCGTGCAATACTGTTTCCGCTGTGGCGTTGGATGTTGTGCAGAAACGTGCGAACATGCCTGTGTGCGGCGTTATTGTGCCGGGCGCAAATGCAGCATCCTCTGCAACAAAAAATAAACGCATCGGAGTGATTGGTACTGTGGGAACAATTTCCAGCAATGCATACACCAACGCCATCACACAATTCGATGCATCGGTGCGGGTATTTGGTAAAGCGTGTCCGTTGTTCGTTCCGCTTGTTGAAGAAGGATGGATTGATAACAAAGCAACTGAATTGATTGCAAAGGAATATCTCTTTCCGCTTTCGACAGAAAAAATTGATACGCTTGTGCTCGGGGGTACACATTATCCGTTATTGAAAAAAATTATCAACAACGTGTTACGTGGAAGCGTAACATTGATTGATTCTGCCGAAGCAACAGCAGTTGAAGTGAAAAAAATTTTGGAAGAAAATAATATTCTCAATACTAGCACCGACCAGCCAAACGTGCAGTTCTTTGTGAGCGACGCACCGGATAAATTCACATTAATCGGCGAACGATTTTTAGGAAGGCAGTTGGGTGTAGTAAAAAAAGTTTCTGTTGGATAACGGACTTTGCGGCTTTGCGATAATTTTTTTGTTTTTCCGCCATTCAATTCTTACACGCGATAACATGCTCTACTTCAACACAACCCAATTCTCCAGTGTTCCTGAAGAGATAAAATTTTCGCCGTTGCATTTCAGCGTATCGGCATCGCGTGTTTCTTTGGAAATGATACAATCGGTTCGTGATGTAATTCCCCGCGCACTGTAATGTTGAAAAACGGAATCGCTGATCACCTCAAAGTACGAAATCAGTTTCCATCTATTATTATCCGAAAAACCAACGGCAATGTCCGACATTGTTTGCGAGCTGAAGTGTGTGCCGAGCTGCTGACCTGCAAACACAGAATCTCCGGCATTCAGCTGATGTTGTAATGCGATGTGAAAAATGATAACGATGTACTTTGGCTGTGCTGCCGATTGAATTTGTATTTGCGTGCCTGCCCACTCTTCTGTTGTGCGAACTATTTTTCCTGTTATGGGTGAAAATATTTTTACCGAAGACCAACTCACAGTACTGCGTGGAGAAAAATAATGTTTCATACTGCGGCACCGTTCAAAATCGTCCCAATAATCGTGGCCGATTGCTGAACGAAATTTTGAGATGCGCTCGATTTTATCGGCTTCGATATAATCAGTGGTAATGAATTTTGGAATATCTAATGTTGCCTTTGTAGTGTCGTTTGCGTTTTGCTGTGGAGCAACGGCATCGTTGTGTTTATCGCAGCGTGCAAAAACAAAAGCCAGCATACCGAACACTATCCATCGTCTGAACAATCTGCTGTCGTTGTTATTGCGAAACCAATTCAACAAGAGAAGTATTCTCATTTTTTTCTTTCAATTCTTTCTCTTCTTGTTCTTGGAATTTTTTTACTGAACGATGAACCCGATAGAAAGTAAAAACATTTACTTCTTCGCTGCATACAAATGTCCGGTATTCACTTGCACACCCAATATTTTTAAATACATAAACAATTCAGCAAGATGCTTGCTGTGATGTTCCAGCCCTAACATTGCAATACGCCAGCGAGGCACTTTCCCCAACTGTGGAGTATCAACTTCGCCAACAGAAAAATCTTCTTCTGTAAGCGAACTGAGCGTGTCAAAAAAATTTGCATAGCTTGTTTGATACAAAGCAAGCGCTTGTTCAACAGCAGCAGTCGGTGTTCTGCGGTTGGCAACAAATATTTCGCGCATCGAGGTGAATCCCCACTCGCCGCGAGCAATGCCTTTCGTGTACACATGCAACGCGCCGGCAATGTGGTTGGTAAGTTGTCCAACGGTAAAAGATTTTTCAGTCGGCTTCCATTCGATTTTATCTGCAGGCACAAGCTGAAAGAGTGTTTCCGTCGGTTGCATTACATCGCGGGCATAGTCGAGATATTGAGTAAGTGTCATTCATTTCCTTTCGGTAAGTGGTATGGACTATTCCCAAAATTAAGTTTTTTCACCGCAAAGTCGCTAAGGCGCAAAGAAAAAAATAGCGAGAGCAGAACCGGAACGGTAGAAGTATAACACTTTTGTAGAGAAAAAGCCAAGCGGGAACTCTTTTCATTCTCTGCTCGTCTAACATTGATTGTAAGCCCTATTTTGAGTAATTTTCATGTGTTCAATATAAAACCACGTTTCCATTTTTAAAGGAGTACTATGCGTATGCAATTCAAACAAGTTACCCGTTTCATTGTTCTTTCATCCTTTGTGCTTCTTGCCGGCTGCGGCGCACCGAAAGAAACTACAGTAGCAACTATCGGCACCGATAAAATTTCGCAGCAAGAATTTGAAGCGATGTTTGCTAAAAATAACAGCGGAGTAGAATCCCAAAAAGCATCTGCCGAAGAAAAAGAGAAATTTTTGGATCTCTATATTAAGTTCAAATTAAAAGTGAAGGAAGCGTACGCGCACGGCTATATGAACGATCCGGAACTTCGTAATGAATTAAACGACTATCGAAAAAATCTCGCAGTATCGTACATGGTAGAAAAAGAAATTACCGGACCGGCATTGCAAGAAATGTACAAACGCCGTCAGGTAGAACTTCGCGCCAGCCACATTCTCATTTCTATTCCGGAAAACCCATCGCCGGCAGATACAGCTTTGGCATTTGCACGTGCAAAAGCAATTATAGATTCACTGCGCGCCGGAAGAAATTTTGATACATTGGCGCTTAACAATTCGCAAGATCGTTCTGTGAAGGACAACAGAGGCGATTTGTATTATTTTTCTTCGGGCGCGATGGTGCCGGAATTTGAAGATGTTGCTTTCTCGCTTCAACCGGGACAGTTTACAACAACACCGGCAAGAACTCAGTTTGGTTATCACATTATTAAAGTGACAGACCGAAAACCAAATCGCGGTTCGCTGAACGTCAGCCACATTATGAAACGACTCTCATCCGATCCAAATCCCGCAGAACTTGCCGAGGCAATGGAAGTAATGCGTGGTGCATTAGATTCATTGAAAAAAGGAGTGGACTTTGGTGAACTTGCAAAAAAAATATCTGAGGATACCTACAGTGGACCACGCGGCGGCGACATTGGAGTGATTCAGCGCCGGCGAACTGTAAAAGAGTTTGACGAGGCAGCATTTAAATTACAACCGGGCGAAGTATCGGGCATTGTGCACACACGATTTGGGTTGCACCTTATTAAATGCAACAGCGCGGTAGAATTGCCCGCATTTAAAAATATGGAACAGGAATTAAAATCAGAATATCAACGCACTCGCTTCCAATCCGATTACAACAAAATTGCCGGACAAGTAAAAACACAATACAACTTTCAACAATACGATGATGCTGCAACTGCATTGACCAAACAAGCGGACACATCAAAAACCACAAGCGATGCAAAATGGGACAGCACTATTACAAAAGCAACGCGCGCAAAAACATTATTCAGTATTGCCAATGAAAAAGTTTCCGTTGATTCATTTATCGTATTGGCAAAAGCAAATCCGGAATTGCGTGATGTAGCGCTGAAAAGCGCCGGCACTATTCCAACAATGCTTGAAAAGATCGGCAAGAATCTTATCATGGAATACCATGCACGTACTATGGAAACTAAATTCCCTGATTTCTCAAAGACAATGAAAGAATACGAGGAAGGCATTCTTCTTTTTAAGGCAGAGCAAGAACAAGTGTGGAACAAAGTTGCACCGAATGATTCCGTGCTGCGAATCTATTACAATGCGAACAAGGAAAAATATACGTGGACTGATCGTGTGAATGTTCAGGAAATTTTTGTTGAAACCGACAGCACCGCGCAACTTGTAAAAAAATCATTGCTCGGTTATACAAAGACTGATACCGTTGTAACAAAATCTAAAAAAGGAAAAACAACAACACAAATTGTCTCCGTTGCTGTTGCACCAATTTCATTTGATTCTGCCGCCGTGCTGTTCAATAAACGGCAAGCAACACAAGAGAAACACGGCGCGAGCGAACTTGTACTTGTTTCCACAAACGATGTAACAAACAAAGGTTGGACAATGAATCCGAAAGATTCGATGGAATATTTTCCGAACGAAGGGGGATTTTCATTTGTCAAATTGATAAAGAAAGATCCTGCACGTATTAAAACATTTGAAGAAGCAGGTTCGGAACTTTCCAGCGCGTACCAAGAAGCCGAGTCGAAAAGGTTAGGCGATGTATGGTACGAAAACCTAAAGAAAAAATATCCTGTCGTCATCTTCAAAGAAAACATTGTTGCTGCGCCGCAAACACAAGAACGAAAGAGCAACTAATGCCGAATCTAAAAATTAATCTTGTCTTTTCGCGACCACCTCTCAATCTCCCCCTTACAGGGGGAGAAGGCAATTTCCCTCACCTGTAAGGGGAGGGTTAGGGTGGGGTTATTAGTTTGGTAGAAAAAAATATTTTCGAAAATACAATACAACTTATTTGAAATGGCACTAAGTATTCCATTGAATTATTTTTCTCACATATTTGCAAAGCGGGAAAACGGATATGCGCTTTCCCGCTTTATCTTTCTAGGAAGCATTGCAATTTGTTGTCTCGTTGCTTCGTGCACGCAACAGCCTCAGCAAGCGCAAGAAATTGCCCGTGTCAACAATAGTGTGCTCACGAAGAAAATGATTACCGCGCAGAATGATTCCACACAAATTCTTTCAGCAACACAGCAGCGGTTATTTGCACAACGTTGGATTACCTCCGAATTGCTCTATCAGGAAGCGAAGCGAGTAGGTTTGGATCAATCCGAAGCAGTACAAAAAAATATTGCGGAAGCACAAAAACAACTTGTTATTGCCGCATTGTTGGAACGTGAAGTATTTGGAGAATCGCCGAGCACACTACCGACAGCGCTTGTGCAAACATATTTTTCCTCACATCGTGAAGAATTTATTTTGCCCGGCACTGTGATGTGGATTTCATCGGTTGTTTTTTCGGAACGCGATGCTGCGGCAGAATTTCGTTCGTCGGTGTTGGATGGTAAAAATTGGGATGTTGTGTTGGAATCGTACAAAGCCAATCCTGCGCTGAGTAACAATATCGTCAGTATTTCAGATTCTCTTTTCTATACTGAAACACAACTCTTTCCTGCTGAACTGTGGAAAGTTGCAACCGCGCTTGGTCTGTTCGAAGTTTCATTTCCGGTAAAAACCAGCGCAGGATATTTTGTGCTGCGTTCACTCGGGCATTTTAAAAAAGGAAAAACACCGCCAATGCGCTTTGTTGAAGCAACTATCCGCGAGCGATTAAGCATGGAACAACGCCAACAACGCTACGCGGAATTTGTAGAACAACTGCGCAAAAAAAATGTCGTTCAATTATTTCTTTCAGAAAAGGATTCTCTTCAACAATGAAAAAAAGTATTTGTGTTGTTGGTATCATGTGTGTGCTGCAGATGGTTTCGTTCGCTCAAAATTCGAACAGTCAGGCAACGCTTGATAAAATTGCTGCCATCATTGATAAAGAAATTATTACGCACACTGATCTAAATTTTTCTATTCAGCAATATGCTTTACAAAATCATCTCGATCCAAAATCAACCGAACTGCGCGATCGTGTTCTTGACGGCATGATTAACGATAAATTGATTCTAGCACAAGCGCTCGAAGATAGTATTATCGTTACTGATGAAGAAGTAACAGACAGACTTGAACGACAAATTCAAATGCTTCAGGCACAAGCCGGTTCGCGTGAGAAGTTGGAAGAAGTGTACGGCATGTCGGTCAGCCGCATGAAACGCGATTACCAATTCCGCGAGCTGATACGTAAGCAGATGCTTGTGCAAAAAATTCAACAGACACGGCAAGCAGGCGTTACTATTTCGCGCCGCGAAGTGGAAGAATTTTTTGAACAGTACAAAGACAGCATTCCGAAAGTGCCAACCGAGTACGAATTGAGTCACATTTTTATTCAACCCAAACCAGATTCGAGTATTGTTGAATCGGTGTATAAAAAATCGCTCGCCATTCTCGATAGCCTTAAAGCCGGAGGCGACTTTGCCGATTTTGCAAAACGATATTCCGTTGATCCGGGTTCTGCACAACAAGGCGGCGATTTGGGATTGGTGCGCAGAGGAAATTTTGTAAAAGAATTTGAAGAAGCTGTGTTTGCTTTGAAAGAAAAAGAATTTTCTAAACCGGTAAAATCGCAGTACGGCTACCATGTCATTCAGCTTATTGATCGCAAAGGCGAATCGGTACACCCGCGGCATATTTTGCTGCCGATAGAACAATCGCAGGCAAACGACGATTCGACGATTGCCTTGCTGCAACGAATTCGCGCGCGCGCGCTTGCCGGCGAAAGCTTTGCCGTGTTGACGAAGAGATTTTCTGAAGATCCCGACACTAAAGATATTGGCGGCGATTTGGGTAAGGTTGCTTTCGATCAACTCGATCAATCGTACGAAGCCACTGTAAAAGCGATGAAGGCAGGCGAAATTTCAGAACCGAAGCAGTTAGCGGTCGGCAACAAGCACGGCTACCACATTATTTTTGTTCGCTCTATTACACACGAGCATACAATCAATCTGAATGATGATTCCCGACGGTTGGAACAACTTGCGCTGCAATTTAAAAGCGCAAATAACTACCAAAAATGGATTGATGAACTGCGAAAGAATATTTATTGGGAAAAGAAAATGTAACACAACCGCATTCTTGCCACTCAATCAACTTTTCTGTATATTGAAGCAAGAAAAAAATTGATGTCTCGTTATTTATTAAAGGAAATGTAAATGGCACAACATAAATCAGCAATTAAAAGAATTCGTTCCACAGAACGCCGCAAAGTCCGCAACACCGCAGAAGAATCAAAAATGAAAACACTGGTGAAAAAAGTGCGCGGCGAAAAAGACAAAGCAAAAGCAGAAGTTGCATTGAAAGAAGCTGTGTCGGTATTGGATAAATTAGCAGGCAAGCGCAAAATTCATCCGAACAAAGCGGCAAATCAAAAATCAAAATTGACCAAACTTGTAAACAAGTTAGCGTAAAAAAATTTGTACTGCAAAACGGCGTGGCGCTACAAGCGCCACGCCGTTTCTGTTTTAAATAGTTCTCCCTGAAATAATCTTTGCGCGTCAT
>CAYHZL010000003.1:0-11241 GCA_964361075.1 uncultured Chitinophagaceae bacterium
GCTCAGCATGACTGTCGGAACGGAGTCGAAGTGCATCCTTAACCTGACAACATTGTTCCTTTGGGACGAGAGACAAAAAGAGTTTTTAAAGCGGACTGATCACTTATTCAATAAGAGAGGTTTACTGTGGCAAGCGTAAAAATTGAGAACGTTCGAAAAGAGTATGAAGGCGGAGTTGTCGCTGTTCATGATGTTTCTTTTGATATTCAGGACAAAGAATTTGTTGTTCTCGTTGGTCCTTCCGGATGCGGAAAATCTACAACACTTCGTATGGTTGCCGGCTTAGAAGATATCAGTGCCGGAACAATTTCGATTGATAATAAAGTGATGAATACTATTCCGCCGAAGGATAGAGATATTGCAATGGTGTTTCAAAATTATGCGTTGTATCCGCACATGACAGTGTACGAAAACATGGCGTTTGGTTTGAAGCTGCGGAAATTTTCGAAAGTTGAAATTGATTCACGTGTTCGAGAAGCGGCTTCAATTTTAGGGATCGAAGAATATTTAGATCGGAAACCAAAAGCATTGTCCGGCGGTCAACGACAGCGCGTTGCTGTTGGACGTGCTATTGTTCGTAAACCAAAAGTATTTTTATTTGATGAACCGCTCAGCAATCTTGATGCAAAACTCCGCGTACAAATGCGTACGGAAATTTCAAAACTTCACCGGCGGTTAGAAGCAACAATGATTTATGTTACACACGATCAGACCGAAGCGATGACGATGGGGGATAGAATCGTTGTGATGAAGGATGGGTTTATTCAACAAATAGATACGCCATTAAATTTGTACAATTTTCCGGAAAATAAATTTGTCGCAGGTTTTATCGGCAGCCCGGCTATGAATTTTATTGACGGTACAATTTCACGCGACAATGGTTTACACTTCAAAGAAAAAAATTCTCAACTCTCATTAGTGATTCCGAAAGAAAAGGAAACATTATTGCAGAGCTATGTTGAAAAAGAAATTTGGATTGGAATTCGTCCTGAACATATTCACAAGGCAGAATCGGATTCCAGCGCAGCAAAAGCAAGCGTGCAGGTTGAAGTTGTAGAGCCAATGGGTAATGAAATTTTTGTGTATTTCTCGACTGGCGGCGGGCAATATGTTTCAAGAATTAATACCGCAGTGCAACCGAAGCCGGGTCAAACAATGGAATTTAGTTTTGATATGGCAAAGGCACATTTCTTCGATAAAAAAACTACAAAAGTGATTACGTAATTTTTGCTTTGTCATCGTAAAGTTGTGTACTGTTTTTGTACACGTTTGCGCCAACAATTGAAATGTTATGTTCATCATCAACTTACCAATAGGAGGTCTTATGAAACGTTTTCTTCTTCTCTTCGTTGTCTTCGGTTCCATAGCAATTGCACAAACGGGACCGGGAGGGGTTGGAAAAACAGATGGAACCAGTTCCCTAAAACTCTGGGTCGATGCGGCAGATGCGACAACAAAAACGTTGAACAGCACGACTGTCTCACAATGGAGCGACAAAAGCGGTAACGCAAGTCATGGCACACAGAGTACAGCCACGAAGCAACCGACTAACAACGCAACGGGCATTAATTCTCGTGAAACAATTACGTTTGACGGCAGCAACGACGCTTTTAACTTGCCGAACAACTCTGTTTTGATAAACAATGCGCCATGTTCCTTCTTTTGCTTGATGAAGCCGGCAAATCTCACGGGCTACCGATCCCTTTATTGTGCTGGTCCTGGCGGAGGCTTTACAGCATTTGAAACAAATGGCAGCAATCTCAACTATTATGACGCCGCAGATGGTATTCATAACTACAATGGGACCGCAACACTGAGTACTGGTACGACCTACATCTTTGATGCAAATTTGAGCGCGGGCTTGGCGGGCGTACTCACCTTGAATTTAAATGGCGGGAACGATTTTACATCTCCCGCAACCACGTTTGGAAGTACATGGGGTAGCAATCCTGAAAGAACCATTGGGGGGACGGCTATCGCTACTCAGTTTTGGAGTGGCGACATTGGTGAAGTAATCATATATAATACACAACTTAGTTCTGCCGAAAGAAGTATTGTTGGAAGCTACCTTGGAGCGAAGTGGGGTGTCTCATTCTCAGGAAGTAAGTATGGTGGAACTTCCAGTTACTCAGACGCCGTCATAGGGATAGGGAAGGAATCAGACGGAAGCAACACATCAGCGACGGCGGGCGGACTGACGCTTACCGACAATAGTGCACTGAACGCAAACGGGGAATACCTTCTCGCCGGCCGCAACAGCGGCTCTAACTCTGTCGTAACTGCGGACGTGGCAAGCGGCGTCACTCACCGATGGAACCGCATTTGGTACCTGGATAAAACCGGGACATTGGACGGAGCGAACGTCCAGATCGGTTTCGATTTTTCCGACGGAGGAATGAGCGGAAGCCCGGCAACTGCCAGTAATTATCGGTTATTATACCGTTCGGGCACAAGCGGGAATTTTTCTGCTGTCACGACAGCTTCCTCTGCCATCGCTGGGGACAACATCAATTTTACCGCCACCGACGCGAATATCGCTGATGGCTATTACACAGTGGGAACAACGAATAGTTCTTCATCGCCTCTTCCGGTGGAGCTGGTTTCGTTTAGTGCAATAGCTAAAGGAAACTCGGCGCAGCTTTCGTGGTCAACGGCGACTGAGGCGAACAACTATGGATTCGAGGTCGAACGCAGTGAACCCCTCCCCAACCCTTCCCCTGTAAGGGAGGAAATTAAAGGGTGGGTCGTGTTGGTTTTGTTGAAGGTGCAGGCACCAGCAATTCTCCGCGGGAATATTCTTTCGTTGACAACAATCTTCGCGGCGGAGCGTACAGCTATCGCTTGAAACAAATCGACCGTGACGGAAAATTTGAATACTCGAAATCTGTGCAAGTGGAAATTGCTATGCCGCGCGAATTGACGCTTTCGCAGAACTATCCAAATCCGTTCAATCCTTCTACAGTTATCAGTTATCAGTTACCAGTGAGCAGTTTTGTAACACTAAAAGTGTACGATGTTCTTGGAAGAGAAGTTGCTACATTAGTCAATGAAGTGAAAGAAGCGGGAAATTATTCCGTGCAGTTTGATGGATCGAAATTTTCCAGCGGAATTTATTTTTCTCGGCTGGAATTTAACGGCAAGCAACTGATGAAGAAGTTATTGATGGTGAAATAAATGCGATTGTTCCCATAATCTTCTTCGTGTATCTTCGTGGATAATTTTCCCTACAAAGCCCGACCGTTTTGCTGCGTCGGGCAGCATGATGTCTCTAAATGGGCATCTCTAAAAACCTTCAAGGTTTAACCACGAAGTGGTCCTTTGGACTTGACCAAATTTTGTGATGTTAAAATTTTATGGTACATCGCCAAAACAAAAAACCTTGAAGGTTTCGTAACTAATTTTTAGAGATGCCCTGATGAAATATTTTTTTTCACTAATGGAGGACGTATGAAAAGATTCAATTTCCACGTTGTTGTCTTTGCTGTTGTTCAATTGCTTATCCTTCACTCACAGTTGTATGCTCAATTTAATATGTACGGAGAAACTATTCTTGGAGATGTTTCTCGACCAACAAATCGAGAATTGCAAGGTCAAATATTTAGCCTTTCATACACTGCTAAACGTCTTCATGTTGGGGTGTATTATGATTTCTATGGTCGTTCATCAGGCCACAGTACTGAAATAGCAGCACCGCATGGATTAGAAATTGTGTCAGCAAATTTTAAATCAAATAATCCGGATATTATATTCCTCATGTTTTCCGATGGCTCCGTTTTAGTTGTCAGGTATAACCCCTTATCTGGTGGAACATGGGAATATTCTTTCAACGAAAGAAAACGCATATTTGCTTTAGACAACTATCCCTATTTCAAAAAAATTATCGGCGACGCAGTGTACGTTCTTGAAACCGGAAATGTACATGCAAGTTGGGATACTGCAAAAACGTGGAAGTTGGATTCGACAGGTTTAAGAGGAAAATTTGTTGCCGATGTTGCTGTTGATACAAATAATTATGGTTGGGCTGCAACGATTGACGGTTTGTTTTATCAGCATCCCGATTCTAATATCTGGCGCGGAAATACAACATTCCCTTTGAACGATGACTATTGTCAGGCAATTTTTGTTGATCGGAAAAATAGAATGTTCGTTTCAACAGCATCATCCGTATATTTTTCAACCAATGGCGGAAGCACATGGACGAAGAACAATACCGGTCTCTCCGGTATTGTCTCGTCATTCGGAGATGACAAATTCGGAAATGTGTATGCGTCCACAAACAATAAGGCATACAGATTATCGAATCTTATTCCGCCATGGGTAAATATTTCAGATTCGATGGCAGCGGCAGGTGTCATTCAATCGAACAACACTCTTATTAAATCAATCGGCGGAGATTCTATACTGTATGCTGCAACAATATACGGTCTTCTTGAAAGTGCAAACACCGGAGCGACATGGAAATATTCCAATACTCAATTGCCCGCCTTTCAATTTTATGGATTGGTTCGCTCCGGAAATTATTATGTGGTCTCTACCAACTTAGGCGTGTACAGAAGAAAAGTAGGTGATTCAACATTTGCTAAAGTATATCCTTCAAAAGGATTTCAAGGTAAGTTAAAATTAAACACCGACTCTGCAGGGAATATTTACTCCATTATTCCTGTTCCGATAACTCCATCCAGTTCAGTGTTGCATAATTTTAAATCTACGGATAATGGAATAACGTGGATTGCTGATACAACCGGAATGAAAGCTCTCAACCTTACGTTCGAAAATGGATTCTACAATGTTGATGCTCAGGGAAACCAATACGCAGGTAAAAATGGAAAATTCTTTTCGAAACCTACAGGCGCACCGTGGAAAATTGACACGGCCGGATTAGGTTCAGCGTTTATAACTTCGGTTTCAAATAATAACAAAAAAGGAATTGTCTATGCAGTAAAGGATCTTGGTTTCTCGAAATTTGCTCTTTATAAAAGAACGTTGAATGGAACAACGTGGCAATCGGTGGATGTATCAGCAGTCGGTCAATCTATTGTGAAGATCATTAGCGATCACAATGGCGATGTTATTCTTACCGCCTATAACGGAAATATCTTTCGGTACGACGGAAGTTCGTGGAGTCAAATTCCAAAACCAACAACTATCGGCAATCTTCCGATTATAGAACAATCCGTTGTTGATAAGAATGGTGTTTTGTGGGGATCGTTTTATAATGCATTCAATTCTGTTAATCGAGGGGTTCATTTCACAACGAACAACGGAACAACATGGAAGTATGCCGGTTTAGACAGTGTCGGCGTTAGTTTCCTTTCAACGGTCGGCGATTCTGTTTTTGCTGTAACATTTATTGATGGAATTTTTGCATTTACTACTTCGCCAACAGTTGGTGTGGAACATGAACAACTTCATGTTGCATCTTCATACGAGTTGTATCAGAATTTTCCCAATCCATTCAATCCAACAACGGAGATACGGTTTACGATTCATGGTTCAGGTTTCACGTCGTTAAAAGTGTATGACGTTCTTGGAAAAGAAGTAGCAACGTTGGTGAATGAAGTGAAAGATGCTGGAATGCACTCAGTTCAGTTTAACGGTTCAAAATTATCAAGCGGCGTGTATTTTTATACACTGCGAGCAAATAATTTTTTTGAATCGAAAAAATTATTGTTGATGAAATAAACATGAGCGATCCTTGTCAAGGTTTGTAAAAAAATCTTATAACCTTAACAAGGGTAATGCACCATGCGGCGTATTTCTTTTTAAAGAACATTTCGAACTGTCTTTATTTTATATTCATTTTTTACTTTGGAGGTTACATGCGTAAGTACAATGTTACTTTTTTTATTTTGCTGACATTTGTTTGTTCTCAGAATGGGTGGGCACAACTTCCCACTGGACACCCTCCTGGCTATGAATCCGTCTCGGGAGTGTCAAGCACTGCGTGGGCTATAAAATACCAGATTGTGTTAACGTACACGGAAAAATGGTTACACGTGACCCAAACATCAACTTATCGAGATTTGGGTGAGTATCAGTCTCCCGTTGAAGCAAAAATTCTTTCCGCTGCTTTTAAAGCTAATGATAAAGAAACAATATTGATATTACTTCTCGACGTGGAAACCCAAGGATGTTACATCGTCACAATGAAATATCAGCCCCTGAAAGGACGCTATGTAGCAGAAAATGCCATCATTCCAGCGATTAATTTTACCAATGCTCAAAAAATTATTGGTGACGCATTGTATATTTTAAAGCAGGGAAAAGTGTATGCGAGCTGGGATACAGCAAAAACGTGGTCGCATGATTCGATCAATATCAGTACAGAAACTATTAACGATATAGCAATTGATACGAACTTTTACGGCTGGGTAATAACGCAAAACCGTAATTTGTATTACCAGCATCCGGATTCAAATATTTGGCGCAAGGACACGTCCTTTAAGACAACCGGTATTCCTCGTGCAATTTTTGTTGATAGAAAAGGAAGAATGTTCATTTACACCACAGCCTCAGTTGCACAGGGCAGGGTTGTTATGTCAACCGACGGTGGTGTAAGTTTTACAAACATTTCGACAGGTATTGTGGATGCTATTTCATCCTTCGGAGATGATGTATTCGGCAATATTTACGCCGTGAGTACTGGTTCGAGCGCGTATCGGCTTTCAAATCTGACTCCTCCGTGGATACCGATCGGCGATTCTATCAAAGCACAGGCATATCTTCCTTCGATTGAAAAAATAATAAATTCTATAAGCGGTGATTCCATTCTTTATGCGGCAACACGATATGGTATGTTTCAAAGTACAGATTTTGGGACGAACTGGGTACATTCCCCTAACGTTTTACAATCACGGGCACATAATTTTTACACCGGAGTTGTGAAAGGGGGAAATTATTATTTCATTTCTACCAACCTTGGTATTTATCGGGTTGCCGCGGGAGATACGACATGGGGAAAAGTATTTCCAAAACAAGGATTTGTCAGGGGGATAAATGTCATATCATCCGATTCTGCAGGAAATGTTTATGGAAATCTTCCTATCAAAACCGGTCCTTCTTCATGGCTTTTTTACATTGTTAAATCGACCGATCACGGCAATTCATGGATCCCGGATACAGCCGGATTTAAAGCATTGGGAATTAATGCAGGAACACAAACGTTCGATTTTTTTGTCGATAAACAAGGAATACAATTTCTTGGTGGCAGCGGAATATTATTTTCAAAAAAACCAGGGCAACCCTGGAAGCGAGACACAGCTGGAATAGGATTAAAGAGTGGTGAATACATCGCTGATGTTAGTCTTAATAATAAAAAGGGTATTATTTATTTGGGGAGAAGAGCCGGATCATTTCCAACGTATTCTTTTGCAATGTATCGGCGAGCAATTGAAGACTCGGTATGGCACATTGTTAATACCAGTGTACTTGCAACCAGTGAAGGACGATTAGTAAGTGATGCAGAAGGAAATATTGTTGTTCGCACATTGTCAGGTTCCTACAAAATTTGGCGATACGACGGCAGCACATGGACTCAGATTCCGCTTCCAACAGGAATCGGCAGCAGTCCATTTGCATTAAAAATAGCGGTGGATCGTTCCGGAGTTTTGTGGGGTGCATTTGTTGGAAGCAATTTAAATAAAGGAGTTTACTTTACCTCAGATAACGGTACGACCTGGAACTACGTCGGCTTGAATGGTGTCGGTATCAATTTCTTGACTGCGGTTGAAGATACTGTCTATGCCGTTACATTCATTGACGGGATTTATGGATTTACGACGGCGTCTAAGCCAATGTCTGTCGGCGATGCTCAACCACAGATCGCAGCATCGTACGAACTGTTTCAGAATTTTCCCAATCCATTTAATCCAACAACAGTGATCAGTTATCAATTACCAGTGAGCAGTTTTGTTACATTAAAAGTGTACGATGTTCTTGGAAGAGAAGTTGCTACGTTAGTCAATGAAGTGAAAGAGGCGGGAAATTATTCCGTGCAGTTTGATGGATCGAAATTTTCGAGCGGAATATATTTTTCTCGGCTGGAATTTAACGGCAAGCAACTGATGAAGAAGTTATTGATGGTAAAATAAATGCGATTGTTCCTATAATCTTCTTCGTGACCTTCGTGGATAATTTTCCCTACAAAGCCCGACCGTTTTGCGCCGTCGGGCTTTGTTATTCAAAGTCGAACTATTTGATGCTCGAATCTATCAATTTCAATTTCAGTGAGCAGCCATTTCACAAAATCAGGACCGTATTTATTCATGAAATGCATAATATTAAATTCGCGTTCCTGAAAATTTTCATTCGGAAAAATATTGTTTGCTGCTTTTTGAATTTGTTTTAAAGAGACATCTTGTTTTTGCTGTTGAGCTTTTTGTGCTTTCTCTTTCAGCATTTGTAAATGCGATTCAAATTTGGAAAGTGTCCCATCCACAGTGCCGCTTAATGTCGGATCAACTTGTTGAATGCCAAAGCGAGCTTCATTAATTGCTTCACGAATTTTTGTTTGCAATGATTCAAAAAGCGCATCAACTTTTACTTCCGAAACTTGTTCAGAAATTTTTGATAGTAATGGTTCAATGTCATTGAATAATTCAAGCAATTCAATTTGATACTTTTCAGCAACCTTGTTGACTTTATCTTCAAGAACAGTAACGCTTGCGCGCGGATAAATAATCGGCATAGCAACATTATAATATTCGTATACAGGTTTTAGCTGAGCGAAGTAGGCGACCTCTGCCGGTCCGCCGACGTATGCAACAGTTGGAAGCAGCGTATCTTGACAAATTGAACGAAGCACAACGTTGGGTGAAAACACTTCCGGCGTTTGTTCAACCATGGCAAGCAATTCATCTTTAACAAATCGTTGTCGCGTATTCTTCAAATAAAAATCTGATTCAGCCGGCTCAATTAAGTAGCGTCCGTTTTTGTGAAAGAGAAAAAGATTCAGCGCCTTTGCCTTAATTTGTGCGTGGTAATGCTCTTCCAGTTCCGCACTTTTTTCAATCACTAATTTGGATGTATGGGAGACAGACTGAATTTCTTTTGCAAAAACGGGTTGTAAGAATTTTTTAAGTTCACTATTATTTGAGTTGATAAAAATAATACCCGTATCTTCAAACAGATGATTCATCAATCCGCTGAATGCCGTGAGAAGAGAGACTCCTGGTTTATAGTATCCTTTGAAAAATTCAAGAAGTTGAGGAGTGTATTCTGTTTTTTGAATCGTTGAATCTAACGATGCAAAAACAGAATCTATATGTTGATCAATAACGATGCTGCCTGTTGCACCAAGATTTTTTTCAAACGGTTTGCCATCTAACAAGTATTCAATTTTGGTTAACTCGTTGGCAGTATTGAGAAGTGTGATATTATTGATCTCATTGAAATCATGATCTTCACCTTCGAGCCAAAAAATTGGTACAAAATTATAATCAGAAAAATCTTTTGAAAGTTGCTTGGCAAGTTTAATGGCGGTGATCGTTTTGTAAATGGTATACAACGGTCCTGTAAAAATCCCTAACTGTTGTCCTGTTACAACTGCAAAAGTATTTTCATTATATAACAAGTCAATATTGGCGAGAGTCTTAACGCCGCAGTGAATTTCTTTGTTTTGTTCCAGCAATACGCGCACAAGGGAAGAACGGTTTATAGATTTTTTTTGTACAGCGTTAATTACTTTTTCCCAGTCTTCTTTTTTGCGGTAATCTCCGGCGTAATGCTCTGAAACCTTTTCAAAAGAATTAAGGTAGTCGCAGTATAGTTGTGTTACTAATTCGTCTTGTTGAAAATGTTGGTAGTTAATCCAATTCATCGGTTTTAAAAATTAATGGAAAGAAAAACTTTTTGATGAATATACAAGCTAATGTTGCGAGATGCAATTGTTTACAGATTGATTTTAGCACGGTGATGTAATATATTAAAAGAAAAAAGGTGACTACTCAGATTGAGGAAAATCTTTGCCACAGATTCACAGATTAGACTTATAAACTGATGTTACGCACGTTGGGAAAATGCCTAAAACATTAAGGTCGTCATGCCCGAATGCTTTAATCGGGCATCCATTATGTAGATTCCCGCTAAAAACATGCGGGAATGACGGTTGGTTTTTCATCTTTGCGTAACGTGAGTTATAAAAATTTTTACGTGAAAATCTGTACAATCTGTGACATAAAAAATTATGCTGTGTATTTACGAAAAAAGAATTCAATGAATGGTTACATTATAAACTTATTTGGCAAGGTATAAATATGGGATTGAAAGAAAAAGTAAATGAAGATTTAAGGAACTCGATGAAGTCCGGCAATAAACTACGAACCGAAACATTGCGCATGTTACGCGCACAAGTTATTGAATTTGACAAACGTGGGTTAGATCGTGAGATGAACGAAGAAGATGATATGACAATTTTACTTTCTGCTGTTAAGAAACGGAAAGAATCTATTGAGCAATACCAAAAAGCAGGTCGCGCTGAATTAGTTGATGCCGAAACGAAAGAGATAGAAATTATTTCCGAATATTTGCCGAAGCAACTTTCACGCGATGAAGCTGAAAGCATTATTGCAAAAATTATCGGGCAAAGTGGTGCAGCATCTGCAAAAGATTTTGGCACAGTAATGCCTTTGGTAATGAAAGAACTGAAAGGCAAAATTGACGGCAAACTTATCAGTGAAATTGTTAAACAAAAATTAGGATAAGTTTCATGAGCACTGCTGATATTATATTAGGCATTATCCTGATTGTCTTCATGTATAATGGTTGGAAAAATGGACTTATAAAAAAAATTATTAGTCTTATTTTTCTTGTTATTTCATTTTTATGCGCAACAAAATTCGGCGCCAGTGTTGGCGAAATGCTGTTTGTTCCGCTTGGTATATCACCGGGACTTGCAACAGTATTTTCTTTTTTTACGATTGTTTTAGTTGTGATGATTGGTCAGGCATTGCTGTATAAAATATTTATCAAAGAATTGGTCGAAGGGTTATGGAATAAAATCGGCGGCGTACTTGTTGGAATTGTTGAAGGAGGATTGTTGATCAGTATGACACTCATTTTTTTGGGAGTCTATTTACATATTCCTTCCGAAGAAACACGTGGACAATCAATACTTTATAAGCCGCTCAAAAATTTTGGACCAACAATGTACGATGCCGTTAATACATTTTTACCGGAATCGGAAGATTTTTATCAAGAATTATTTAAATCGTTACAGCAAAAAAATAATAAAAATGATTCCAA
>CAYHZL010000003.1:11251-54129 GCA_964361075.1 uncultured Chitinophagaceae bacterium
AGTCGCATGGAATCTTTCCACAAAGCAGTTGAAAAATTAGACTTCAATAAAATACTGCACCGCATTCAATTTTACGCATCATCGGATCTTGGCAAAGAAGCTGTTGAATTACTGGAACCCTGCTCCGACATTCAAAAAATTTCAACCGACCTTTCTATTACTTCTGAAATAAAGCGAATACTTGAAAGCGAGCAATCATTTCCAATCGATGGAATTAAAGACATTCGTGCAGCGCTTCAACAGGCAACCATAGCGAATAATATTATCTCTTCAATAGATTTTCTTGCCATCGCATCAACATTGCAAGCGTCTCGTGTAATTAAAAGCTATGTCTTAAAAAGGAAAGAATACTATCTTGAACTCGTCTCGCTTTGTTCCGGGTTGGAGGAGAATAAAATTCTTGAGTTCAATATCAATCAAGCTATCGATGAAAATGCTCAAGTTAAAGACAGTGCGAGCAAAGAGTTAAAACAGATACGTCAAAATATAGTTACTCAACATCTGCAGTTAAGAAAAAGTCTAGAGAGAATTTTGAAGGCAGTTTCTGAAAAAGGTTTTGCTCAAGATGAAATTATAACGACTCGTGAAGGCCGATTAGTTATTCCGGTGAAGAGTGAACAGAAATTTAAGGTAGAAGGTTTTATTCATAGCGCTTCAGCAAGCGGACAAACGGTATTTATTGAACCGGCAGAGACGCTGGCAATGAACAATGCTCTGTATGAATTATACTTCAAAGAAAAACGAGAGATAGAAAAAATCCTTCGCGCGCTCACAGCGCAAGTCAGTGAATTTATGCTACCACTTTTATCAACATTATCCATTTTACAATTGATAGATTTGGCATTTGCCAAGGCTCGGTATTCAATTGAGATCAAAGGAAATAAACCGTTTCTCAAAGAAACAGGTGCGCTCAAAATTTTACAAGCACGCCATCCAATATTGTTGCTTCGGCATAAAAGGGAAGAGGTTGTTCCTTTCGATTTAGAAATTGGTTCCAAGTTTTATACATTGCTTATTACCGGACCTAATGCAGGCGGGAAAACAGTTGCGTTAAAAACTGTCGGATTGTTATCGCTGATGTTGCAATCCGGCATTCACATTCCCGCGTCGCCCGATTCCGAATTTCCAATTTTCGAATCCATCTTCGTAAACATTGGCGACAACCAATCGATAGAAAATGATTTGAGTACGTATAGTTCGCAGATATTACAATTAAAACTTCTCGTTGAACAAGCCAATGCAAAAAGTTTAGTCTTGATTGATGAAATTGGTGCCGGAACAGATCCCAGCGAAGGGGGAGCAATTGCGTCGTCGGTGTTGCTTCATCTTACACAACGTGCTGCAATTTGCATTGCCACAACACATCATGTTGCATTAAAAGCATTTGCACATGAAACGCCGGAAATGGAAAATGGTGCAATGGAATTTGATCAAGCGACGCTTCTGCCTACGTACAGATTTAGATTAGGAATTCCGGGAAGTAGTTATGCACTTGAAATTGCCCAACGACTCGGTTTGCCGGCAAATATAATTGAATATGCGCGAACCATGTTGGGTGAACAAAAATCGAAATTAGAAAAATTGATTTTGAACTTAGAGTTTCGCTCTCAAGATCTCGAGTCTAAGCTTCAGATACTTGAGTCAGATATATTGAAAAATAAAGACCTAACAAGTTTATACGAAACAAAAATAAAGGCGTTAAATACTGATTTGAAAACTGCGAGAGCCAAGGCATTTTCTGAAATGAAAGAGCTTATTGAAAAATCAAATGCGACTATTGAACGAACAGTGCGCGAGATAAAAGAAAGTCACGCAGATAAAATTATAGTTAAACATGCAAAACAGACAATTGCGAACATCGAAAAAGAAATTAATCAACTCAAGTATCAATCAGAAGATAATCAAAAATCTGAAATAGAAAATATTACTATCTCTGTTGGTAGTTTGGTTATGTTAAAAACAGGATCGCAAGTAGGAAAAGTGTTGTCTCTTCCCGACTCTAACGGATACCTGCAAGTTGCTTTCAATACAATAAAGTTAAAGGTTCACAGCAATGATATTCGAACGATAGTCGAAGAAAAAAAGGATTTAATTTCTGTCGCAATTTTTGCAAAAACTGCTACACGCGAAATTGATGTGCGTGGTTTGTACGGCGATGAAGCCATTGAGATTGTAGATAAATTTCTAGATGATGCCACACTTACCGGTTTGCATCAAGTCGAAATAATTCATGGCAAAGGAACGGGCGCATTACGAAAACGAATCGAAAGCTTTCTTAGTACGGATAGCAGAATTAAACACTATCGGATTGGCGAATGGAATGAAGGCGGAACAGGTGTTACAATTGTTGAAATAGCATGACGGTAGCTTCAAAAAAAATAAAAAAAATTCTTATTGCTAACCGAGGCGAAATAGCTGTACGAATTCAACGAGCAGCAAAGGAAATGGGAATACAAACTGTTGCAGTGTATTCTGATGTTGATAGAAATGCTCCACATGTTTTATTGTGCGATGAAGCGTATTCGTTAGACGGCATTTCATCGCAAGAGACATATCTTAACATCGAAAAAATTTTATCGATAGCTCGACTTTCAGGTACTGATGCCATTCATCCAGGATATGGATTTTTGTCGGAGAAAGCTGCGTTTGCTTCAGCGGCGCGTAATGCAGGCTTTATTTATATCGGACCTCTGGCAGAGACAGTAAATTTGATGGGAAGCAAAACTGCCGCACGCGAATTGATGATGCAAAAAAACATTCCGATAATTCCCGGAACAACAAAGGCAGTAAAGAATTATGATGAAGCTTTTCAAGTTATAAATAGAATTGGATTGCCAATTCTCATTAAAGCTTCTGGTGGCGGAGGCGGAAAAGGAATGAGACGTGTTGACACAATTGATGAATTGGAAAAAGCAATCTTACGTGCACGCAATGAAGCGAACAGTGCATTTGCTGATGACAGTGTTTACATCGAAAAATATTTAGAAGCGCCACGCCATATTGAAGTGCAAATTTTAGCTGATGCTCACGGTAATGTTGTTCACCTCGGGGAACGTGAATGCTCCATTCAGCGTCGCCATCAAAAAGTTATCGAAGAATGTCCAAGCTCGGTGTTGAATGATGAATTGCGCAATGCAATTGGAAGCGTAGCTGTTGATGTTGCGAAAGCATGCAACTATGTGAATGCCGGAACAGTTGAATTTCTTTTAGATAAAGATAAAAAATTTTATTTCTTGGAAATGAATACAAGAATTCAGGTTGAACATCCAACAACAGAAATGGTGTATGGAATTGATCTTGTGAAAACACAAATTCGAATTGCTGAAGGAGAGATTCTTCCATATACTCAAACCGATATTCGTCGTAATGGTCATGCTATTGAATGTCGCATCTACGCTGAAGATAGTAATAATAATTTTGCTCCATCAACAGGTAAAATTATTCACTACGCTCCGAGCGAAGGATTAGGTATTAGGAATGATTCAGGAATTCAACTTAATACGACAGTAACGCATTACTACGATCCACTACTCGCAAAACTCATTGTGCACGGTGCGAGCAGAGATGAGGCAATTTGTAAAATGAACAGAGCATTGGAAGAATATAAAATTGTCGGTGTTTCAACGACGATACCGTTTTGTATTTTTGTTTTGCAACACCCAAGTTTTATAAAAGGTGAATTTGATATTCGTTTTGTAGATGAGCATTACCGAGGTAATATCCAAAATTTGAATGAAAAAGAGAAGTTAGCTATTGCTGTTTTATCGTTAAAACATAAAGAGTTAAATGATGTACGCAAAACAAATTTCAACAATAAAAAAAATATTTCTTCTTGGTCACAAAAAAAATATCACTCATAACATGAGAAGTCAATCAGTAGTAGTTCAAGGTGAGACATTCAATTTTTTTCTTGATGAAGAGGAGAATATTTTTTTAAATGGAAAAAAAATAGAATATTCTTATACTGAAACGAGCGATTCGGAGATAAACGTAATAATTAATGGGAAGTCGTATTCTTTTTTGGTTGATAAAGAAAAAGGCGAATTTTTTTATAAAAATAAACCCGTTGATGTTCATCTCATTACAAAAAAGGAGCAGCTACTCAAGTCAATTAACAACTCGGCATCAACTGCTTCACGTAAAACTGAAATTAAATCGCCGATGCCCGGGCTTGTTGTAAAAATTGAAAAAAATATCGGTGATAATGTAAGTGTCGGTGATGGTCTCATCATTCTTGAAGCGATGAAAATGGAAAACGAAATTAAATCACCAACGGCGGGAATAGTAAAAAAAATATTCGTAATTGAAAAACAAACAGTAGAAAAAAATTCACACTTAATGCTAATCGAATAAATATTTATGAGTTTATCAAAAGAGTCAGAAGTTAATGTTGCAACAGCAATTAAACACAGTTTAACTGAAGAAGAATACACTAAAATAATTTCCATTCTTGGACGAATTCCTACCTACACAGAACTCGGCATTTATAGTGTAATGTGGAGCGAGCATTGTAGTTATAAAAATTCTATTGCACTACTAAAAACTCTACCACGTACGGGAAAACGTCTTTTGGTTGGCGCCGGAGAAGAGAATGCCGGCTTAGTAGATATCGGTGATGGTTTAGCTGTTGCTTTTAAAATTGAAAGCCACAATCATCCGTCAGCAGTAGAGCCATATCAAGGCGCTGCGACAGGCGTAGGTGGCATTATGCGCGATATATTTACAATGGGAGCGCGTCCAATTGCAGGTCTGAACTCGCTACGGTTTGGTTCTTTAGAAGATGCGAGGACACGTTACTTGTTCAAAGGTGTTGTAAAGGGAATAGGAGACTACGGCAATAGCTTTGGAGTTCCAACTGTTGCCGGTGAAGTATATTTCGATCCGTGCTATCAATCTAACCCATTAGTTAATGCGATGGGAATTGGAATTGTGAAGCATGGTGAAGTTGCATCGGCGATTGCAAAGGGAAAGGGAAATGCCGTGATGATCGTCGGTTCGGCAACAGGCAGAGATGGAATTCATGGTGCGACGTTTGCGTCGGAAGAAATTTCAGAAGCCTCAGAAGCAAAACGTCCGTCTGTTCAGGTTGGAGATCCATTCACTGAAAAACTTTTGCTTGAAGCTACACTTGAAGTGATTCATGCCGGACTTCTTGTTGGCATACAAGATATGGGCGCCGCCGGAATAACTTGTTCAACAATGGAGATGAGTGCAAAGGGCAAATCCGGAATGATTATCGATCTGGATAAAGTTCCGATACGCGAAGCAAACATGTCTGCGTATGAAATCTTATTGTCTGAATCACAAGAACGAATGTTGCTTGTTTCTAAACCAGGATGCGAAGAGAAAATTAAATTAATATTTGAAAAATGGGATTTGCATTGTGTTGAAATCGGAAAAGTTACTGATGATGGCATTGTAAAGATTTTTCATAAAGGAGAATTAAGAGCCGAGGTTCCTGCTGAAACACTCGTGCTTGGTGGTGGTGCTCCGGTGTATATTCGAGAAACAAAAGAACCGCAATATTTACAAACGACACGTGCATTTGATCCTATGTCGCTTCCAGAGTCATCTGATTTAAATCTGGTTGCATTTGATTTATTGAAATCACCCAATATCGCGAGTAAGCGATGGGTGTATGAGCAATATGATTCCATGGTGCGCACCAATACAATTCAACAATCATTTTCTGATTCCGCAATAATTAAAATTAAAGGAAGTAATAAATATTTGTCTTCAAAGACAGATTGTAATAGCCGTTACGTTTATCTTAATCCAAGAAAAGGCGCTGCAATTGCAGTTGCAGAATCAGCACGCAATGTTGTGTGTTCAGGTGGAAAGCCACTTGCAATTACTAATTGCTTAAATTTTGGCAATCCGTACAAACCGGAAATGTATTGGCAATTCAAGGAAGCAATAGCTGGCATTTCAGAAGCATGTATTGCGTTAGACACACCGGTAACCGGCGGCAATGTTAGCTTTTACAATGAAAGCCCTGATACGGCTGTGTATCCGACACCAACAATTGGGATGCTCGGACTTATTGAAGATAAAAAACACATTACACCTGCAACGTTTCAAAATTCTGGCGATGTAATTGTCTTGCTTGGAAAAATGTGTGGCGATATAAACGGCAGTGAATACTTAAATATCATTCATAAGCAAAGTACTGGCGACGCGCCGTATTTTGATATTGCAGAAGAAGTGAATTTACAGAATTGTCTTTTATCCATGATACATAAAGGATTAGTTATGTCCGCTCACGATGTATCCGAAGGTGGTTTGCTTGTTTCATTATTAGAATCTGCAATGTACAGTAATCAAACTTTAGGTTTTGAAGTGCAAATAGAAGGTAGACTTCGTAAAGATTTTTTATTGTATGGTGAAGAACAATCGAGAGTTGTCATATCATCGAAACGAGAATCGCTGACAGAAATAAAAAAATATTGCGATAATCATAAAGTTGATATGGCAGTATTAGGCGAAACAAATCTATCAGGCAATGCTAAAATAAATAATTGGATTAATATTGACGTGGGCGAGGCAAGGAAAGAACACTACAATGCAATATCACTTACAATGTCGTAACAATAAAGCAGAAATTTATTCTGCACAAAATGTTACTTTACATAACATTGATTATATCGTAAAACAATATGCAATAAGAATCAAATCCTGTTTATATAAATTTTATCTTGTTCAACTTTTATTATGCGTTGATGTAGCGGTAACTTTGCTGGTCCCTTTAAGGCATCCCCATTTTCACTAAACTTGCTTCCGTGGCATGAGCAAGCAAAATATATTTCTTGCTCTCCTTTAATTTTTAGTCCGCAACCTTTATGTGTGCATCGTAACGAATACGCTTTAATTTCTTTTTTCGAAGTGAAAATAACAGCAACTACATCATCGTCTATTGTTACTTTTTTATATCGAAGTCTTTCTATCTCTGCTTTTGTACTAACCAATGTGTAAGGATTAGTGTCGACACTAATATTGCCTACTTGAAACTGAAACCCTAACATATCCAAAATTTTTTTATAGGAAAAAGATATTGCACTAATTAAAACAATTGTTAGAGCTGCAAGAAAATTTCTTCTGTTTACTTTGTTGGATTCCAATAGTTACTCAAAAATTATTTTATTGTTCTTATCAATTTTTACTACGCCAGAATATACCGAATCAGCACCGCCGGTTAATATTACATCAGAAAATTGATCGTTATTTTTATGAAAATCGACTGTGAGATGCTCTCCGCTTCGTACGGCTAAATTGATTGGTGGTTTAGTAAAATACAATGCGTTTGCTATGAGCGCACTCGCCGTTGAACCGGTTCCACATGCAAGAGTTTCTTCTTCAACGCCACGCTCATAAGTTCTTATTTGAATAAAAATATTGCCATCGCGCTTAATAAAATTTATATTTGCACCTTCTGGCGAAAAATATTTATGGTTTCGAATTTTACGTCCGAGAATATTGATATCCATATTTTCATACTGTAGAAATAGATCTTTATTTTCATCCGCAAATATTACGCAATGAGGCGACCCTGTATTAATAAAATGAAAAAGAATTTTATGTTTATCAATTTGAATGCTTTGGTTAAGTCGAATATCTGTTGGATTTTTCATTTTCAAGCTAACGGTATTTTTTAAAACTGTAGCTTGATAAATGTAGTTTAACGTTTCGAAAGTGAATTGTTTTGTTTTGACAATCCCATTGGTATGTGCAAATTTGGCAATACATCGTCCCCCATTTCCGCACATACCGCCATACGAACCATCAGCATTGAAATATTTCATCGTAAAATTTGCTGTAGAACTTTTTTCAACTAATAGCAAACCATCAGCACCTATACCTAAGCGCCGATGGCAAAATCGTTGTGCTGCTTCGTTGGGATGAGTAATGATACCTTCGCGATTATCAATAACAACAAAATCGTTTCCGGCACCACTCATTTTTGTAAAATGAACTTCTTTCATGAAATATTAAAATATAACTTACTGCAGATATGAAAATACACTTGTGGAGGTGCGGGGATTCGAACCCCGGTCCGAAGTGAAAACCATTAGACCTTCTCCATACTCAGTTCAACTCGCTGTAGCTTCATCCTGATAGTTTGGTTGAACTCAACTTCTCAGAATATACCAAAGGACTTTAATCTCGTTTGCACCGCCTTTATACTGTGCAAACCTGCCCGATGTAAGTCGACACCTTGAATACAGCCATCAGGTAAACCGTATTCTTGATGCGCAGCGAATTTAATTAAGCTGCGAGTGCGTAGTTGTAAGTATCTGCACTTATTGGTTTTCCGCTTTATTAACGTGCAACGCGAAAAGCACGGTATGCTTATGTCTAACCATTCCCGACTCCGTCGAGACCAAGTCACCCCCCATCTGTTTAATACAATTTAAACATTAGAACGAAGAATATCAATGTATTGTAAAATTGTTTCTGCCTTAAAGCTTTCACTTTTTTGTTCGTGTGAAAGAATCAAATTGCGGAGCATACGTTCAATTATTTGTAGATTTATTGCTGGTTCTAATTGTTCCACCAAAAAATTATGTCCTTGTTGTTGAACAAGCTCTCTGCAATCTGCAACGCTTAATATTTTACCATCGTTAAAAGGATCAACATAAATAAACGAATTGCCTGAACTCAAACCAAGAATAAAATGACCCTGTAATGCAATTCCATGAAGCGGCAAATTAATTTTTTTACCAACCAAGAGATACACTACTGATAAACTTAACGGTACACCGGTTTTAGAATCAAGAATTTTATTGATGTAGTGATTGTTTTCTTCATAATAATTTTCACGGTTTGCGTGAAAACCGAGATGATGCAGAAAATAATCGTTAATGGTCTGAATGATTTCCATGTCGTCACTCTTAGCCAACAACCTGCTCTTAAGTTCTTTCGAATACACATTAAGAAGTTCAAGATATCGTGTGAAGTCTATGTGTGGAAATCGTTGTTTTGCGATAAGAAAGACACCTTCTTCTAAATCCAAATCTTTTTTATTATAACTGATTAGTGCTCTAAATTGTTCCTTAAAAATATTGCGAGTTAATTGTTCTCGAACTTTTGAAATCTTCTTGTCTAACAATGAATCATAAGATACATCGTGAAGCGCCAGATACTCCAGCGCCGGCATTCCTATTTCAATTAATTTATTATGAGCAATTGAATACACTGTTTCATCGGAATCGTCGAGTAGCGTGATGAGTGATAGTATTTCAGATTTTTCGGACATAGTGCTATTAAAATAACTCAGAGTAATTTAGTTGAATTGATTTTTTAAGAATATCCAATGCTTCTTGTGGTGAATCTGCAAATGAAAATAATTTCATATCCTCTTTGCTGATCATACCGTATTTTATTAAGGCATCAAAATTAATTATTTCCTGCCAATACGATTTGCCAAATAATACGACGGTCATTTTTTTCTTAATCTTATTTGTTTGTAGTAGCGTCAATAATTCCATAAGTTCATCCAAAGTTCCGAAACCGCCGGGAAATGCTACGAGAGCTTTTCCAAGATACATGAACCAATATTTTCTCATAAAGAAATAATGAAATTCAATATTTAGGTCCGGCGTAATGTACGGATTTGGATATTGCTCCATCGGCAAACTTATATTTAATCCTACTGACTTTCCTTTCGCAAGATGTGCTCCTTTATTAGCGGCTTCCATTATTCCCGGTCCACCTCCTGAGCAAATCAGTAGTCTATTTTTTTCTGATAACGATTGCGACCATTCCGTAACTGATCGAGCTAACTCTACTGCATCTTCATAATATCGTGACATTGAAACAGCATGCTGTGCTTGTTCAAACTCGTGTTGTGCAACATCTGAAACTTTTTTTTGCATTTTGATTTTCTTTTTTGCAATTGAAAGTTTCTTTTTGGCATCATTTAAAGACATAATACGGGCTGAGCCAAAAAAAACAATTGTGTCTTTCACACCAAAATATTTGAATCGGCTTAACGGTTCAAGAAATTCAGATAAAATTCTGATTGGTCGTGCATCTTTTGAATTTAGAAATCCTAAATTCTTATAGGCTTTGGGAGGGTTTATTTTTTTTTGTTTTATTTTCATAGAGTAATATTTGCAAGATTAGCTATGAGATTGCTTTCGTCAGCAATTAGTGATTTAATTTGCCGCAATAGCTCTTCGTATCGTTCGGTTTTATTATTTTTTGTAATTAATATTTCTTCCATAAATTAAATTGCGGCTTCAAATATTTTTGTAATGGTTATTTTATTTGTCGAATCCTTAATAAATAATTCCGTACCAACAAGAGCATATTTGTTTTTAACTATAACCAACCCGATGCTATTATTAGTAGAACGTATCTCTTCACAGTTACTTGTTATTTTCCCAACATCCTCATTATCAGCAGTTACAATATACTGCACATTCGGATCAAGTAGTACCTCTGACTGAAAGCAACATAATCTGCGTTGAATTTTTTTCTGCGCATCTATTCGGGCAATTACCTCTTGTCCGACATAACAACCTTTCGTAAAACTTATATCCTTCCAAAGATTTAATTCCAGCGGATTATATGATTCAGTTAGTTCTTTCTGATATGCAGGAAGACCAATACTTATTCTATAATATTCAAACGATTCGTTACTTATTACTCGATATCCATTTTTTATAAAGTAATCTTCATCGTTATCAAGAAGAATTGATGAAACACTATTTTCAAACGTCATCCACGCTGGAATTGTTCCTGTTCTATCTTCAAGCAACAAATCTTCCATAATTATAAATTTGTTAAGCCAAGCAATAACTGCTTGTGCTGCCTTCGGACTCGTAATGAGAATTACAACTCCATTTTTTTGCAATACAATAACACGATCTACCATTCTTCCCTTCTCAGTAATCAACAAAGTTGGAAGAATTGAAAGTGCAGAGAATTTTGAAAAATCATTCGTGGAAATTCTTTGAAGAAAATCTACAGCTTCATTTCCAATCATTCGAATGATGCCGTAGTGAGAAATATTACAAGCGGCTTTTCCATGTGTCAACGCTTCAATATCAAGTAAAATGTCTGATGATTTCATTGCCGCACGTTAATATCGCCAAATACTAAATTGATATAGATACGCAATTTCTTTGTTGCAGTACTAAAGTTTGCAGTTGTGTAATTCGTTTGTTGTCCGAATCCTGATGCATGATTATCTACAACGATAACATCGCCGAATAAAGTTTTCGCTGAAACTATAAAATCCATTTCTTTTGGAAGAATTAATTGAATATCGCCAAGCACTCCATCAATTTTTAAAACATGTTCTCCTTCAGCAAGCTGGCACTCGGAAATATTAATGTTACTATCGCCAAAAACGGTGTTAATGGTGCCGCCGCGAAAATCATTTGTGCTAATTTTTAAATCAACATCGCCAAACACTGAGCTATGATTGACAAATGGATGACTTGTCTGCACAGAAGTTGTTTGTGGTGTGTCTGATTGTTGTGCAGTATTTTCTTCACTGAAGGTGTTACTTTTTTTCTGCTTTCGTAAAATATTTAATCCTATGACAATCAGGATGAGCGGCCAAAATGTTGATATGATGTATCCGAATTCTAGGATGTCCATTTTATCTAACAAAAAAAGCAAACCTATGACAACGAGAATGAGACCGCCAATATTTGAATTATTCTTTGTGCTCATTTATTTTTTCGATAAAAATTTTTCAATTGTTTTTAAATTCATGATGTTGATAACATCTTTTTTTTCAAGCCACCCTTTCCGAGCAATACCAACACCATATCGAACGTTGTTCAATCCATCTGTTGAGTGTGCATCCGGATTTATTGAAATGCGCACACCTTTTTCTTTTGCATACTTACACATTCTCCAATCCAAATCTAAGCGCGAAGGGTGAGCATTAATTTCAATTATTTTTCCATACTCTGATGCTGCATTGATGATGGTTGTTTGATTCAAAGGGTATCCGTCTCGCTGTAATAATAATCGTCCTGTTAAATGACCAAGCATTGTTACGTACTTATTTTTTACAGCTTTCAAAATTCGTTTGGTCATTTCTTCTTCAGTCATTTTAAAAATACTATGCACTGATGCAACAACAAAATCAAAAGAAGAAAGAACTTTATCGCTGAAATCCAATTCACCATTAGACAAAATATCCACTTCAATTCCTTTAAAGATACGGAAGTTTGACAATGTTTGATTCAATGAATCTATTTCTTTGTGTTGTTGTTTCACTCGTTGTTCACTTAAGCCGTTTGCATACACAGCAATTTTACTATGGTCTGCAATACCAATATACTCCCATCCTTTTTTTTGTGCGGCACTTGCCATTTCGAAAAGAGTATTTGTGCCGTCACTATAGTTGGTGTGGCAATGAAATGTGCCTCGAATATCATTTTCAGAAATGAGCATCGGTAAAGTTTTATTTTGCGCAGATTCAATTTCTCCCATATCCTCGCGAAGTTCTGGTGGGACATACTCTAAACCAAGTGCAGAGTAAATGTTTTCTTCATTTATGCAGGAAATATTTTTTTTAGTTTTTCCTTTTTTATCGTCAGAGTCGATACGTGAAAAGCCATATTCATTTAAACTCAGTCCGAAATTTTTTGCCAGCGATCGTATTCTGACATTATGTTCTTTGCTGCCGGTAAAGTAATTAAGTGTAAAAGGAAATTCTGCATCGTTCACAATTCGTACATCACAATGTATTCCGGAGTTTAAAATAACGCTCGATTTTGTTTCTCCTTCTCCGGTAATTCTCTGAACACCGGGATGCGAAGTAAATGCTTTCATGATGTTCTGTGTCTCTTTCTTTTGCGCACTAAGAACAATATCTATATCGCCAATAATTTCTTTTTTGCGGCGTAAACTTCCCGCTATCTCTGCACGTATAACTCCTTTTTGTTTAAAAATATATTGAAATATTTCCTTCGCGGCAGTTTCAGCCACAGAGTATAGAAATTTTGTGCTATACTTTTGCAATGTTTCTATACCGGCAAGAATGTTTTCTTCTGTTTTTTTCCCGAATCCATCAAGATGTTCAAGTGTATGTTCTTTGCACGCCGCTTCAAGTTGTTCGATGGAATGAATCTGTAGTTTTTCGTACAGAATTTTTACTTTTTTCGGACCTAGTCCTTGTATTTGTAAAATTTTAAAAAGAGATTCAGGAAATTCAGATTTTAATTCATCGTAGTATTGTAGTTTTCCAGTGGTAACAAGTTCGGTAATTTTTTCGGAGAGAGCTTCACCGATGCCTTTAATTTTTTTTATTTCACCGGACACAACGAGAGTTTGCAAATCTTCACTTAATCCGGAAATAGTTCGCGCAGCATTTTTATAGGCAAGGCACTTAAATTTATTCTCGCCTTTCAGTTCGAGTAGAGTTCCGATTTCATCTAAAATAGTTGCAACGTGAGATTTATCCATGAATAAAAAAATTAAAAATTGAGTGCGTGTTTCTGTTTTAAATAAAAATCAACAACAGTTTTTACAGCAACTTTCGGATCGTCAGTCAAAATAAATAAATTTATATCTTCACTCGAAATCATTCCGTCATGCAACATTTTAGTTTTAATCCACTCAATTAATCCGCTCCAATATTCGACACCCATCAATACAATTGGAAATTGTCTTCCCTTTTTTGTTTGCACAAGTGTGATGGCTTCAAAAAATTCATCCAACGTTCCATACCCGCCCGGCATTACAATAAAGCCCTGTGCATATTTTACAAACATAACTTTGCGAACAAAAAAATACCGAAACGTGATTAACTTATCGTCATCAATAAAAGGATTTGAACCTTGTTCGTGCGGCAATTCGATATTAAAACCTATTGACGCACCGTTGCTTTCTTTTGCCCCTTTGTTTGCAGCTTCCATCACTCCGGGTCCGCCGCCGGAAATAATTCCATATCCTGCTTTGACAAATTCTTTTGCCACATCAACAGTCAGTTTGTAAAATTTCGCATCTGGTTTTAACCGCGCTGAACCAAAAATTGTTACGCAATTTCCCATGCGCGACATTGCTTCAAATCCTTCAACAAACTCAGACATGATGCGGAAAACACGCCAAATATCTTTTTGAGTTTTCAGCACAGCATTAATTTGAACATCTTGAACTATATCGTGATTCGAACGTGGTTCAAATGACATTGCAGTTCTCCTTAAAAATGTTGTGAAATAAAATTTTTGAGAATTATTTTACCAAATTGCGTTGCAATTGATTCAGGATGAAACTGAACGCCAAACGTTGGATACTGTTTATGTTGAACTCCCATAATCACATTATCAGAGGTTGATGCTGTAATTTCAAGTTCAGTTGGAAAATTATTTGGATCGATAACAAGAGAATGATATCGCGCCGCAGTAAAATCATTTGGTATGTTGTGAAAAATTCCTTTATCGGTGTGATGAACGGTTGAAGTTTTTCCGTGAACTACAGTCGGCGCTTTTACGATTTTTCCACCGAACGCTTCGCCGATTGATTGATGACCGAGACATACGCCGAGAATTGGAATTTCTTTGTAAAATCTTTTCACAGTATCTACTGAAACGCCTGCTTCACTTGGTGTGCACGGTCCCGGAGAAATGACAATTGCATCGGGTTTCAATTGTTGAATTTCATCAAGTGTAATTTTATCGTTGCGGACAACTTTTAGTTCGACGCGCAGTTCACCGAAATATTGAACAAGATTGTATGTGAATGAATCGTAATTATCAATAATCAAAATCATAAAAATATTTTCTCTATTGTTGATGTTGAGCAGTAAGCTTTACGGCTTGGATGCCGGCAGACATTTTATCCATCGTTTCTTGATATTCTTTTTGAGGAACAGAATCATGCACCACTCCGCCGCCCGCTTGAAAATATGCAATACCATCTTTTACAACAATGGTGCGAATTGCAATACACGAATCCAGGTTGCCGGAAAAATCAAGATAGCCGATTGCGCCGCCATACACACCTCGTTTGTACGGTTCAAGTTCAGCTATAATTTCCATTGCGCGAATTTTCGGCGCGCCGCTTAATGTGCCTGCCGGAAAACAAGAATACAATGCATCAAGTGCAGTCATTTCTTTTTTTAGTCTGCCTTTCACGTTAGAAACAATGTGCATCACGTGAGAATATTTTTCAATAATCATGAATTGCGTAACTTCCACAGAACCAAATTCGCTGATGCGACCGATATCATTTCTTCCTAAATCAACAAGCATCAAATGTTCAGCCCGCTCTTTTTCATCGGCAAGTAATTCTTTTTCAAGTTGCTCATCTTCTTCAACAGAAGTACCGCGTTTTCGCGTTCCCGCGATTGGTCGCGTTTCGACAACTCCGTTTTCAACGCGCACCAGCAATTCCGGTGATGAACCGATAATGTTCAGTCCTTGTATATTAAAAAAATATAAATACGGCGAAGGATTTACGATCCGCAACATGCGATAGATTGAAAATGCGTCGCCATCAAAAGTAGCTTTCATTCTTTGTGACGGCACAACTTGAAAAATATCTCCTTCAACAATATATTTTTTTGCTTTCTCAACTGCGTCGCAATAGTCTTGCTGTGAAATTGTTTGTTGAATATCGCTGATTGTTGACGGAATAATTTCTGGAACAATGTTTTTGCTTAATAATTGTTTCATTTTTTTTATTTCAACAACAGCTTTATCATATTCCTCACGAAGCTGAGCTTCGTTTGCATTCGGCGAAATATATCCATTTGCTATAATCAAAACTTTTCGTTTCAGTGTATCGAAGACCAGCAGCGTATCAAAAAACATTAATGTCGCATCAGCAATATTCAATTCATCAATTTTTGCTGTGGGAATATTTTCGATAAGTTGAATTGTTTCATATCCAAAAAATCCAACTGCGCCGCCGGTAAAACGCGGCAGTCCTTCGAGATGAACCGATTTGCAATGAGCAAAAATTGTTTTCAATGCTGTGAGCGGATGCATCGAAGGATTTACTAAATTCGGAAGCACAGTTACATCTGCGTGGCGAGGTTTAATTGAAAACGTATTGCCATGAATTTCGAAGACCATAAACGGATTGTAACCGATAAACGAGTAGCGGGCGATCTTTTCCCCGCCTTCCACACTTTCAAAAAGAAAAGAGTACGGACTTTCATCTTTTATTTTAAGATAGACCGAGACAGGCGTTTCAGTATCAGCAATCAGTTCTTCATACATAGGAATGATGTTGCCTTGTGCTGCTAATGTTTTAAATTGTTCGAACGAAGTCATGCGATCATTATCTAAAAATGGTTTTCATAATTTCAGCCGCGTTACGCACATCCTCCATAGAAACATCAAGATGAGTTACGATACGAATGCTGGTAAATGTTCCTTGAGAAACGAGCACACCTTTTGATTTTAACAATGAAATAATTTCACTCGGAGTTTTTCCGGTTTTCTCAACTTCAATTAACACAATGTTGGTTTGTACTGATTCTACATCAATTGTACAACGAGTGAGCGATGAAAGTGATTCAGCTAAGAATTTTGCCTTCGCATGATCTTCTTTCAATCGTTCGATATTATTATTTACTGCATACAACGCACCGGCAGCAATAATTCCGGCTTGACGCATTCCACCACCAAACACCTTGCGCCACTTGTGAGCTTTTTCAATAAAGTTTGCTGTTCCGCAAATGGCAGAACCAACTGGTGCGCCTAATCCTTTTGAGAAGCAGACAGAGACAGAATCAAAATGCTGCGCATATTCCTTTGGAGAAATTCCTGTTGCAACACACGCATTCCATACACGCGCACCATCAAGGTGAAGAATAATATTCTGAGCGCGTGCAAATTCCGATATTTTTTTTATTTCTTCGATTGGATAAATTGTGCCGCCAGCGCGGTTATGAGTGTTTTCCAATCCGATCATTTTTGTGCGCGGCATGTAATACACATTCGGACGAATTGCAGAAGGCAATTGCTCAACACCAATTGCACCTCGTATTCCCTTTATAGTTTTCACTTGCACATTGGAAAGAATTGCAGGTGCAGCAGTTTCATAATTGAAAATATGTGCATCTTCTTCTACAATAATTTCATCGCCGGCTTCCGTGTGAGATTTAACGGCAAGTTGATTGCTTAAACATCCGCTTGAAACGTAGAGCGCTTTTTCTTTTCCAAGCATCGCTGCAACTTTTTCTTGTAACGCAATAACAGTCGGATCTTCACCGAACACGTCGTCGCCAACTTCTGCGTTTGCCATTGCTTCGCGCATTGCTTTCGTTGGCTTGGTAACTGTATCGCTTCGTAAATCAATAAATTTCATATTCGTTTACTTTTTTTTGTGAAGACAGTGATAATTGAAAATACAAAAAATATTGCGGCAACAATAGCACAAAAACGTGCAAGCCAATCGCCATGTGTTGTGTAAAATGTTTTTGTTGAATTTTTTTCGATCCAATGCGCGATGGATGTCTGTGTGTACATTGTTGTCGCGTTGTACATAGTTCCGTTGGGATCGATGAATGACGAAATTCCACCGTTCGCACAACGTACGACCCAACGACGGTTTTCTATTGCACGAAGAACGGCGTATTGATTGTGTTGTCTTGCGCCGGATGTATTTCCCCACCAGCTATCATTGGTAATGAAAATAAGATATTCCGCGCCTTTGTTTACAAAGTTTGCAACAAATTCAGGAAAGATAGATTCGTAACAAATCATTCCGAGAAAATTTGTATTTGTTGCGCTGTGATGAAAAATTGTGCTGTCTTTTCCAATTCCCCAATTACTAATACCAACACCCCAACGAAGCGGTTCAATTAGAAACACAACTTTGTCGGCGTACGGAATTCGTTCTGCAAATGGAACAAGTCTCATCTTGCTGTACGTCTGCGCAGTTTCTGTATTAGGTTGAATGCAGATTACAGCATTATACGAATCGTAAAAAATATTTGTTCCTTTAATCAGACTGCTTCCTGCAGGTGCATCGTTGTTGTAATAGTATTTCGTTTTCACATACCCGCTCACAATGCTGATATCTAAACTATCAATAAATTTTTTAAGAAGTGAGTAGTGTTCAGTATGCGTTGGGATATCAAAAAGAATTGCTGTTTCCGGTAAAACAACAATTGATGCAGAATCTTTTTTCAACTGATCAAAAATTGGCAGATACGATTGTACTAGTCTCCAACGACCGGCTAATGTACCGGCACCTTCCCACTTCTCCCATGGGTCTGTATTAGGTTGAACAATGCCAATCTTAATTCTTGTGGCGGAAGGTTCAGGTGCATGATGTCTCATCATGCCATAAAAATTTGGCAGCACATACAGAAGCGTTGCTATTCCGATGAGAGTAAATTTTTTACGAAGAGAAAAGTTCCATTCCGGATTGAGTGCAATAAAAATTAAAATATTAATAATCAGCAACAGCAATGAAATTCCGTACACACCGGTGTATTCAATAAATTGAATTTTTTCAAGTGAATATGTTTGTGTGTTGCCAAGTGTCAGCCACGGGAAAGAAAATTCTCCCAATGCATACAACCATTCAAACGTAATCCATACAAATGGAAATGAAAAAATTCCCCATCGCAATCCGATTTTTCTTCGAATAAAAAAATAGATGAGTGCGGGAAAACAAAAAAACAATGGCTGCCATAAAAGTAAAGCGCCGCCCGCCAGCATTAAGTACGGATCTTTGTGATGAGTAAATCCGCCAACCCAATACACACTAACAAGACAGAAAATAAAAAAAGTTGTGTATGCATAACGAAACATTGAACCGTACGTTCGGATGCGTTCCACCAAAAAAAGAAATGGTACGAATGCAACAGTTGCTATAATACCAAAAGGAATTGGAGGAAATGAACAGCCAAGCAGAATACCGGACGCGAGCGAAAGCAGCAGAAATTGTTGTGTACTGCGCGAGAATGAAATTTTCACAATGTATCTTTATCCTGTTGAATAAAACGAGAATTTATTTTTCAAAAATTTCCAACTATAGATGACCGCGAGTGCGCACCCAACTCCAATTACTGCGCCGCCTGCAATATCGGAAGGATAATGAACTCCGACGTACGGACGAGTGAATGCAATCAGTGAAGCGAAGCTGAACCACCACCACTTTTGTTTTCTGTAGTAATATGAAATAATAGTTGCTGCAGCGAAATTATTGACAGCATGAGATGAAGGAAATGATAAGCCGCTTCCGCAATCGACAAGCATGCGTACACCGCTCAGAACATGACACGGCCGTATTCTGCCAATCAATTGTTTTAAAACTGAACTACTGAATTGATCACTGACGACAATTGTTGCAATTAATAATACTCCGACAGTTCGTCCTTCTTTTTTCCCTTTGATCATCAATGTGAGCCACGCAAACAATGCAACAATTTGAAACGGACGATGCTTGTTCAGATCAGTAAGAAACGGCATGAGAACATCAAACACGGGATTGCTTAGTGTGTGATTAATAAAGAAAAAAATCGCTGTGTCGATCGAATAAAAAAAATCACTCATTTACTTTATCTCGTTTTTATTTTTATTAGAACGACGATAATACCAAACAATCAAAGAAATAATTACAACAAGAACGAGTAACACGGTAACAATTTTGCTGTAGGTTGAAAGCAACGAGCCGATTGCTTCCCAATTCTGTCCAAGTAACGTGCCGATGTAAATAAGAATGGCATTCCAAAGCAGAGCGCTGAAAAAACAGAGCGCAGTCGTTTGCAATAATTTTAATTCGGACATGCCTGCAAAAAATCCGACGACGGCACGTGTGCCAGAAAGAAATCTATTGGCGATGATGATTAAATAACCATACTTTCGAAACCACGCTTCCACTTTATGAATATTCTCCAACGGAATAAATTTTATTTTATTTTTTTCGATAATCGAAAGTCCGAACCAGTCTCCGATGATATACATCGTCATGAAACCGGTTGTGCTGCCAAGTGTAGCGAACAGGAGTGCAGGAATAAAATTAATATGTCCAATGCCAATCAATGAACCTCCTGCCACTATGATAACGTCACTTGGTGACGGTGGAAAAATATTTTCGATATAGGCGATGGCAAATAACGCAGCATACACCCATGCCGGACTTAAACTTTGTAAATATTGAATGATTGATTCCACAATTTTCCTGATTCTAATTTTTAGATTTAGAATAGATTCCCGCCAAAAACGTGCGGGAATGACGACGCAAGCGTCGGGGTATTAGACCCGATAGAGAATACTACTGTTTAACTTTTTGAAACAATTGACGCAACAGCATGGGCAACCGCGCCTTCGCCGGCGCCGATAAATCCTAACCCTTCATTCGTTGTTGCTTTGACAGAGACTTGTTCGATAGAAATGTATAATGCTTTCGAAATATTCCTTCGCATAGTATCAACATACGGTGCAATTTTTGGTTTTTGCAATACGAGAGTAGCATCTATGTTGACAATTGAAAATTTATTTTGTGAAAGCAACTCTCCGACATTCGAGAGAAGTGTGAGACTCGAAATATTTTTGTATCGTTCGTCGGTATCAGGAAAATGTTTTCCGATGTCGCCCAACGCTGCGGCGCCGAGCAACGCATCGGCAATCGCATGGAGCAATACATCGGCGTCGGAATGTCCGAGTAAACCTTTTTCAAAAGGAATTGTAACACCGCCGATAATTAATCTTCGTCCTGCAACTAACTTGTGAACATCAAACCCAAATCCGATTCTATTCATGATTTTATTTTAAATCCTAAAAATAAGTTTTTGGCATCACTCCACTCCACCGCAACATCATTGACCTGCGCGCCGCGTGGACCAAGTTGTAATTGTTTGATAAATTCTTCGATAAGAGATCGTTCACCTTCTACTTCAACATACACAGTTCCATCGTAGCGGTTTTCAACAAATCCTTTTAAATCCAACTTTCGCACATTTCTGTCAACAAACCAACGAAAGCCGACGCCTTGCACAATTCCGTTCACAATAATATTTGCGTGACTATTCATGGGCATCTCTAAAAACCTAAAAAAATTGTCATTGCGAGCCGTTCTTTAGCGAAGCAATCTCGTTTTTTTCTTTTTAATGGAAAGATTGCTTCGGTCGCTTCGCTCCCTCGCAATGACGACAATGTTTTTAGAGATGCCCTCATATTATTCTTTCACTATAGAAATCTTCCAACCGAATTTTTCTACCATCGTTTCAAATAATTCTGAAATAAGAATGCCTGCGATAATGAAAATGCCTCCGAGAATACCGTTTCTTCCGAGCATCTCACCTAAAACAAAATACGCAAGCACTGCCGATATAACGGGTTCAATCGTAAAAATAATTACCGCTCGTGTTGGTGTTGTTTCTTTTTGAAAACGCGATTGCGAGTACGTAGTTACAATAGTTGCAAGAATTCCCATATACAACAGCATCGCAATCATTTGCATATTCAATGTGAGCCGCGCAGTTTCCATCGGAATCATACACAGAGCAATCAACCCGCTGCAAAAAATTTGTACAAATGTTAAATGATAGACATCGGATTTTTTTGCGAAAATATCCAAATAGACAATGTAAATTCCAAATAAGAATGCAGAAAAAAGAGTGAATGCATCTCCAATATTAAATCCGGAAGATGCCGGCGATGTGAGAAGAAATAATCCGATTGAAACGAGAACGATTCCAACAATGTTGCCGAGTGTCGGCATTCGTTTTTCAATTACCATTTGCGCAAGAGGCGTGAAGATAACCATCATCCCTGTAATGAAAGCAGATTTGGATGCTGTCGTAAATTGCAATCCGTAATTTTGCACTGCTATGCCGACACCGAGCAGAATGCCGAGTATTGTTCCGTTGCGGATTGCAGTGTTGTTCAACGAGCGGAGTTTTTTATTGAACACTGCTGCAAACACTGCAGCGCCAATTGTAAAACGAATTGTTACAAATACAAACGGCGAAATAAGTTGTTCCGCAGATTTTAAAACAATAAAAGTGCTGCCCCAAATAAATGTTGTTGCAAAAAGAATGAGTTCGGCTTTTGTTCGTAATTTCATCAGACAGAAAGTTTCTTAAATATTTTTTCAGGGATAAGTTTAATAATGAGCATGATCCATTTCCAAAACCATTTTGTAAACAGAACATCTTTGCCTTGTTGTTGTGCCGCAAAAATATCTTCCGCTACTTCTTTGGGGTGCGCGGTAAGTTTGGCAGGAAGTTCTAATCCCTCGGTCATTTTTGTGTACACGAATCCCGGGTTAACGGTTAAGACCTGAACACCTTTTATAAATAACCGGTTACGTACACCGGAAAGGTATGCAGTGAAACCGGCTTTAGCGCTGCCATACATATAATTTTTTTTGCGCCCTCGTTCTCCTGCAACAGAACTAATGCCGACAATAAATCCAAAGTTCCGAATGGAAAAATCATTTGCAATAATATTGAGTATTGAAACACAACCGATAAAATTGGTGTCGAGAATTTTATATGTTTCATCAAAATCATATTCGGCATTTTCCTGATTGCCAAGATAACCGAATGCGCAGATAACGCCAAGCGGTTTTTCTTTCAGAGAAGAATAAAAATTTTTGTGCGAAGAAAAAGCGAGAGCGTCAAATTCAACCGCTTCTACATCTACCTGATAACGAATATGAATATCTACTGCAGAGAGAGAAAGGTCTTGCACATTTCTTCCGGCAAGAAAAAGATTATAACCGGCTTTCGCGTAACGATGCGCTACTGCATTTGCAATATCAGAACTTGCGCCAAGAATTAATACATAACTCATTTACAATCCAATCCTTCGTGATTGCATGGAATGAAAAATATTTCGCGAGTCAAATCTTGATTTTAATTCAGAAAATTTTTCGCTGTTCGCATAACTTTTTGAAAACATCTCGCTGTTCATACGTGCATCCTTTGCAAGATACAATCGTCCGCCATAGTGAAGCACCAATACATCAAGCTCATCAAGCAATTCAAAAATTCCCGGACGAATCGGAAAATCGAGTGAGAGATTATATCCTTCCATAGGAAATGACAAGATGCCTTCCTGCTTGCCGAATAATTTCAAGACGGTTAAAAATGATGTGTGCCCGCTTTTAGAAATTCGATTTAAAATTGTAACCAATCCTTCTTTCGATGCACTCTTGGGTAAAACAAATTGATATTGTGTTAAACCATTCTTGCCGTAAATCTTATTCCATTGATGAATGCTATCCAATGGATAAAAAAACGTATCGTAATCAATAATGGAGCTAGCAACTGCATTCGGTTTTATATTGTAAAAAGCAAAATTGAATGCTTTCATCGTAGCATAAGAAAGTGCCATGTTCGGAAAAAAGAAAGGAACAGTAAATTTTAATTTTTTCGGTACTGTTAATGGTTGAAAATTATATTTTGTATCCGTCAACTCTAATTTTTTTGCGTGCTCACCGCGCATCAGAATCGAACGACCGAGCGAATCTCCTTTTGCTAGTGTATCGAGCCACGCAACAGAATATGTCCACGATTGCGATGATTCGAAAATATCCATAATCTCAAAAAGATTTTTCGCCTTTACCGTCTCCTGTCTGATAAACACAGTTTCAATTGGCATCAGTTGAATTGTTGCATGTAATATAATTCCCGTCAAACCCATTCCGCCACAAGTTGCCCAGAACAAATCGCTGTTTGTATTTTTCGAACAACTTGAAACTTTGCCGTCGCTTAACAACACACTCATAGACTGAATGTGGTTCGAAAATGACCCTGCAACGTGATGATTTTTTCCATGCACATCAGAAGCAATTGCACCGCCGACTGTAACAAATTTTGTTCCCGGAGTTACGGGCAGAAACCATCCTCGCGGAACAAAAATATCGAGAAGTTCTTCGAGAGAAACGCCTGCTTCACACGTAACGATGCCGGTGTGTTCGTCAAATGCATGAAGGCGGTTTAATCGTGCAGTGGAAAGAATGGTTGTATTAAGCGATGAATCGCCGTAACACCTTCCCAATCCTCGCACGATAATTTCTTTTGTTGATGCAACAATTTTTTTTACGTCGTACACAGACTGCGGCGTAAAAACTTCTGCATCAACAATCGGATAATTTCCCCAGTTTGAAATTTTCATTGGCTTAAAATTTTCTCAGTTGGGCATCTCTAAAAACCTTCAAGGTTTAACTTGACCAAATTTTGTGATGTTAAAATTTTATGGTACATCGCAAAAACAAAAAACCTTGAAGGTTTCGTAATCCCGAAGGGATCCCTTCGGGACAAGTTTTTAGAGATGCCAGTTATTATTTCTCTCATCAATCTAAAAAAATATTGAGTAAGATGAAATATGGGAGCAAAGAATTGCGGTAGTTTGTCTGAGTTCGTGAGGTTATGCTTTCAAAAAATAAATAATGCACACACACGAAAGTATCCACAGCAGCATGTTCATTGCCGTCGGTGCATCTTTTACTAATATGGCTGTTGGATTTTCGCCCAGATCTTTGACAAGGACAAGAAACAGGTAACGAAAAATTCCAAACAAAACAAAAATTGTTGTGAAGATGAGATATTCGGAACCAAACACGGTGATAGTGCGCTCCGCCATTGTGTAGAGTGAATACGAAATTGCCATTCCTGTTGCAGTGATAACAAGAATGTAATCGAGAAATTGCACGGAGTATTCATCCAACACCCGGCGCTTGGTTTTGATGTGGTGTTTGTGAATCATCACCAATTCACTGCGGCGTTTGGAAACAGCCAGAAACAGCGATAAGAAGAGCGTGGTGATGATTATCCAATGAGAAATGACTACATCTATCGCCACTGCGCCGCCAAACATACGCAGCATAAATCCGATTGCGATGATGAACACGTCAATGATGACAACATGTTTCAGTTTGAATGAATAGGCAAATTGCAAAGCAACGTACAATAAAATAATACTGAAAAAAAATAGCGAGAGTTTTAATGCCCATGTTATACTAAATCCAAACATGAAGATGGCAACGATGCTTGCAGTTTCTACAGAAATTTCACCCGAGGCAATCGGTCGCTTCTTCTTTTCTGGATGAAATTTATCGGCATCTCTATCAACAATATCATTGATAATATAAACGGTGCTTGAAGCTGCACAGAACGCAACAAAGGCAAGCAACGCTTTTCCTAAATATGCGCTATCAAATAAATGTTTCGAAAAAACAAGCGGCATGAACACAAATGTGTTCTTCAACCACTGCATTGGTCGCAACAGACGAATAATTGCTGTCATTAGTTTTTTAGTTTAGGGCAGTTCTAAAAATTAAGTTTTTTTCGCCACTAAGACACAAAGACACGAAGAAAACAAATAATAATAAACATTTTGCGGCTTCGCGTCTTTGCGAGAAATTTTTTTTTCAATTTATAGAACCGCCCTTGAGTTAGAATACTGCCGGTTCTTCATACACACCAAAGTGTTCAATAAGAGCATTGCACATTTCTCCAAGCGAAACATACGCGCGAGTTGCATTCAAAAAGTGCGGCATTAAGTTGGACCCGTCAATAGCTGCTTGTTTTAAAGCTTCAATTGCATTTGTTACAGAGTCTTGACTGCGGCTTTGTTTAACTTCCGCTAATCGTTTTTTTTGCACACTTTCCACTTCCTGAGAAATTTGTAAAAGAGGAATTTCCACTTGCTCACCTTCTTCAATGTATTCATTCATACCGACAATAATTTTTTCTTTTCTGTCGAGTTCATTTTGATAACGATAGGCAGCTTCGGCAATTTCACGTTGAAAAAATCCTTGCTCGATTGCTTGCACTACTCCACCAAGCGCTTCAATCTTTTCGAAATACTGTTCTGCTTCCTCTTCCATCTTTGCTGTCAATGACTCTACAAAATAACTGCCGCCAAGAGGATCAATCATATTCGTAACGCCGGTTTCTTCTGCAATAATTTGCTGCGTGCGAAGTGCAATCTTCACTGCTTTATCAGAAGGAAGCGCGAGCGTTTCATCCATTGAATTTGTATGAAGCGACTGCGTTCCGCCCAACACGCCGGCTAACGCCTGAAGCGCAGTGCGTACGATATTATTTTCAGGTTGTTGAGCGGTAAGCGTGCAACCGGCAGTTTGTGTGTGAAAACGGAGCATCCACGATTTAGGATTCTTGGCGCCGTATTTATATTTCATTCTCTTCGCCCAAATTTTTCGCGCAGCTCTGTACTTTGCAATCTCTTCAAAAAAATCTAAATGAGAATTAAAGAAAAATGAAAGGCGTGGTGCGAATTCATCCACATCAAGTCCGGCTGCGATGCCCGCTTCAATATATGCGAAACCATCGGCAAGCGTAAACGCAAGTTCCTGCACAGCAGTTGAGCCGGCTTCACGTATGTGATAACCAGAAACAGAGATAGGATTAAATTGCGGAAGTTCATTCGCGCAGTATTTAAACATGTCGGTAATAATTCGCATCGAAGGAGTTGGCGGATAAATCCATTCTTTCTGCGCTATGTATTCTTTCAGAATATCATTTTGCATTGTCCCGCGAAGCTGTTGCGATTTCACTCCCTGCTTCTCTGCGACCGCAATATAAAATGCAAGTATCATTGCTGCGGGAGCGTTGATGGTCATTGAAGTGGAAACTTTATCCAGCGGTATTCCTTTGAAAAGAATTTCCATATCGGCAAGAGAACTGATTGCTACGCCGCAAATGCCGACTTCTCCTTCTGAAAACGGATCATCAGCGTCGCGTCCCATTAATGTTGGAAGATCGAACGCTGTCGAAAGTCCCGTTTGTCCATGTTCAAGCAAATATTTGAAACGCTGATTTGTATCCTCAGGCGTTCCAAATCCGGCGAACTGCCGCATGGTCCAAAGTTTTCCGCGATAACCGGTTGCATGAATGCCGCGCGTGTAAGGAAATTCTCCCGGAAACCCAATCTCTGCGAGATAATTTACATTTTCAATATCATCTGGAGTTGAAAGCAAGTCAACAGGTTCACCGCTTACTGTGGTAAATTTTGCCTGACGCACTTTCCCACTTTTTTCAATGGTCGAATTAAATTTTTGTTTTTCTTTTTTGATTGCTTCCAAATCATTGTAGGTTGACATGGCAAATTCTCTTTCCTTTTTTTAAATAAGAGCGGTTCTATAAATTGAAAAAAAAATTTCTCGCAAAGTATTGATTTTATTATGCTTTAATAGTTGTTTTCTTTGCGCCTTGGCGGTGAAACAATGAATTTTTAGAACTGCCCATAATTACGTGCGCATAAATCTTCTGTCTAATTCTGGTAAAGAAATTTTTACTATAACCGGTCTGCCGTGCGGACACACATAGGGCACCGATGTAAGAAATAATTGATCGATGAGTGCGCGCATTTCTTTTTCATTCAGTTTATCTCCAGCTTTAATTGCCGCCTTGCAAGAAAATGATTTTGCAAGATTATCCCGTGCTTCAAGTTTAAGGCGATGCTGGTTGTTTTTAAATTCATCGAGAATATCTTGCAGAATGTTCGCTTCGGTACCTGCCTTCACATCAGGCGGAACTCCTTCAAGCACGAGTGTATTTTTGCCGAAGATCTTCAATTCAAATCCAAGTAAAACTATATCCGGCAATAATTCTTTAGCAAGAGTAAAATCGCCGGGTGTTAATTCTATTGTGTGCGGAAAAAGCAATTGTTGCGATGACGGTACTGCGTTTTGAAATCGTGCCAACGCACGTTCATACAAAATTCGTTCATGCGCAACATGCTGATCGATAATCATTAATCCGGTTCGGATTTGCGAGAGAATATATTTGTTATGCAATTGCCACATTGCTTTTCCTTCATTCGCGTCGAGATCTCTTGTATCATGCTCGTATTGTTGCGCTTGTTGTTCCTGAAATGGCGCTTGTTGAGATTGTTGGGACTGAGAAATAAATCTATTTTCAATATCAAACGTGTCTGCAAACGGTACATGTGATGCAGAAGATTCCTGTTGTTGAAAAGAAATTCTGTTGTGCGTGAATTGCTGCGGCTGTATATCAAAATATCGCGGCTGTGCTGTGTGATGTAACTGCGTGAATCCATCTTCACGAGATGAATTGTGTAATTCCATAGTCGGCGCAATATCATGATGACCCAGAGTTTTTCGCACGATGGATGCAACCAAACGATAAATATTTTGTTCATCAGCAAACTTTACTTCCATTTTGGAAGGATGCACATTCACATCAACTTTGCGCGGATCAAGTTCAACAAAGAGAAGAAAGAAAGGAAAATTTCCTTTCTCAACAAGATGTTCGTAACCGGAAAATATTGCATGATTGATAGAGCGACTTACAATGTAACGTGAATTCATAAAAATATATTGATCAACTTTTGACTTACGCGCAAAATCAGGTTTGCCGATAAAGCCGGAGACGTTGATTAATTCTGTTCTTTCGTGCAACGGAAGCAATGTTGCAAAATGTCGTTCACCAAAAAGTTGTTGAAGCCGTTCTTCGATTGTGTGCGATGCTAAATGTAAAATCGAATCATCATCGCTGACAAATTCCATCGCAACGTGCGGATGAGAAAGAGCGATGCGCTGCACACAATCGTAGATGTGTTTGAATTCCGTGTTGTTCGATTTCAAAAATTGTCTGCGCGCGGGTGTATTGTAAAAAATATTTTTTACTGTGAAGGATGTTCCCTTCGGCATACCTGTTTTTGATTTTTCTTTTACTTCTCCACCTTCGATGCGAAGAAGAGTTCCAGCATCATCGCTCTCGCGTCTTGTTTTTAATTCAACGTGAGCCACGGCGGCAATAGAAGCTAATGCCTCACCGCGAAATCCGAGTGTTCGGATTTGCTCTAAATCTTCGTACGTAGAAATTTTACTTGTCGCATGTCGAAGAAATGCAATCTCTGCATCTTCTTCACTCATGCCAACACCATTATCAATAATTTGTAAAAGAGTTTTGCCGCCATCTTTTATGATCACAGAAAGCGAAGTTGCGTGTGCGTCAATCGCGTTTTCCAATAATTCTTTGACAGCAGATTCCGGGCGCTGCACTACTTCACCGGCAGCAATTTTGTTGGCAAGATGTTCTGGTAATATGTGTATTGTCGAAGGCAAATTATTTTTTAGGTATTAATGAGTCCACTCTAAAAAGTCATTAGAAGACATTTTTTGAAAATAGTTAAAAGAAATTTATACAAGCATCGAAACTGGGACTAGTCTATCTTTCGTTTTGATGACAATGGCACATATCGTTTCCGAAAACTACACCACGCCGAACTCTTTGTATATATATTGAGTGTGTCTGTACCAGCATATTGGTGTCAAAAGTTATTACGAGGATGGACCGCGTTTGGAATATTCTACGGTCAGATCGTCCACCTCCAAATGAACATCGAGGTCTATTCTTCTTCTGGCAGTATTTTCTCTCTCACGAAGAAACCATTCTACGTCAAGGTCGTTTTTCTCTGCTGTGGATTTTAGCCACTCTTCTTCAAATGCATGGATGTCATTATCAGAGCCTGCTAACATCAGACCGTCTTTGATGAATTTCTTCGCCAATTCCTTCGTTGAGAATTCGAACGGTTCATTCAAGATGAAATCATTTTCGAGAATCTCACGAATGGCGTTATCACAGAAATTTCTTTCAAGTCCCAAAGCTTTACCGATGCGCTTCATCAGAACAATCTCCGGTTCAGAAATCCTGCGATCTTTACTGATGAGCAGAAGTAATCCTCTAAAGTATTCGCTTCCCTCTCTTACTGTGATTGTCGTGACGTACCTTTCTGATTCGAGAAATAAAGAATCACTGAGTCTCAGCCAAGCTGTCGTCTCACTCTGAGATGGCTGTCGTAAATACATTAAACTCTCATTTGCTTTATTAGTTAGTCATAATTTTTTCTTTCGGAGGAAACAGCTTCGACGCCACAACAGAAATAACGAGAATTCCCAGCACAACCATCAGCGAATGTTCCACCGGTATCTTATACAAGTCCGTCAATGCCATTTTCCCACCGACAAAAACGAGGATGACAGAGAGTCCGTAATGGAGGTAATGGAACAGACTCATAATTCCGGCAAGAGCAAAATACAATGCGCGCAGTCCAAGGATGGCAAAAACGTTCGATGTGTAAACGATGAACGGATCATTGGTGATCGCAAGAATCGCTGGAATGGAATCGACGGCAAAAATCACATCAGTTGTTTCGATAAATAATAATACGACAAACATCGGTGTAGCAACTTTCCGGCCGTCGATCTTCGCAAAAAAATGATCGCCGTGATGTTCGTTGGTGACCGGAAACCATTTTCGGAACGCTTTGATGACCGGATTTTTCTCGGGATTAAGTTTCTTGTCTTTTTGCATCACCATTCTGATTCCCGTAAAGATCAAAATTGCTCCGAAGATATAGATCATCCAATGGAACTTCGTGATCAATGCAACGCCGGCAAAAATGAATATCGCACGTAACACCAACGCTCCGAGAATTCCCCAGAACAAAATTTTGTGTTGGTACAACGATGGAACTTGAAAATACGTGAAGACCATTAAAAAGACAAAGACGTTGTCCACACTCAAAGATTTTTCGATCACATATCCCGTTAGGAACGCCAAAGCTGCATCTTTATTGGTATACTCGCTTCCAGGCGACATCCAATCCCAGTAATAATAAATAAGTGTGTTAAAGACCAGCGCCAGTGAAATCCAAACTGCACTCCACGACAGAGCTTCTTTCATTTTTACTTCATGCGCTGTTCGATGAAATACTCCAAGATCAAGCGCGAGCATAAAAAGTACGAATAGATTAAAACCGATCCATATGATAGCAGTGTGTTCCATTGGTTATCCAAAAAAAATTAAATATCAAAAAAAATGATGAAGAATATTTCTTGCCGGCAAAAACTGTCGCGATGTTTTTAATTATTCCATATATGACAATGCGAACAAATTATATACAGGGCACTTCTAAAAACTAATTACGGAACCTTCAAGGTTTTTGTTTTTGCGATGTACCATAAAATTTTGACATCACAGAATTTGAACAAGATAAACCTTGAAGGTTTTTAGAGATGCCCTACAGAAAAACCGCAATGAAATGTATTCGTTCATGTATCTACATCCGTGGTTCTGCACCAATTCCTATTGCATTCGATAAATGCAACGCTCCTTTTTCATTTTTAATTCCATCGAACGGATCGTTATTGATGAGCACGTTGCCATCTAAATCAGCAAAATCAATTAACGGCGAAAGTTGTGCCGCTGCCGAAATGCCGACTGCACTTTCGATCATACAACCCATCATCACTTTCATATTCAATGCGCGCGCGGTGTTTATCATGCGCATGGCTTCACGCAGACCGGTGCACTTCATTAATTTTATATTTATTCCATCGTATGCTTGTGCAAGGATTGGTAAATCAGAAAGTCTGATTACGCTTTCGTCTGCAATAATTGGCATGTTCACTTTATCCCGCAGCCATTTGATATCGTCGAGCTGCGCAGCCGGCATTGGTTGTTCAATAAATTCTACATTATTATCCTGCAACCATTTTATTCGTTCCAACGCAAGTTCTTTACTCTTCCATCCTTCGTTCGCATCAACACGAATCACTTTGTCTGTAATTCCGCGGATGGTGTCAATTATTTCTTTATCATTTTCTAATCCGACTTTAACTTTCAGAATCGGAAATTCTTCTGCCTCTCGAACTTTTTGTGCTATCACTTCAACGGTATCTATTCCGATAGTGAAAGAACAGAGCGGAGTTTTTTTCGGATTCAGTCCCCACATTGTATGAAGAGGCACGCCGAGTTTTTTTCCAATCCAATCGTGGAGTGCAATATCAACGGCACATTTTGCGGCGGTGTTTTTTTCTGCCAACAAATCTACATAGTGCAAAATATCTTCAACAAGAAAAGGAGAATCGAATTGTTGGAGTTTTATTTTCTGTAAAAATTTCTCTACGGTATCCGGTGTCTCGCCATATCGTGCCGATGGAGATGCTTCACCATAGCCGAGAATTCCCTCATGTTCTAAAATAACAATAACGATGGGAGTTATTTTTCCGGCGCTGCGCGAAATGCGGAAAATATGTTTTAGTTGAAGGTCGTATCGTTGCCAAGTAAGTTTCATAGTAGTAATATTTTTGAAATTGCATTAGTAACTGATGTTACGTAGAACGTGTTTTTGTCGCGAATGATGCCATGACTTATCTGGTAAATGTGGAGAAATATCATTGTTTAACAGCATATCAATTCGCAAAAGTCATTCGCCGCGGCGAATTATTAAAAAAAATTTTGTTTGCGTAACATCAGTTAGTGATTTTCTTTTTCAAACAATGCTTCAACAAACGCATGTGAATTGAACGGCTGCAAATCATCAATTTTTTCACCGACACCAATAAAACGAACAGGTAATTTCAACGATTGGCTTATCGAAAGAACAATTCCGCCTTTTGCAGTGCCGTCAAGTTTGGTAACAACAAGTCCTGTTAAACCAACCGCATCGTGAAATTGTTTTGCCTGTTGAATTGCATTTTGTCCGGTTGTTGCATCGAGTACCAATAACACTTCGTGTGGTGCGTCGGTAATACATTTTTGCATCACGCGTTTTATTTTTTTTAACTCTTCCATTAAATTTGTTTTGGTGTGAAGTCTGCCCGCAGTATCAATGATGACAACATCAGTATCACGCGCTTGCGCAGATTTCAATGTATCAAACGCAACTGCCGCAGGATCGCTTCCGTGTAATTGTTGGATAATATCCACGTCCGCACGCTTAGCCCAAATTTCCAACTGCTCGTTCGCGGCTGCTCGAAATGTATCTGCCGCACCAATTACTACTTTTTTCCCTGCCGATTTATAATTGAATGCAAGTTTACCGATCGTTGTTGTTTTGCCGACACCATTCACACCAACAACCATGATAACGTACGGCTTAATTGCAGAAGGCAACTCAAACGGATCGTCTGCATCGTTAATATTTTTTACAAGTGCGGCGGCAATTTCATTTCGCACTAAAGTATCAAGTTCTTCTGGTGTTTCGTATTGCTGCTCTTTTGCGCGAGCTTTTATGCCTGCAATAATGCGATGCGATGTGTCAACTCCGACATCGCTAGTTATTAAAATTTCTTCCAACTGTTCCAGAAACTCATCGTCAATTTTCCCTTTAGCAAAAATTAAACGGCTTACTTTATTTACAAGCGCTTCTCTGGTTTTTGAAAGCCCTTCTTTAAGTCGTGAAAGTTTGAATGCATCAAAAAATCCCATATCGAAGTTGAATAATTAAATTAGTGTGAACGTGAAACGATAATTGAATAAAATCTTTTTAGATAAATGGAAAATGAATACACCATTCCCGCAACACTTGACCATAAAAAAAACAAATAGAGTGAATTAAAAGATGGATTTTTGAGCATTGCAAAGATGAGAGTAAGTGAAATGAGAACAACCGTAACTTTTCCGGACATTGTTGAAACTAATAAAACGCCTTTTTTCATTTGCACATAACTACCGCCAAGAAAAATAAGAACATCGCGTATGATAACAAGGCTCATAAACCACAGTGGAATATCACCAAAAATCATTAGCATTATTACCACGATGCCCACTCCAATTTTATCTGCGAGCGGGTCAATAATTTTACCGAGATCAGAAATTTCATTCAGCTTTCGTGCAAGATATCCATCAAGAGCATCGGTAACCATTGCAAGCAACACAATGATCACTGCGATCTCTCGATGAAAAGAAAATTGCGCCTGCAAACAATACGCAACCGGAATCATCAAAAGAATCCGGCTGAAGCTCAACATATTTGAAATTGTAAAAACTTTTCCTTGCATAGTATTAACGAATAATTGCTAGTGTACCTACTGTAGTGCATTGTTTATTTCTGAATTATTTTTATAATTTAAATTTTGTTCATTCCCATCACACTTCTAATTCATCTTTATTCAATGTAGATTCAATCTGGGTTGGGTATGCGCCGCCAAAACATGCTGTGCAATAATTTTTCTTTTCATTTCTAGGAACAGATTCTAACATTTTTTCCATCGAAAGAAAATGCAAACTATCAACACCAAACTCCTGACGCATTTTTTCAATATCTCCATCGCACTGACATGCAATCAAATCTTTTTTATTAGGAAAATCCATTCCGTAATGGCATGAATTGACAATTGGTGGTGATGTAATTCTGAAATGAATCTCTTTAGGTTGTGCTTCTTTCAATAACTTAATTAATTGTTTTGAAGTTGTTCCCCGCACAATTGAATCATCTACAACAATAACCCTTCTGCCTTTGAGTACACCTTTAACAGTACTATATTTAGTTTTCACTTTCATTTCGCGTTGGGCTTGCTCTGGCTGAATAAATGTTCGCCCAACATAGTGGTTACGGATTAATCCGATTTCTAATTTTGCACGAATACCCTTCTTGTTACTTTCCGAAACATAACCAAGCGCGGCTGTGTTACTAGAATCCGGCACGCTGATAACAATTGTCTTCGTATCATCTTCTTGTGCAACCGGAGCTTCCTGTGCTAGCCCTTTGCCAAGCTTGCGTCTCACTTTATCAACACTTTCTCCAAAAATTTGGCTATCAGGACGAGAAAAATAAATATATTCAAAAATACAGTGATGATGAGTTGGCGTTTGTTTACTGATATGTAACGACTGCGGTTTCTTTTTGATTGAGATGTTATTTTCGATAACAAGAATCTCGCCGGGTTCAATATCGCGTATATATTGTGCGTCCATAATATCGAATGCACACGATTCCGAAGCGACAACGTAGCTGTCATCTTTTTTCCCCAACGCTAACGGACGAAAGCCGTAAATATCGCGTGTTGCAATAAGCGCAGTATCAGTTAATATTAAAAGAGAGAATGCTCCTTCTATTTGTTCAAGCGCATCTTGAATTTGTTCAATTTGCTTTGTCTTTTTACTCCGCGCAATTAGATGTAAAATAATTTCGCTGTCAGATGTGGTCTGAAAAATGGTTCCTTCATTTTGAAGTTCACTTCGCAGTTTGCGGAAGTTTGTAAGATTTCCGTTGTGCGCTATTGCTAAATTACCATCTCGATAATTTACCACAAACGGTTGAATGTTCAATCTGTTATTTGCAGAACCGGATGTTGAATACCTATTGTGCCCAATCGAAGACGAACCAACAAGTTGCTCCTGAATGACAGTGTAATCTTTGAAAACATCTGTTACCAATCCCATTCCTTTTGTAGTATTGAAATGGTGTTTCTTTTTTTCTTTATCAAAGTAATGAGAAACAATTCCACTCGCTTCTTGTCCTCGATGTTGCAAGGCGTGTAAGCCATAATACGTCAACAATGAAGCTTGAGTGTGTTCATAGATGCCAAAAATTCCACATGCACAGCGAGGTTTATCTTTTTTAAAATCGATTGAAGTCATTATATATACTTAAGTTATTAATGTATCATGCAACCAATTTTTATCATCAAGGCTTGGATAATCGGTGTTGTAATGCAAGCCGCGACTTTCTTTTCGTAACAACGCTGAAGCAATTATTAATTCTGCAACACATGCAAGATTACGTAACTCAATCAATCCTTCTGTTACTTTTGTTCTTCGATAAAAATCTTTTACTTCTTTATGAATTAATTCAATTCTTCTTTGCGCTCGCTCCAAGCGGTTATTGGAACGGACAATACCAACATAATCCCACATTAGTTGTTGAACTTCTTTTCTGTCGTGAGAAATGAGAACCCACTCTTCACTATTTGTTGTTCCGCTGTCGTCCCAATCTGGGATTTGAGGCACATTGCCTAACTTAGATTTGTTTTCTTCAATTGTTCTTGCAGCGCGTTCGGAAAAAACAATTGCTTCAAGAAGAGAGTTACTTGCTAATCTGTTTGCACCATGCACACCTGTCATGCTTACTTCGCCGCACGCATACAATCCTTCGATAGTTGTGCGTCCGTATAAATCTGTAACAACGCCACCGCACGAATAATGCGCAGCAGGAACAACAGGAATCAGATCTTTTGTAATATCAATATTATATTTTAGGCAACGCTCGTAAATATTTGGGAAATGATTCTTTACAGCATTTGCATCAAGATGTTTCAGGTCGAGATACACGCAATCATCACCACTCTTTTTTAGTTCAGCATCAATTGCACGAGCAACAATATCTCGCGGCGCAAGAGAACCTTGCGAATCATATTTTATCATAAAATCTTCACCGCTTCTATTCCGAAGAATTGCACCAAAGCCTCTGACAGCTTCAGAAATTAGAAATGCTGGTGAACCGGAATTGTACAATGTTGTTGGATGGAATTGAATAAATTCCATATTGGCAATTTGCGCACCGGCGCGGTATGCCATTGCCACACCGTCTCCTGTCGCGATAAGAGGATTGGTTGTATGAAGATAAACATGTCCTGCTCCGCCTGTTGCCAACATTGTTGTATTAGCAAGAAAAGTTTTAACTGTATTTGAACGATCGTCTAAAACATACGCGCCCCAACAATGCATAGTGTTGTGATGTTGTTTTTCATTTTTCCAAAGATGATGTTCGGTAATGAGATCAATGGAAATGTGATCTTCAAATATTTTTATGTTTGGATGTTCTGAAACGCGAGCAAGCAGAGCGCGTTCAATTTCTTTGCCCGTTAAATCCGCTGCATGAACTATTCGATGGGCAGAATGTCCGCCTTCTCTGCCTAAATCGAGTGAAGAACCATGTTTGGTAAACTCAACACCTATTTCCATCAGTTCCTTTACGCGCGAAGGACCTTCTGTTACTAAAATCTCTACAGAATCGCGGTGACACAAGTAGGCACCAGCTTTTAGCGTATCGTTAATGTGAGATTCAAACGAATCATCAGGGGAAACAACCGAAGCAATTCCGCCTTGTGCCAGATTTGTATTCGATTCGGCTTTTGCTTTTTTGGTAACAATTGCAACAGTACCATTTTTCGCCGCTTTGAGAGCAAAAAATAATCCCGCAATGCCTGTGCCGATAACTAAAAAATCTGTTTTAATATTCATCACATTTAAAATACAAAAACTTACAACAAGAATGAAATCCACACTGCGCTGGTATTAGTTTTGAAATCAAAAACTGAATACTGTGTGTTATTATCGTTAAGCTTAAAACTTTTTTGTGTCGTTGTGTTGAATGTCGCAACACCAACAACATCGTACATAAATAACAGACTAATATTTTGAGTTATCTTTCCTTCAAAACCAATTCCTGCAAAAATAGAAATCGGTATCTCGTTCGTTTGAATTTCCAGTAATTGTCCCATTGTAGTCATTTGTGCTGATGTGAGCGATGGCGTGTGCGATATTGAAGTAACACCTGTTTCAATTCCTGCATGTAAAAAGGGCATTATAAAACTTTGGAGATGTAAATGAGATTCGATGGCACAACTGCCGGAGAAAGAGAATGTTTTATCAGTTTGATCTGATGCAGACCCAATTCCTTTTTGATTTTTATTTGAATAACCAGCGCTGAGTGTAGGTGCGAGAACAAAATTTTCAGAAAGCCAATATCGAATTCCGATACTTGCTCTATCAGAAAAAGAAGCGATCACTGCAATGTGAGGATGCGCGGTTGAATCCTGCGCCATTACGAATGGTGATAAAAAAATTACAGCATAAGTTATTGAAATTATTTTTTTCATAAATAATAAACTCATACAAATTAAAAAGGCGTCTTGAGCATTTCGTCAAGACGCCTTCAAGAAAATAATTCTTCTTAATTAAAAATAAATATGTAGTGTTGCACCTGCAGTACCAAAACCTAGAATTTGCGTTGCACTTCCTTGTTTTGTAGTTACATCAGATTTGCCTTTTTGGCTAAGCACTCTATCCGATCTTGATGTCATACTAAATAGAGTAAGTTGGTATTCTGCAGACAAACTAAGTTCTGGATACAAGAAAAATTCTGCGCCAGCAATTCCAACCAACCCCAAAGTAAATCCTTCATTACCATTTCCATTTTTTGTTTCTGTCGTTGTTCCATTGCCAGCTGCGTTTGAAACTGGCGGTTTTACATCAGATGAATTTAAACCAATGCTAAATCCTGCGCCCATATAAGGTTTTACGCGCGATGTCATTCCACTCATATACATTAAATAATCAAGGCCCACTCCCAAACCGGTAGTTGATGTACTTCCGTCACTACCTGGATCAGTGTTGTTGCCTGAATTATCGTTCCATGGAGTTGCAGTGCTATTCAATCTAAATTGCAATCCAAGACGAACTGCTGCTTCACTGCTCATAAAGTATGATAAACCAAGACCACCATTTACACCAGAGGGTCCTATACCAAATGCGCCAAGACCGCCAAATGTAAAATTAAGAGACTTCGCACCAGTTCTAACTGCAGGTTGTACGTCTTGTGCGAAAATTGCACCCGAGAACAGCATTACCGCAATTAATACAAGAATTGTTTTTTTCATAAATAAACCTCCAATAGATAGAAATAGAAAATAGTTTATTAGGTTCAGCCAGAAGACGTTTCAAATATATAAGTGTAAGAGTTAAAAGTCAAGATTAAATGATAACACAAAGAGCTATCCTAATAATCGAAATGCCCACTCCAACAATTTCTTTTTACTTCGATATGGCGCGTATTTAAGTGGCAAGTCAAACCATGTTCCTTTTCTTAACACGCTTTTTGAATGAGAAAAAGCGTTGAACGATTCCTTGCCATGGTAATTCCCAAATCCACTTGTGCTCACTCCTCCAAATGGAGTTCGTGGATTAATCAAATGTGAAACTGTTTCGTTAATGCAAGCGCCGCCACTGGTTGTGGTTTGTAATATTTTTTCTTGCTGCTCTTTTGTAGAACCAAAATAATAGAGCGCAAGCGGTTTCGGAAGTGATTTTAATTTTTCAATAACAGTATTCAAATCTGAAAATGTTAGCACAGGAAGAATCGGACCAAAAATTTCTTCCTGCATAATTGCATCGTTCCAAGAAATATTTGTCAATAATGTTGGTGCTATGTACCGCTCATTCGTATCCGTTATTCCTCCACATACAATAGTGCAATTCGAAAGATATTTTTGTAATCGTTCGAAGTGCTGTTGATTAATAATTCTCGGATAATCAGGTGAGTGTTGTGGATTTGCACCGTAACATTGTCCAATTTTTTTCTTCATCAGTTCAATAAATTGATCGTGAACAGATTCGTGAACAAGAATATAATCCGGTGCAATACATGTTTGTCCTGCATTAAGAAATTTTCCCCACGTAATTCTTGAGGCGGCAACATCCAATACTGCATCGTGGTCAACTATGCAGGGACATTTGCCACCGAGTTCCAGTGTGAGTGGTGTTAAATTTTTTGCTGCGTGTTGCATGACAATCTTTCCAACAGATGTACTGCCTGTAAAAAATATTTTATCGAATGGTTTTTGAAATAATTCTTGTGCAACAGAAGCATCACCTTGCACGACCGTGATGTATTCGGGCTTAAATGTTTCTTCTATCATTTTTTGAATAAGACTCGAGACATGCGAAGATATTTCCGACGGTTTTAGAATTGCACAGTTGCCGGCAGCAATAGCGCCGATAAGAGGAACGATTGATAATTGCAGAGGATAATTCCATGGCGCAATAATAAGTGAAACTCCATACGGATCATGATAGATGTAATCGCTTGACGGAAAATTTAAGAGGCTTGTTCTTACACGTTTTGGTTTCATCCACTTTGAAAGATGCCGCAGTGTAAAATCAATTTCGGAAACAACAATCGCTATTTCAGTTGCGTACACTTCAAATTCGCATTTACGAAAATCTTTTTGAAATGCCTCGTACCATAACTGTTCCCGTTTAAGAATTGCCTTTCGTAAGATTTGAAGTTGTTCTCTTCGAAACGATTCTTTTTTAGTACTGTCAGAATGAAAAAATGCTTTCTGATTTTGTGTGAGTTTGCTGATTGAGGTATTGAATGTGTTCATTGTGATTGAACCTTATTTAAGATTTTTGGTAATTACTCAGTGTTATTGTTTATTCAAAAAATTCCTCCGCCAAAAAGACGGCGGACTTACAGCCTAACACCCTTTTCAAGGGGGAATTCTTGCTTTAAATCCCCCTTGAAAAGGGGGTGTCCCGATTTGTTTTTTAATCGGGACGGGGGATTCATTTTTTTTTTGGAAATACTGAAATTACAAAAATCACGCTAATCGGTTATGATTTTTGTTTTTCAGGAATTGCTATATGTGCAGGTCTGCCGACAAAACTTGACATTGATTCGTACACATTCAACCACCTTCCAACCAGAAGATCAAAAAGACGCGTTGGCAAAACACCTTTCAATATAGGCAAGAGATAGACTGTGATTGGTGCGCGAACAATAATTTTATTGCGTTCAACTGCACGCATAATTTTTTCTGAAATAATCTCCGCTTCGATTATTGGAACAAGCAACGGTGCTTTCACTCCGGCAAACATTCCTGTATTGATATAACTCGGAGTAATGGTTGTAACATGCAGTTGTTTCGAAGAATGTTCTTGTTCAAGTTCAATGCGCAATGATTCTGACCAGCCAAGCAAAGCCCACTTACTGCCTGCGTAGACAGACATCTTTGGATTTGCAAGTAAACCAGCTGCTGATGCAATATTAATAATATGACCTTTACCATTACGCAACATTTCTGGAAGAAAAAGATTTGTAATAAGCATTGGTGCAATAACATTTATTTCGATTGTTTTGGTAATATCCCTGAATGTATGCTGCTCGAATAATTTTCCTGCAACAACACCGGCATTATTGAACAACACATCAATTCCGCCAAAGCGTTGTATCACCTCGCTACTTGCGTGTTGAATTTGTTCACTGTGTGCAATATCAATAACCGTCCCAAGTACTTCAGCAGGAAAATTTTTGAATTCATGTATCGTTGCATTCAAATTCTCTTCGTTGATATCCCATAAAATAACACGAGCAGCTTTCCGTTCAAGAGATTTTCTTGCAAAGAGTTTTCCTAAACCACTGGCGCCACCGGTAATAAGAACGGTGCTGTTAGCAAAAGATGACATAAGTGTTTCCTTTCACAATAATTCAAAGATATGCTTGTGAAGAAGATAGTAAATTTTTCTTGCAATGGATATTTACTGATATTACGTAAAAAAGATTTTTAACCACAAAGGTAACTCCTCAGCGTTATTGTTTATTCAAAAAATCCCTCCGCCAAAAAGACGGCGGACTTACAGCCTAACCCCCTTTTCAAGGGGGAATAAGAGCGAGGAAATCCCCCTTGAAAAGGGGGTGTCCCGATTTGTTTTTTAATCGGGACGGGGGATTCATTTTCTTTGGAAATACTGAAATTATGCCGAAGGTGGCAACGCCATTCACTTGGAACATCTGGCTAAGCCATTCGCCGTGGCGAACCTTCGGGACAAAAACACGCTGAGCAGTTACCCACAAAGAAACTAATACACAAACTACAAAGTACTCTTTTCCATAATTTTTGAAGGTTATTTCCTTAAAATCTTTTTGTGCCTTTGTGGTATTCTTTGCTGTTCTGCGTAACTTCAATTATTTAAAATGAAAAAAGCCACGCCTCGCGTTTATACGAGGCGTGGCTTTTGTGGTACCAACGGTCGGACTCGAACCGACACATCTTTAAGGGATACTGGATTTTGAGTCCAGCGCGTCTACCAATTCCGCCACATTGGCATTGGTTACTGAATAAATATACGAAAGCCTCGCACTGTTTGCAAGATGCACCAATTATTTTTTATCCGAAGATTTTTTCTCAACATGTTTATACAAATACGCTGATTCATATAATTGATTTTTTTCTCCGTCATGCAATGCGTACTTGCCTCCATTCCAAATTGATGCGCTTCCGTGCTCTCCTCTTTTGTTGATAGAGTAGAATGTTACATTAAATGCAGGGCGTCCGTTTTCATCAAGCAATCGTTTTTCTTTTATGTGATCAACAATTCTTTTGCATGCCATTAGACATGCTTCTTCGGGAGGTTTTCCTTGACGCATGTATTCAACAATCATGACGGAACTGCAATTCAATAAATTTGCTTCTCCTCTTCCTGTTGAACCTGCAGCACCAATTTCATTATCAACATACAATCCCGCGCCGATGATCGGAGAATCGCCAACACGTCCGGGAATTTTATATGAAAGTCCGCTTGTTGTTGTAACGCCGGAAATATTTCCTGCGCTATCTTTAGCAAGACAGTTGATTGTTCCGTACGTCTGCAAAACATTTTTTAATCCTTCGCCGATGTTTGTCTCTTCAATCGAATGAGGCGGCAGATAATCATCTTCAGTGCTGAGATTTTCTTTCCATTTCACCCACGCTTCACGCGCTTGCTCAGTCAGTAAATTTTCTTCTTTGAATCCGTGCATGCGGGCAAATCTGAGCGCACCTTCTCCGACAAGAAGAACATGATCTGTGCGTTCCAATATTATTTTTGCAACACGAGATGGATTTTTAATATTGCGCAGCGAAGCAACGGCGCCGGCACGATGTGTTGGTCCGTGCATCACTGAAGAATCTAATTCAACAATTCCTTCTTCATTCGGAAGCCCGCCGTACCCGACCGACATATCATTCGGATCATCTTCGATAATATTTACTCCGGCAATCACTGCATCAAGCGCATCGCTTCCATTTTTGATTAGCTCTATTGCTTTTTCCGTTGCGCGAAGTCCATTACTGCTGGAAATGGCAACAATTTTTCGCTCAATAGGATTGACTGGAATTGAAGAAGTTGATGAAATCAATAAAGATTCTGCTCGTGAAGTTTTTGAAACAACACTTGCGGCTAATCCGGCGAGGGCGGTTGTCTTTAAAAAATTTCTACGGTTGTAAGATGCTTTCATAAAAAAAATCTTTCTTAAAGAATATTATAACTACTACTCAGCGTATTTGTTGATTCAAAAAATCCCTCCGCCAAAAAGCCGGCGGACTTACAGCCTGTTTCCCCCTTTTCAAGGGGGATTTCCACACTCTTTATTCCCCCTTTACAAAGGGGGTTAGGGGGATTTCTT
>CAYHZL010000004.1:0-44981 GCA_964361075.1 uncultured Chitinophagaceae bacterium
TGCCGAAGGTGGCAACGCCATTCCCTTCGGGACAAAAAATACGCTGAGCAGTTACATAATTTTTTACTTTTGCTTTGGTAGCTGTGGTAATTTTTTTTGCAGACGTTCCATCAATCCGCTTTTTTGTTTGCTCGCCGGAATTTTTTGCAATGGTGTATTATCATGATGCTTGTTGATATAATATTGTTGCGCAATACCAAGAACATTAAAAACAAAGTAATACAGATTTAAACCGGATGGGAGATGATTAAAAATAATTGTCATCATAATCGGCATCATCCACACCATCTGTTTTTGTCGTGGATCGGTTACTGTCATTTTTTGTTGAACGAACATTGTTATACCCATCAACAAAGTTAATCCGCTGATAAAGTTTCCGATGAACGGAACGGTGAATGGAAAGCGCACCATCACATCAGGTGTTGCAAGATCGGTAATCCACCACACAAAATTTGCTTGCCGCAATTCTATAGAACCGGAGAAGAGAGAGTAGAGCGCATATAAAATCGGAAGCTGCAACAACATTGGCAAACAACCGCCGGCAGGATTTACGCCGTAATCTTTATACAGTTTCATAATCTGCATGTTCATTGTGTTGGCGTCGTTCTTGTACTTCTCCCGAATTTCTTCCATCAGCGGCTGAAGTTTTTGCATTCTCTTCATCGAGTTCATACTGCTTTTCGTCAACGGATGCAGCGCCAGTTTAATGATGATGGAAAAAATAATAATGACGATTCCGTAGTTTGCAATGAATAAGTGCAAAAATTTAAAGAGTGGAATAAAAACGTAGACTGTTACCGGACGAATCCACGACCAACCCAAACTCATAATTTTATCTAACGAACGGTCATAGCTTTTTATAATTGAAAAATCCAACGGACCAAGGAAGACACTGATTTTTGAGATTTCTTCGTCTGTATTTTTAAATGGCATTTTCAATGCAACAGCGTATCGCTCAACGGCGCCGTTGTTTGGCGCTGCAATATGATGACCTTCCAAATATGCGCCATTCGCTTTTTTATCATCCGAAAGAATTGCAACGGCAAAATATTTTGTGCGTGTTGCAACCCATTCTGTAACGCCGCTTGTATTTGAAGTTGGTACTTCTTCTTGTGTTGCAGCATCAACTTCGGATACTTCACCGCCGGCAAACGAAAATGCTTTTGCTTCTTTCGATTCATCAACACTATTGTCTTCTGCGTAACGCAATCCGTTTTCCCACACAATTTGATATTCATAATTGGCTATCGCATCATGCAGACCAAGAAATTTTATATCAGCATCAAAACCGTACGTTCCGTTTTTGAAGTGCAGCGACTTCACAATTTTTCCACTGCTGCCTTGCAAAACAAAGTCTATGGTTTGCTCATCGTCTTTTGAAAGAGTTATTGTATTTCCAAACTGTGTTTGTACATCAAAAAATAAATTCCGTGTGTTGATCAATTTTCCATCGCTCGTGGTAAAGAGCAAACTAAAATCGCCTTTGCTGTAATCAACTAATTGAACTGGAAATTTTTCAATTCTTCCGTCTTCATATTGTACGTTAGATGTATACTTTTTAAGTGTCCATTTTTTTATGATGCCGCCTTTTGTGGAAAACTCGGCGATATAATTATCGGTTTCGATTGTGATAATTTTTTCAATACCGTTTGATGAAGCTGAAAAATATTTTCCGACAGAATCTTTTTTTGTTGTCTCTTCAACCGGTGTTGTTTTCTCGGCAACACTTTTGTTGGATGGTTGAATTACTGAATCTTTTTTGTATTGTTCTTGTGTTGTAACTGGTTTTGTGTTAGGTGATGGTTTCGGTGCAGTCCACCACATCCACACCATAAGAACGGCGGCAATAAGAACAAAACCTAATGTTGTTTGTTTATCCATAATTCAAAAAAATAATTAGTGATGACTGTGTGTGTGTGAATGTGATTCCGGAACAGGATCGTATCCGCCTTCATGGAATGGATGACATTTTCCGATGCGGCGCATTGTAAGCCAGATGCCTTTTATCGCTCCGTGTTTTTCTAACGCTTCAATTGAATAATGAGAACATGTCGGATAAAATCGGCATGTGTTTGCCGGAAGTAGCGGAGAGAATACTGTTTGATATGCGCGCACTAAAAAAATGAAGAAGTGTTTCATTGTTCGTCTCGTATTCGTTCAACAAGAATTTGCGCAAGATGAATCCATTCTGTTTCAATGGTGTGCAATTGTACTGCCGGACGATCTTTTACAATATTCTTGCGGTAGATTACGACAATATTTACATCTGTATCGCCGCTCTGCACAGCAACAAACAACTCTTGGTTTTTCCTAAATGCTTCTCGAAGCAAACGCTTTATTCTGTTTCGATGAACGGCGAGTGGAATGTTTTTCTTTGGAACGGAAAAACCAATGCGCAGGCGGGGTAATTTTTGTGATTCGTTTCTCTGTGCGTCGCGGCGAACCGTTTTATAAAAACATCGTAACGATTCGCTTTGCAGCAACTGTCCATTTTTTATAACATCTGAAAAAGTTTGATAACCACGAAGAATAAAATTTTTGGGAAGCGTACGGTGCATGATCGTTCACACAATAAAAGTAACCATGCTTAAGGACAACAACTGAAAGTAAGACGTCGTCTTACTTCTCGTCGCTCACCGTTAATTTATGACGTCCTTTTGCACGGCGCCGGTTTAAAACTTTGCGTCCATTTTTTGTAGACATTCTCTCACGAAAGCCATGTGTGTTTTTTCGTTTTCTTTTGTGAGGTTGAAATGTTCTTTTCATAATTCGCAATCTCCTAAAATAAAAAAGGGTTGTCGTCCGACAATCCTTTAGTTGATGATAACAAAATAAAAAAATTACGCCCGAGAAACAAGATTTATTTGTTTTTCTAATTTTTTTCTTGACCTATAAATTATTCAAGCTATATTATTATAGCAACAGTCGCAAAAAACTGTTGTTGAAAAAATGTGAATAAGTTTTTCTTGTAAATTATTGTTTACAAGCCGTTGCAACAATACTGTTTTTGATATGTTAATAACTGTTGATAACTCGTTGAAAAAAATCTTATTGGTTTGTTTTACAACAGGTTATAGCTTTTTTTTAATGTTTACAATTCTTTGTTCTGATTAAAGTATAAATATTATTTTTTTGTTGTTGTGGATAACTTTGTTAATAACTAATTGTTTGACTGTTGAAAATTTATTATGACTATTGAAACAGATATTAAGCCCGCCGAAAAAATTTGGGAAGAGTTTCTCGTTGTCGTTAAAGCTGAAGTAAACCTACAGAGTTTTAAAACTTGGTTCGAACCTATTAAACCAGTCAAATTTGAAAACAACGAGTTGGTTGTTCAGGTTACAAGCCATTTTTTTTGGGAATGGTTGGAAGAGCATTATTACTCGCTTATTCATTCTACTCTTGATAAAATTATTGGTGCCGGTGCTAAGTTTACATATATACTTTCTTCCGATGATGCAGAAGAAAGTATGATGCCTTTTCAGGCTCCTGTGCAAAGCGTTCCGGCAACAGAAAAGAATATTGTGTACAGCAATATTTCTCTTGCTGTAAATTCTGTAGAACCGATGGCGTATCAAAAAACATTTTTGAATCAACGATACACGTTTGCAAATTATATTAAGGGTGAGAGCAATCAGTTGGCGCGGGCAGCAGCAAACGCTGTTTCTAACGATCCTGGCGGCACATCCTTTAATCCTTTGGTTATTTATGGTGGTACGGGTCTTGGAAAGACACACCTCATTCAGGCTATTGGTAATGCAGCTATTGAAAGCGGAAAAGCAAAGCGCGTGATGTATGTTTCAAGCGAACGCTTTACAAATGAATTTATTGATGCTATTCATAACAATAAAGCGAACGACTTTACAAGCTATTACCGAAGTATGGATATTCTTATTGTTGATGATATTCAATTCTTCTCCGGAAAAGAAAGTACGCAGGATAGTTTCTTCCACACCTTTAACACTCTTCACCAACTTGGAAAACAAATTGTTCTTTCTTCTGATAGACCGCCGAAAGATTTACGAGGATTGGATGATAGGTTAATTTCTCGTTTTCAATGGGGATTAACGGCTGATATTCAGCCGCCCGATTTAGAAACGCGAACAGCTATTCTGCGCAAACGTTGTGAAGATGACAATGTTTCCATTCCTCCTGATGTTATTGATTTTGTTGCTGCAAACGTTACTTCCAACGTGAGAGAACTTGAAGGATGTTACACCCGCATTCTCTTTGAATCTACTTTTGGCGGAAAAGAAATTAACACCGATCTGGCTCGGCATGTATTACGCTCTATAGTAAGTGAAGTAAAGTCTCCGCTTACTGTTGAAGAAATTCAGCGCATTGTCGGCGAATTTTTTAATTTACCCGTGGATATTTTGCGGGCAAAAACTCGTAAACAAGAAGTGGTGGGCGCAAGACAAATAGCAATGTATTTAGCAAAAGAATTAACCAATTGTTCATTAAAAACTATTGGTTTGCATTTCGGAGGAAGAGATCATAGCACGGTTATTCATGCCTATCAAACCGTAGAAGATCAAGTACGATTGGATTCAAAATTTAAAACGAGTGTTGATCAAATTCGGAAAAAAATAGAATTAACGGCAAGATAAAAAAAAAGAGAAATTTATTTATTAACATTTCTCTGTTGGTAACCTGTTGTTGTGTGTTAAGAGATTGTATATAATTTTATTTATAGAACAATAAAAAAAATTATATTGGTGTGGTTGTTAAGAATGTGCTTGTTATTAACAAATGATACACTTATAAAAATATTATTTAACCATATAAAAGGATTGTTTATAGTATTTATTAACATATCAACACCATTATTATTATAATTATTTTTTTAAAATATATTTATTAATAAAACTATAAATAATTTCAGCACAAACAATTATCGTCTGCATAGTTTTTGAGTTTAGACCTAATTTTTGTATATTATACTATCGAAAAATAATTCACATCAAAAGGAGAATGCTATGAAGTTTTCAGTAAAAAGCAGCGATTTACAAAAATCGCTTTCTAAAATAATTGGCGTAGTACCTACACGATCAACACTTCCTATTTTAGAAAATATTCTTTTTGATGTGAATAAAAATATTTTAAAAATAACTGCCACGGATTTAGAATTATCAGTAACGGTTTCCGTTGATATTAAGGGAATACAAGATGGTATTATTGCAATACCTGCTAAAAGATTGGCAGACACAATAAAAGCATTACCGGAAACACTCGTAACATTTTCAGTTGATACAGATAATAACAAAATAAAAATGAAAACTGAAAACGGAGAATATGCACTTACCGGTGAATCAAGTGACGAATTTCCATCCGCACCACAATTTAAAAGCAACAATGAAATTGTTTTAGAACCGGATGTTTTACAGCGGCTTATCAGTAAAACATTATTTGCAGTAAGTACAGACGAACTTCGTCCTTCAATGATGGGTATCTTGCTGCAATTTGATACATCGGATGTAAAAGCAGTTGCTACAGACGGACACAGATTGGTTCGTATTTCCAATTCATCGTCAACGTCTTCAACATTTAAAAAAGATATTGTTATTCCTGCAAAAGCATTAGGATTGGTAGAAAAATTATCTACTAATGAAAGCGGAAATATTTCCATCAATGAAAGCCACATTATGTTTTCATTTGGAAACACTTCATTAATTTCACGATTGATTGAAGACAAATATCCAAATTATGAAACAGTTATCCCGCTTGATAACGAAAAGAAATTGATAGTAAACAAAGAAGAATTATTTCATTCTGTTCGCAGAGTGTCGCTGTATTCAAGCTCAGCAACACATCAAATTCGTTTTAGTCTTAAGAAAAACGAATTGTCATTAACCGCAGAAGATGTTGATTTTGGAAGTGAGGCACACGAAACAATAGTGTGCGACTATACATCCGAAGAAATGGAAATAGGATTTAATTCTGCTTATGTCCTGGATATTTTGGCGCATCTCGAATATGATGAAATTGTATTTAATTTAAGCACACCAACACGTGCGGCAATTATTCATCCGGCGCATCAAAAAGAAAACGAAGATCTTTTAATGTTGGTAATGCCTGTTCGATTGAATAATTAATTGGCAGTCAAACCAAACAGATGAAAATTTCTCACGCAACACTTCGCCAATTCAGAAATCACACCGAATCTGTTTTTAATTTTGGTGAATCAATAAATGTGTTGTTGGGAGAAAACGGGCAAGGGAAAACAAATGTGTTAGAAGCGTTGTCGTTTTTATCTCTTACAAAAAGTTTTTATGCAAGTTCAGATTCGACAGTGCTTCAACAAGGAAAAGATATTTTTGAAGTTGAGGGGAAATTTCTTTCGGATGTAAAAATATTTCACACGGTACGTGTTGCATACAGCGAACAGCAGAAACAAAAAAAGTTTTTTGTTAATACTACCGAGATAGAAAAACTTTCAAGCGTCATCGGCCAGTTTCCCATAGTGATATTATCTCCCGAAAACAATACAATAACATTTGGTTCTCCGTCTGAGCGAAGAAAATTTCTTGATATTGTTATTTCGCAATCAAGCAAGGCGTATTTGGAAGACAGTATTGAATACAAACGAATTTTACGACAGCGCAACAAAATACTTTCCGAAGCAAAAGGCAGCGATTGTTCTGCACTGATAGATCCGTGGGACGAAATGCTGGTGCGGCACGGTTCGAAAATAGTTTTAAAACGTGCCGCATTTGCAAGAGAATTTGCGCCGTATGTGTACACAGCATACTCGCTTCTTGTTCGCGAAGAAGAAAATCCGATTGTAGAATATGTTTCGCAAAGTTCAACACCTTCTTCGGCTACAATAAACAATATCACACAAGAATTTCGTAGAAAGCTAGAGCAAAAGAAAAACGATGAGCGGCGGCTGTGCACAACATTGGTTGGACCTCATCGAGACGATCTGATGTTTTCGCTGCACTCTTTATCGCTTCGCCAGTTTGCATCGCAAGGACAGCACAAAACATTTTTGATAGCGCTCAAAGTTGCGGAATTTTTTTACCTAAAAGAACGATGCGGTGAAATTCCAATTTTTTTATTGGACGATGTGTTTAGCGAATTAGATGAGCAGCGTTCGGAAAAATTAATAGCATTAATTAAAACACTCGGGCAAATTTTTATCACCACAACAAGCGAACATGTTTTCAACAACACGCTGCTGTGGAACAACGAATGCAGAAAATTTACCATTAAAAACGGCGCGCTTGTTTCCGATGAGGTGTATGCGTGAAAGAAAAACTTCCGCAAGAGCTTGGTACGGTATTGCGTGCGCTGATAGAGCATCTCGGAATTAAAACAAAAATTGAGCAATACAGCGCACTCGAACTGTGGCGGGAAATAGTCGGCGAGCAAATTGCGCGTGTAACAGAAATTGAACGTGTAGAAAAAAATGTGTTATATGTGCGAGTCTCAAATTCGCCATGGCGCACAGAACTTACATTTAGGAAACAAGAAATAATAAAAAAAATTCATGATCGCATGAAGAGTGATATCATAAAAGATATCCGGTTTCGATAAACAAAAAAAATCGGTCGGATAGATATATTTTTTAATAGGAAAAAAAACAGTGGCTGAACATAAACAAAAAGTAAATCTCAACGCAAATTATGACGCAGAGAATATTACCGTACTCAAAGGACTTGAAGCGGTTCGCCGTCGTCCCGCAATGTATATCGGCGATGTTGGTGTACGCGGCCTTCACCACCTTGTGTACGAAGTTGTTGATAACTCAATTGATGAAACGCTCGCCGGGTATGCGCGAACAATTGATGTAAAAATAAATAAAGATGGAAGCGTTACGGTTACAGATGATGGGCGTGGTATTCCGACCGGCATTCATCCCGAGGAAAAACGTTCTGCGCTTGAAGTTGTAATGACGGTATTGCACGCCGGCGGTAAGTTCGATAAAAACACATACAAAGTTTCCGGCGGCTTGCATGGTGTCGGCGTTTCGGTCGTGAATGCGCTCAGCGAAGTGTTGGAAGTAGAAGTGCGCCGCGAAGGCAAAGTGTTCTACCAAAAATATAAACGCGGTGAACCGGTTGAAGCAGTAAAAACCATCGGCAAGATGGAGAAGAATGAGAGGACGGGAACGAAAGTTACGTTCATGCCGGATTCGCAAATTTTTAAAAATCGCGTGTACAAATTTGAAACACTCGCCGAACGTTTGCGCGAACTTGCATTTTTAAATCCGGATGCAACACTGGAAATTACCGACCTTCGCAGCAAGCAAGAACAAACAGAAACATTTCATTTTGAAAACGGACTTGTCGGTTTTGTAAAATATGTTGATGCGACACGTCCTTCGATAATGAAAAAAACTTTCTACGCAAAAGGTACCGGCAAAGATGAAAACGACCGCACAGTCGAAGTGGAAGCGGCATTTCAATACAACGACCAATATTCAGAAAATGTTTTTTCGTATGTGAACAACATTAACACACACGAAGGCGGAACGCATCTTGTCGGATTTAAAACCGCGCTCACACGACAACTGAATAATTTTGCGTACAAAAGCGGACAGGTGAAAGAAGGAAAAATTGCATTAACCGGCGATGATTTTCGCGAAGGTTTGACAGCGGTACTCAGCATAAAAGTTCCTGAACCGCAGTTTGAAGGACAAACAAAAACAAAGCTTGGCAACGGAGAAATAAAAAGTATTGTCGAATCCGTTGTTGGTCAAGAGCTGGCAAATTGGCTGGAACAAAATTCTCCCGACGCGAAACGCATTATCGAAAAAAGTGTACGCGCCGCAGAGGCTCGTGAAGCGGCGCGAAAAGCACGCGACTTAACACGCAGAAAAAATGCAATGGATGGTGCGGGGCTTCCCGGCAAACTTGCAGATTGTTCAATTAACGATCCGGAACATTGTGAACTGTACATCGTTGAAGGAGATTCGGCAGGCGGTTCGGCAAAGCAAGGACGCGATAGACGCTTTCAGGCAATTCTTCCTTTAAAAGGAAAAATTTTAAATGTGGAAAAAGCGCGTCTTCATAAAATTTTGGAAAACGAAGAAGTGCGAAATATTTTTACTGCGATTGGTGCCGGTGTGGGCGATGAATTTAATACTGAAAAACTTCGCTACTTTAAAATTATTCTTATGTGCGACGCGGACGTCGATGGTTCGCATATCCGCACATTGTTGTTAACATTATTTTTCCGCTACATGAAACCACTCATCGAACTTGGTCATGTGTATATTGCGCAGCCGCCGCTGTATAAATTGAAAAAAGGAAAGCAAGAGCATTATGCGTACGATGACGATGAACGCGATGAAGTGTTGAAAAAATTAAAAGGTGAAAAAAACAGTGCGAAACAAGAAGAGCAAGAAGCGGGAGTTACACCGGAAGAAGGTGCGCCAAAAATCGGCGGCATTGTTATTTCCCGCTTCAAAGGTTTAGGTGAAATGAATCCTGAGCAGTTGTGGTCAACAACAATGAATCCCGATACGCGCACAGTGCTGCGCGTTGGTATTGAAAATGCAGCAGACGCGGACCGCACGTTTTCAATTTTAATGGGAGACGAAGTTGAACCGCGCAGAGCGTTTATTGAAAAGAACGCGAAGTATGTCCGCAACTTGGATGTGTAAACAATGATGCGTAATTATCAAGAAATAGAAAAAGCAGAACAAGCGTTCAACAGAAATCACCCGCTGACGATTGAACAAAAATTTACTTTGATGGACGCCATGTTTGAGCACGCAAAAAAATTTGGAAATTTTTCTGCTGAACAGGAAGCAAAAAGAATACAAGAAAAAATTTTTCTTGCACACATATTGAATGGAAAAATTCCAGCGCCATATTGAACGCGCAGCGCAAGCGCTGAACGAAGCAAACATTCCATACATGGTTATCGGTGGACAGGCAGTGCTCATGCATGGCGAACCACGATTTACGAGAGATATTGATATTACGCTTGGTGTTGATGTTAATGAATTAGAAAAAGTGTTGCGGGTAGTAAAAAAAATTTCTTTGATCTCTGTTGTGCCAAACGAAAAAGAGTTTGCTCAACACAACAATGTTCTTTTACTTCAAGATGAAAAAGATGGAGTTCGTTTTGATTTATTGTTTTCTTTTTTGCCTTATGAACGGCAGGCAATTCGGCGAGCGGCGATAATAAAAGTCGGCAATACCGATGTCTGTTTTGCAACAGCGGAAGACACAATTATTCATAAAATGTTTGCAGGCAGACCGCGCGATATTGAAGATGTAAAAGGAATTGTAAATGTGCAGCAAGCATTGGATGAAAAATATATTGAACATTGGCTGGGTGAATTTGGCACACTCTTGAATAAAGATTTAGTTGGTGAATACAAAAAAACAGTACAGGAAATTTATTAAGCAGAGAAATTTGTAACTCCTAAGTAACTCGTTGTAACCTCAAATAAATCAAGAGGTTAAAAATTGAAAATTTCGAGTTACTCTATTTGAAAAAAATTCGCCGAAGGCGTACTGAACGCGCTACTCAGCGTATCTTACTTGGAAGTAAAAACCCTTGAAGGGTTTTATTAATTGATTTTACGCTACATCAAAATACCGCTCTTTATTTTAACAGAACCCTTCAAGGGTTACTCACGCTGAGTAGTTACAGAAATTTTAGGAAAGAACGTTATACATGGCTACAAACGAAAAAATTGTTCCCGTAGATATTGAAGATGAAATGAAGGGTTCGTACATCGATTACTCGATGTCGGTTATTGTGTCTCGTGCGCTTCCGGATGTGCGTGATGGATTGAAACCTGTGCATCGACGTGTGTTGTTTGGTATGCACGAACTGAGTATGACGGCAGCCAAGCCGTATAAAAAAAGCGCGCGTGTAGTTGGAGAGGTGCTTGGTAAGTATCACCCGCATGGAGATACGGCAGTCTATGATACGATTGTTCGTATGGCGCAAGATTTTTCTCTGCGCTACATGTTGGTTGATGGACAAGGAAATTTTGGTTCTGTTGATGGCGATTCGCCGGCGGCAATGCGTTATACAGAAGTGCGCATGTCAAAAATTGCAGAAGAAATGCTGCGCGATTTGCAAAAGAATACCGTAAACTTTTCTCCAAACTTTGACGACACGCTGCAAGAGCCGACAGTTCTACCCGCAAACATTCCGAATCTTCTTGTCAATGGTTCAAGCGGTATTGCTGTTGGTATGACGACAAATATTCCGCCGCATAATTTATCGGAAGTGGTAGATGGCTGCATTGCGATGATTAAAGATCCGGATATTGATAATCTGAAATTGATGAAATTTATCAAAGCGCCGGATTTTCCGACGGGCGGAATAATTTATGGCTACGAAGGTGTGAAAGAAGCGTACACAACCGGTCGCGGAAAAATCACACTTCGCGCAAAAGCAACAATTGAAACCGCAAAGAACGATCGTCAAAGTATTATCGTTTCCGAAATTCCATATCAGGTGAACAAAGCATCACTCATCGAAAAAATTGCCGACTTGATGCGTGATAAAAAAATTGAAGACATCTCCGCAATCAATGATGAATCCGACCGCGATGGTATGCGCATTGTGATTGATTTAAAACGTGATGCAAACGCCAGTGTTGTGCTGAATAATTTGTATAAACACACAACGATGCAAACAACGTTCGGCATTATTATGCTGGCATTGGTGGAAGGTCGTCCGCAAGTGCTCACGTTGCGCGATACGATTGAGAAGTACATCAAACATCGCAACGAAGTAATTGTGCGTCGCACAAAATTTGATTTAGACGAAGCAGAAAAACGCGCGCATATTTTGGAAGGTTACATCATCGCGCTCGACAATATTGATGAGATTATTAAACTGATCAAAGCGTCGAAAGATACCGACACTGCAAAGAACGGTTTGATGAAAAAATTCAAACTGTCTGAGATTCAGGCAAAAGCAATATTGGAAATGCGCTTGCAGCGTTTAACAGGTTTAGAGCGCAAGAAAATTGAAGATGAATATCGTGAAATAATAAAACTCATCAACAAATTGAAAGCAATTCTTGCCAGCAAACAATTGCAATTAGAAATCATCAAAGAAGATTTGCTTGCGGTAAAAGAACTGTACAGCGATGAGCGCAGAACCGACATCATCTACAAGCAAGAAGAATTTAAAATTGAAGACATGATTGCGGAAGAAGAAGTTGTTATCACCATCAGCCATCAAGGCTACATTAAACGGTTCCCTGTAAGCGGGTACCGCAGACAAGGACGCGGCGGCAGAGGCATTACCGGTGCAGCATCGCGCGAAGATGATTTTATCGAACACATGTTTGTTGCCAGCACACACAATTATATTCTCTTCTTCACAGACAAAGGAAAATGTTACTGGCTGAAAGTATTTGAAATTCCCGAAGGCGGCCGCACATCAAAAGGCAAAGCAGTTGTCAATTTAATTGCAAAAGGCGGCGAAGAAAACATTAACGCGTTTTTGGCAGTGAAAGAATTTGTTGAACATCAGTTTGTCTTTATGGTAACCGAACACGGACAAATGAAAAAAATTGCGTTGTCGGAATTCAGCAATCCTCGCAAGAGCGGCATCACAGCAATTTCTCTTGATAAAAATGATTTGTTGAAAGATGTAAAACTCACCGACGGTACGCATGAAATTCTCATCGGCACACACGAAGGTGTTGCCATCCGCTTCCCCGAAAGCGAAGTGCGTGCAATGGGCAGAGCGGCATCAGGTGTTCGTGCAATCAGGCTTGAAGATAATGATAAAGTTATTGGCGCGGTAAGTTTGAAACGCATGAAGACAACCATTCTTGTGGTTACAGAAAACGGATTCGGAAAGCGAAGTGACTTGGATGAGTACCGTATCAGTCATCGCGGCGGAAAAGGTGTTGGTACGTTGCGTGCCACCGAAAAAACCGGTAAAATGGTTGCAATAAAAGAAGTGCAGGATACCGACGATATTGTGGTCGTTTCAACCGGCGGCATGGTTATCCGCCAGCACGCCGATGAAATTCGTGTATCAGGACGCAATACATCCGGTGTTCGTGTTATCAGGATTTCTGAAGGAGACCGCGTTGCTGCTGTTGCAATTGTAAAATCTGAGGAAGAAGAAGACAAACAACTCGAAGTTGTTGAAGAACAAAAAATGAATTCTTCCGGAGAAAAACAATCAAGCGATAAAAAAAAAGTAGTTACAACCTCTTCGAAGAGAGCGACACAAGCGACGAAGCAAGAAGCAACACCGACAACGAAGAAAACAGAAAAAAAGATAACGATGCCGGTGAAGGCGAACAAGAAGACCTCTTCAGCTAAAACAAAAACAGCGCCGAAGAAAAAGACAGCATCAAAAGTAAAACCTAAATCGAAAAAAGTTGAAAAGAAAAAATCAAAAAAGAAATAATACACCGTTTTATCAAAATCAAAAAAGAGAGGGATCTATGAAACAACTCGTCGTTGGTGTTGTACTGTTGATGGCAACTGTAGTCGGTTGTTCATCACTCGCGCTTCAACCGGCAGATTTTTCGTGGGCTGCCGAAGAAGCAATTACTGTAGATGGTAAAGGAATGGCAGATGCACAGCGGTACGCCGTTTCGTTTAGCGTTAAACCTTTGTTTCTCGCAGAACTTGCCGATAGTTCGGCGTGGAAAGACGCAACAGTCCGCGTTATTCGTGATAAAAGCGGAATGTATTTTATTGCTGCACCGAAATTCAAAAATGTATATGTCTTCGCTTCCGGCTATGGAAAACTGTCGCTCGAAAAAAAGATTTTGATTTCCGAAACCGCGCCGATGGCAGATCCGAAATTCAATCAGCGTGATTCGTATATTGAGTTGCTCAACGGAAAAGAAAAATTGAGATTAACGCAAAACGGCATTCTTCAAGGAGGACAAAAATGAAAACAACAATGATGTGTATCGCCTCACTGATTTTTTCTTTTGCATATATTACGGCGCAGGAAAAATCTGATGCAGAAATAAAACAAGATTTTGAAGCTCAAGTAAAATCAATCGTAAAATCTGCGCAGACAATGACCACCGCAGACGATCTTGCAAAAGTAAATGAAAGTCTTGTCAAGCTTGAAAGAGATTTCAAATCTCATAAAGCATTTTTAGACAAAGCGCTCTATCCGGATAACTTCGAAAAAAATCTCGGAAAAATCAGCGAACAGATTCAGGATATTGCTATAAAAGTAAATCTTATCAGCGACCAAGGCGTACGCATTGCCGAACTGGAAACGCAAGTGAAGATGCTTTCCGAACAAGTGGAAAAATTAAGCGGTGAAAATGCATCATTGCTTGCACAGGTGCAGACATTAAGCGTGCTAGCAAAGGAGAGTAAAGAGAAACTTGATTCGCTGACACAACTTATTGCCAAACTTCGTTCAAATCTTAACGAACGCGATAAGATGATTTTTGCATTGGTAGATAGTATGTTTTTACAATATGATAAAAGTCCTGCACCAATAGGAGATGTGGGCAAACAACGTGTTGCCGCATTTGAAAGAAACAATGTGTTAACAAATATCAAGCGTTCTATTGTTGACAATGTGAAATTTTTGGAAACGACAGCGCTTTCCGGCGAAGATATTGCACGCGTAACTGCAGAACAGAAAAAATTTGCATCGCAATGGAAAGGTCTCGGACCAAAGCTGGCAAACATTTATTTATCATCGAAAGAAAAAGCAAAAGAAGTTCCAACTATTGACACCATGGTAACCGAATGGGGCAAACGAGTTGACGCAATTTTCTGGAAGACATTGAACGAAGTGTTCACCAAGCGCAACTTAACAGTAAAACCATTTAACAGTGGCGAAGAATTTTTTAACAACATCGTAAGTTTTATTGATGACGAAACCAATAATGTGAACAAACAAAGCGATGAAACACGCCACAAAGCATTTGCGTTGTTTGTTGAAGATGCGTGGACGAAAGAAATTTCGCCTGTGTGGATTCCGAACATGAAAGAAGCCGGCATCATCACAGAAGCTCAGGCAGCGGAACTTGCGCAGCGTATCGCGACATGGCAATCAAAAACGCAGTCATCCAACATGCTGTTGTATATCATTGGCATTGTTGTGTTGGTTGCACTTGTGTTGCTCTATTTAAAAATGAAAAAAGCGAAACCAACACCGTAAAAAACTTTTCACCGCAAAGCCGCTAAGACGCAAAGTCCCGAAGGTCACGAAATGATGGCTTCGCCAGATTCCTTTGGAATGTTTATTCTTATTTGTTAATATTTTTTCCTTCGCGCCTTTGTGTCTTTGCGGTGAAATTTTTTACTACCGTATTTATGAACAACACACATAAACATACGCACGCGCTTGAAATTGATAAAACATATCTTTGTGCGCTCAACAATGTTCCGCTCTACAAAGCATCCATTGAAAAAATGCAGGGATGCTGGGCAACAGTGCAGGTGAAGGAAGCAATTCCCGGACCGAATGCACATCATTACAAAACGGGACAGCAGTTTGAAATAAAAGTTGCGTCGTACGAATTTATGGAGTAGCAACACTAAATAGTTCTCGCTGAAAAAGTCATTGCGAGCGAGTGTTTTTTATGAGCGAAGTTCCAAAGGAATGCCTTCGGCACAATCTTTTCTTCAAATTTTTAAGATTGTCCCGCTGTACGGGATTCCGTACAGCGGAACTTCGGCAAAAACGCCTCGCAATGACGCGCAAAGAGTATTTCAGTGAACCCTAAATAATTTTGAATTACAAAAAAGCGGCTTTCTAAAAAAGGGATCCGCTTTTTTCATTTCTTGATTTTCACACCTCAATTTTCAATATTAGCGCAGAAATTTTTATTGCTCACTCACTACTATTATCATGTCTGAAAAAGAATCACCAAGCGATGTACTATTCTTTGGCGCACTCGGCAGAGGTGCGGTAAGTTTCTTTGAACATTTGGGAAAGTATTTTGCCATTGTGTGGTGGATGATGCGCAATGCAACGAACGCAAAAGAATATTCGCGCAACATTTTCCAGCAAATGGTAATGATTGGCGTCAATTCTATTCCCATTGTACTGTTTGTTTCTACATTCGTCGGCATGGTAACCGCAGTGCAGTCGTCGTATCAATTGTACGATTGGATTCCGCGCGCTGTGGTGGGTAGTTTGGTAACAAAATCTGTGTTGCTGGAATTAACACCGCTGCTGACTGCGCTTGTTCTCGCCGGCAAAGTGGGCGCAACAATCACCGCAGAGCTTGGCAGTATGCGCGTTACTGAGCAAATTGATGCGCTCGATGCATTAGCATTCGATTCCATTTCATTTCTCATCACACCGCGCGTACTTGCCGGCATCATCATGTTCCCCGTGCTTATTATTTTTGGCGATGTGGTTGCATTGCTCGGCGGTATGTTCGGCGCTGTTACCATTGCCAATATTCCGAGCGAAGCATTTATCAGCGGAATGAAAAGTTCATTCGAAACGTGGGATGCAGTCTTCGGACTTATCAAAGCGGTTTTTTTCGGTTATACAATTACTTCCATTGCATGCTATCAAGGTTTTAAAGTGGAAGGCGGTTCGGAAGGTGTGGCGAAAGCGACGATGAATACTGTTGTGCTTACATGTCTTGCCGTTGTGGTGATGGATTTTATTTTAGCGAGCGTGCTGCTCTGATGATTGAACTGCAAAACATCTGGAAAAAATTTGGCGAGAAACAAGTGCACCGCGGTGTTACTCTTGAAGTGCGCGATAAAGAAACGATTGTCATTCTCGGCAAAAGCGGCGGCGGAAAAAGTGTGATGCTGAAAATGATTATCGGCTTGGTGAAACCGGACAGCGGCGCTGTTCTTGTTGATGGAAAAGATGTTGCGCAGATGAGTTTCAAAGAATTGCAAAAACTTCGTTTTAAATTCGGATTTTTATTTCAAGGCGCCGCGTTGTTCGATTCGATGACGGTTGGTGACAATATTGCACTGGCGCTGCGCCGCCACAGTGATTATCGAGAAAAAGAAATTACCGAACACATCCATTATGCGCTTTCACTTGTCGGGTTGGATTCCAACGTAGCAAAGGTGATGCCTTCGAGCTTGAGCGGCGGGATGAAAAAACGTGTCGGCTTGGCGCGCTCGATCGCCCTGACTCCGCGCTACATGCTGTACGATGAACCGACAACCGGACTCGATGTTGAAACCGCCGATGGTATCAATCTTCTTATCAACGAATTGAAAACAACACTTGGCGTTACCTCCATTGTCGTTACGCACGATGTTCACAGTGCGTTTGTTGTGGGAGACCGCTTTGCAATTTTTGAACAAGGTTCGTTCCGTACAGTCGGCACGAAAGATGAAATTCGTAATTCACCGGATGAAGAAGTACGCAAGTACATTGAAAGTGAAATTGAAACGTAGAAAAAATGTAATGACTCAGCGAAATACAGAGTTTAAATGAAATTAACCACGGATAACACGGAATAGCACTGATATTCACCGATTACATTTAATACGTTCTCTGTATGAATCCGCGTTTTTTCTGTGCAATCCGTGGTTAATGTTTTATAATTTGAAGTGAGTAATTACGAAAAAAATTGCAATATTTTTTAGAGGCGATGTATGAAAATTTCTAATGAAGCAAAACTTGGCATCACCGTTTTTCTTGCCGCAATAGTGTTTGTCGGCGGCATCATCTATCTTCGCGGAATGGATTTTCGCAAGAAGGATTACAGACTTACCATCTATTATGGTAATGTGAATGGACTCACCGAAGGAAGTCCGATTACGATTGCCGGTTTAATAATCGGCAAGGTTGAAGATTTGCGGCTTGTCGGAACGGCGATTGCGGTTGATGTTGCGCTTTCAAAAGACGTCCGCATCGCACGCGATTCGAAAGCGTACATTAAAAGCGCAAGTTTAATGGGGGGAAAACAAATTGCCATCACGCCCGGTAGAATGAACGAAACATTAAACAACGGCGATACCTTGAGCGGCGCGTACGAAGCCGACTTGACGGAATTGACTTCCACACTCGCGCCGATTTCCAGCAACGTGCTCGGCATTCTTGAACGCGTGAACACCACGTTTGATGAACAAACACGAAGAAACATTCAACTCATTCTTGAAGATGTGCACAAGACAACAAAGGAATTAGAAGGAATTATCCGGCTGCAAGGTGAACACATTGATTATGCGGTGGGAAATTTTGCCGTCTTCTCAACCAATCTTTCAAAGTTTGCGATGAATTTAGACACTATCGCACTTACGCAGCGGGGAAACATTAACGACGGAATTGCAAGCTTGCGTACGGCGGCAAATACATTAGAACAAGCATCGGAGCGGTTTAAGGCGGCAAGCGAATCAATTGAAAATGTTTCCAAAAAAATTGAACGGGGCGAAGGGACGATGGGGAAAATGATTAACGATGAAAAATTATACCAGCACTTAGATAGTCTTTCAGTAAATTTGAATGAGCTGGTGAAAGATTTAAAGGAACATCCGGGTAAGTATGTGAAGTTGAGTATTTTTTAGGAGAAAGAATTTTCCAATACATCTGTGTTGATATACAATTCTATTCCATTTTCTTGTTGGGAACGAGAATACAAAGAACGATATTGATAACAGAAGAACACAACATTATATAGTTGCCAGTAACTTTCAACTAAAAATAAAATAAACGTTCGCCGCGGCGAACGTATATCATGCCAAAATGGTACAATAGACGCATGTTTATAGAGAAAAAACAGACTATTGCGTTATTACAATAGTTATCCAAAATGTCGCTCCGCTCCATTTTGGATAACGTGCCGCGCCTCCGTCGCTGTTCTCCTTCGTGCCGCTGCGCTTCGCTCCGCGACACTTCGGATAACAGCGCCTATGCGAAATGCCGTCAGACTCCGCTTCGCTCCGTTTGCCGTCACTTCGCATGAGGCGCGGCACGTTATATGCAATTTTAGGACAGACGACAATCTATGGGTTCATACATATCTTTAGGAGTAGGAGAATTAGAACTTGACTGGGGTAAAAACTTTGGTTTCAGGGACTACTCAAAACTCTTTCTACCGACAGACAAAAAGGATATTCCATATTACTACGCTTACAATGAAGTTATTTTAAAACCAGGCTATTCAACTTCTTTGGGACGAGTAAAAAACAGACTTGAATTATTAGGTTACTCGTTACAAAAATTAAATAGCCATTTCCAAGAATACAACGACAATTATCCAGACTACTTAGAACAACCCGAAATAAGTTTTGAAACGATGCTCGCAATCTTTTCAAAAATTAATATCAAAGACTATAAAAACAAAAAAGAAGATGGTGATTATGATTTAGGAGAATATGTAATCGAGAACATTTTCTTAAATGAAACTTTCAAAGATTTAAAAGACCATATTGATATTAAAGATAAAGATATAGGTGCGTATTTTGAAAACCTTGACCCTCTTTTTACTCTTCGACTTCTCATTGAAAATCCGAACAACTTAGCAATGAATTTAGAGTGGCGAACTCAAGATGTCATTGACGGAGGTTGGACTAATGAAAAGGAAATTTTTGTAGGAGTTGAGGAAGCAGATAAATTTCTAATTGTAACAGAAGGTAGTTCAGACACATTTATTATTAAGAAATGTTTGGAATTGCTTAAACCTGATATTTTGGACTTCTTTACCTTCGTTGATATGGAAGACAATTATCCATTCACAGGTACAGGGAATTTGTATCGGTTCTGTCAGGGCTTGACAAGCATAAGAATTCAGAATAAAACACTTGTACTGTTTGACAATGATTTGGAAGGACTGGACAAATTCAACAAGACTAATAATCTTAATTTGCCAAGCCAAATGAAAATTATGAAACTTCCGGAACTCGAAGAATTTACTAATTTTTTAACTGTTGGACCGACAGGAGAAACAAATGAAAACATAAATGGTAAGGCAGTAGCAATTGAATGTTTTTTAGATTTAACAAAATCAAATCCAAAAATCAGGTGGACAAATTATAACAAGGACTTTAACGCTTATCAAGGTTCACTCGAAAATAAAGATGACTACGTAAGAAAATTCAAAAGCGTAAAAACTGCCAATGACAATTATGACTTTACTAAACTGACTAGACTGCTCGATGAAATATATAAAAACTGCATATAACAGCACCTACCAGCAATTGGCGATTCAGTGGTTTATTGAAGATTTGTGCTGGAAGAAAGTTCAGTGATATATTTGAAAAGTAGTGCCAGAAGTCGCCAACTGCTGGTAGCTGCAAAACGTTGTGCGTCATTAAATGGAACTCCCCAGCGAGTAACAAATTAGCCAACATATTCGTCTTATATGAATTAAAAAAAAATCTTATGAACAAAACTAAATACTTTCTTAATCTGAGTTTGGCAAAAAAGTGGAGACAGATATTAAAACCAGAGAAAAAAAATAATATTTATAACAAGTTGATTCTATTGTTTTGTTTTATCTTATCCTCATTAACTTATGTTAATGCACAAAAAGGATTATTCATAAAATTTAGTGTTGGTCCAGGACTTACAACAGAATATTCAAATATTAATAGTATTGGGCTCTCGTTTGTGACTAAAAATCATGCAATTGGTTGGGGTATTACAGATAAGTTTGCAGTACAAATTGGTGAATTTGGCGGTTTGAATAAGCAAAAAGTAGGAGATTATAATTACATAAATCTTGATGCATTTGGACTTGGTTTTAGTTATCGAACGCCAATTGATATTAAAATATCTGTTTTAGGAGCTTATAGCAACGTGTCGTTTGCCCAAAAATGGTCTGATGCATTTGGAAAAGATGGTGGAAATGGATACGCAATAAATATGAGTATAGATAAGGAATGGTTCATAGCCAAAAGATGGGGTATTCGGCTAGGACCACAATTATTTTGGCTTAAAACAACTGAAACAGACTATAAATTCTTCAATATAAGCATGAACGGTAGCATTGTATTTTACTTAACACCGGTTCGGTAACTTTAGTAAAAACTGCTAAATTCAAAAAGATTAGAAAGTAAAACATTAATTATAAAAAAAATGATGATTCGTATTTCTGATAAACAAAGAGCTTCATTAGTTGGTGTATTCATTTTAGCAGCCTATAGCATGCTAACATATTCTATCACTAAAAACATCGCTTTGGGATTCATCACAGATATTGTGAGTGGTTTAGCTGTAATTGGTATACCTATATTAATGTTCCCAATATTCAATATAAGTGATAATAAAAGAATGAATTATGCATATTTGGCATCTAGATTTATTGAAGGCTTATTGATGATTATTGGAGGTATTATTATTATTTTTCCCTCATTAGAGGGCTATAGAGAAATAATCTATAAGGATATTCACATATATTTTTTTATTTCTGGGGCATTGTTTTTTTATATTTTATTTTATCGTACACAAGTTATTCCAAGATTTGTTTCAGTTTGGGGTATTCTTGCAACACTAATGCTTTTTATAGTAACAATTATCAATCTATTTGGATTTGATTTGCCAATACTACAAGTATTATTGTTGCCGATTATTTTAAATGAGTTATTTTTAGCTGTTTGGCTAATAACAAAAGGATTTAATTTTGATTCAATAAAAAAAATTAACGAACGCACAACACAGGCTCATACGCCATAAGGGTTTCAGTGGTATGCCAAGTGCATCGCCCGCAGGCAAGGTTTGTATCGCGTGATACAGACTTAGCCACGCAAACCCATACGGCGCATAGCCTCAAACGTTAGCGGAAAGGCAACCGAGACCACAAATAGACGACAGAATGAACATAGATACTGTTAAAAAATATTTTATTAATTGTTTCCTTTTGACCATCCCGATTTTGGTTTGGAATCTTGTCATGGCAAACAAATTACCTAAAGACTTTCAACCAGAAATATTTTGGAAAGACATTCCATCTTTTTTGACATATGGAGAAAATATTACACGGACAGTAGTTTTCATATTTACATTGCTGATGCCTCTGAGTATTTCGACAATGACACAAAAAAGAGGACTTTTTATATATGTAGGTGGGACTATATTATACTTTGCCTCCTGGCTTGTCTTGATTTATTTTCCAAATAGTGCATGGAGCAATAGTATCTTAGGATTTATTGCACCAGCTTACACACCTTTGTTCTGGTTAATAGGTATCGGACTGATTGGAGATTCATTCTATTTCAACTTGCCATATAAACGTTGGTTTTTTATTTTGACTTCAATCATATTTTTGATATTTCATAATTTACACACCATTACAATATATTATAGGATTCATTAATTAACCATTGCGACAACAAATTAGATATAGGATGAAATGCCCTACCGCTAACAGCGGTTTGGCAAAAGGCGGGCTGACGTGCTTCGATGACACTTTTGTGCTCAAACAAACATTTGTGCTTCGTATGAACTTTAGTGCTAAAAATCCCGCCCTTCGCCAAGCCGCAAACCGTTATCCAAAATGTCGCTCCGCTCCATTTTGGATAACGTGCCGCGCCTCCGTCGCTGTTCTCCTTCGTGCCGCTGCGCTTCGCTCCGCGACACGTTATCTGAAATTTTGATGGCTTCTAAGACTACATTGACAAGAATATAAAGGGCTTCAAATGTTAAAGGAAGGTAACCGATCGATTCTTTCGTATCTATTCGTAACCGTTTCTTTGTTTTCGTCGATGATTACATCTATCTATGCATCAACTAGGGAGAAGGATATGACGTGGGCGATTCTCAAAATCAGTTATGATCCTATTACAAATACGGCCGAAGGAGGGATTTGTGGAAGCGCCTTTTTTCTTAAAGAACAGATTTTTATTTCAGCTCACCATTGTTTCAACGATTCAGTTTTCATTCCAAATAAGAATTTTCCAAAAGTAAAAGTATTCTTGGTAAACAACAGAGGATATATCATTAATGATATCAGAATCAAAAAACTAGTTCCTGAATATGATTTGGCAATCGGGGAGGTAATTCAATATGATAACAATGTAAGCGTCTACTCATTCGCTAATGATTTCAACGTGGGCGATTCGGTTTACAATATTGGTTTCCCAACCGATGAGAGTCTAATTGATTACAGAATCAAGATTGAAAAAGGCCATTTGTTTCTTGAGAACATTATTTTGAAGGAGTTCCAACAAGATGGCAAAGTTGAAGATATATTGAGGATTACTGTAAATGCAAACGATGTCAAATTGGATAATAAACTTATGATTAAATTGAGCCATACATCAAAATTGGGATTCTCGGGAGGTCCCTGTCTATTGAAATCTTCGGATAAAGTGATAGGAATGATGTCTATGGTAATCCCCTCTGAAATATATCCTAAAAAACCGGCAATGGCTGTAAGAATAAGCGACATATTACAATTTCTGGTGACTAAATAGAGATGCCATCAAAACTTCAGACAAACGTAAACACGACGCTCCGTCTTTTGAAAAGGAGTATTGTGGTCGCTCAATGGCTCGGCTTCGCGAACAACTATTCGTTTATAGCTCGGAGCGCCATCAAGTGGCGCGGCGAAGCGTTTGGTGAAAATTCAAATCTGACTTCGAGATACTAAAAAGTATCAAAAAAAGAGAAAAAAATAGCTTCGTTCCTATTCGGAATACCTATCAAGTGTATTGTAAATATCTCGGAGAAACAAAAAGTATGATGAATGGTATTTATGTCTAACGTTGGAACGAGGTTACAAAAAAAAGTGATATAGATAACGTTGAATCACTAATATTGATTGTATCTTAATATAAGTTCATTCACTATTTTTATAATAAATAAAAGGAAGCATTATGAAAAAAAATATTTTTCTTCACCTTTCTCTTGGTGTGTTGCTATTGTTTAGCGCATGTAAAAAGGATGATTCATCTCCCGTAGTAACTTCGACCAAAGGGACATTATCCTTAAATTCTTCTTATACGACATCTTCCTTGGGCAAAATTTCCTCGGTTACAGGCGTGGATACTGTAATAATTTTGCGGGCGCGGTTTGTCATTAAAGATTTAAAATTTAAAAATGCAACTGAGGATAGTTTGAATTTTAAAACGGCAGCATTTGTATTAGACCTTAACTTGAATGGTGCTGAACAGAATATTGCTGTATCAGAAGCACCGTATGGTTCCTATAAGCGAATTGAATTTGACGTTCACAGAATAGAAGCAAAAACTCTTACAGGAAGAACAGATACAACTCAATTTGCTGACTTTCTTAAAGACGAAAAATATAGTGTCATTATTTCTGGAACAGTTCGGTTGAATGGAAAAGATAGTGCATTTACGTATCGTTCAAAAATTGATGCGAAACAAAAAATAGACATTACTCCTCCGTTGACAATTAGTAAAGATACTGCTGATGTAAAAACAACTTTACGTATTAGTTCAGCAAATTGGTTCAAGAATAAAAGTGGTGTTTCGGTTGATCCGAATGATAAAAATAATGAAGGTATTATTGACGAGAATATTAAAGCATCAATTAAATTAAAACGATAAACATCTAATGGCGGGTTACATGTTCAAAGTAACCCGCACAACGTCTGACACGCTTCTGTGTCTGACGTTGGGAACGAGAATAAACAACCTCACCGCTTCAGCACAAAATCTTCTTCGAAAACTTCGTAGTCTGTTTTTTTCATGCCGAGCTTGCCGTACACCTTTTGCGCCGTTGCGTTACTCTGTTCAACATACAAACGCAATCCGCAGACATTTTTTTCTTTACGCGCTTTTGTTTTTACAAAAGTATATAACGAAGCAAACACACCTTTTCCGCGAAATGCCGGCGCTACATACACACTCTGAATCCACCAGAACACGCCGTTGCGCCAATCGCTCCATTCGTAGGTAATCATCAATTGACCGGCAATGTGTTTTTCATATTCTGCGAGAAGATAAAATCCGTGGGAAGAATTTTTCAAAAACGAGCGAACGCCGTCTCTTACTCTGCGCGTATCGAGCACAAGCTGTTCGGTTTCCAATGCCATCGCACAATTATATTCAGCAATAACTTTTACATCCGTGGTGCGCGCGGCACGAAGAATGAATTTACTTTTTTGCGGCATACGCGATAATCTTATTTTGTATTTCTTCTATTCTAATCGGCTTGCTGATGTAATCATCCATGCCGGCTTGCAAACATTTTTCGCGGTCGCCTTCCATTGCATTGGCGGTCATGGCAATAATAACCGGACGAGCGTTTGCCGGATATTTTTTTAAAACTTCTTGTGTTGCTTCAAACCCGTCCATCTCCGGCATTTGCACATCCATAAAAATAATATCGTACCACTGCCGGGAAAGAGCATCGAGCACTTCAATTCCATTTGCGGCGATATCAATAGTGTATCCCATTTTTTTCATGACAAGGATGGCAAGTTTTTGATTGACGATGTTATCTTCTGCCAATAAAATGTGCAGCGGGTATTGCCCGGCAAGTTTTATATCTAATTTTTTTTCTGTTGTTTTACGCGGCGCAATTTTCGCATTGGTCAACGCACGCACAAGCATTTGAAACAATACCGAATGCTTCACAGGTTTGGTGGCGTACGATGCGAACACCTCCGCAATTTCCTGCGATGAATAATTTTGCACGCCGGACGACGTGAGCAGTACCAACGGAATATGTTTCAGCTCCGGATTTGCCTTGATACGTTTACCGAATTCATATCCGTCCAGCTCCGGCATCAACATATCCACAATAATAATGTCGAACGCTTCACCTCGCTCCAGCATGGCGAGCGCTTCACGTGATGATTGCACTGCCAGCGGATTCATTCCATTCATCTTGCACTCGACAGATAATATCGTGCAATTATTTTTATTATCGTCAACAATAAGTACACGCTTGTGTTTTAAATCTGAATTGGAAACAAATACTTTCGGTCTGTTTTCGGTTAATGCTGCAATAGTAAAATGAAAAGTTGAACCGGCACCCGGTTCACTTTCCACCCAGATTTTCCCGCCCATCAATTCAACCAATCGTTTCGAAATTGCCAACCCAAGTCCGGTGCCTCCAAACTTGCGCGTGGTAGATGAATCTACCTGTGTGAATGCCTGAAAGAGTTTTTCTTTTTTATCATCAGGAATACCAATGCCGGAATCTTTAACGGCGAACGCTAATTCCAGAACAGTATCGTATTTTCTGGTGATGTTCACGCTGACAAAGATGTCGCCTTCCGAGGTAAATTTAATTGCGTTGCCGACTAAGTTCACCAATATTTGACGAATGCGAGTTACGTCGCCGATGATTGTTGATGGTACAGAAGCATCAATAAGATAGAGAAGCTCTAATTTTTTTTCTGTAGCTTTCGGTGCAAGAATATCGAGCGTCTCTTCGATGCAAGCCTCAATTGAGAACGGCTGCTTCTCCAATTCCATTTTACCGGATTCGATTTTTGAAAAATCAAGGATGTCGTTGATAAGTGTCAGAAGCGCGTCGCCGCTCGAGCGAATAGTTTCCGTATATTCAAGCTGTTCTACTGTCAGCGGTGTTTCGAGCAGCAAACTTGTCATGCCGATAACACCATTCATCGGTGTGCGGATTTCGTGACTCATGGTTGCAAGAAAATCGCTTTTTGCACGCGCCGCACCTTCCGCTTCTTCTTTTGCTTTAACAATTTCCTGTTCGGCAATTTTTCTTTCAGTAATATCGTGGCTAATACCCAATATTCCTGTCGGAATTCCTTTCATGTCTTTCAAAAGAATTTTATTGCCGATTAACCAGCGTTCTTTTCCATCAACAGCAACAAAATTCTCTTCATAATTTTTTAGTGATTTTCCTGTTGCGAATATTTCTTCTTCTTCTCTTTTGCTGTGCGCGGCAACTTCAGCAGAATACAATTCAGCATCAGTTTTTCCTAACACTTCTTCTACCGTTTCTTTTCCGGAATAATGCGCCTCTGCAAGATTCGCAATAATTTTTTTCCCTTGCATATCCTTCACATAAATAGGGTCTGGCACATTATTAATTACATTCCGAAGCAGTGTTCGTTCATTCTCTAATTCCTGTTCGGCAATTTTTCTTTCGGTAATATCGTGCGACATACCGACAAGCCCGATGACATGATGGTGTGCATCGAAAATCGGAACTTTTGTTGCCAGCACCCAGCAGTCAGTACCATCGTTGCGAAGAAGGTGTTCTTCTTTGTTGATGATTGGTTTTGAAGTGTTCATCAACTGCTGTTCATCGTCAAATGCTTGTTGTGCATGTTCAGGAAAGAAATCGAAATCAGTTTTTCCAATTGCTTCATCGGGAGATTTCAGCCCGAGCATTGTTGCCTGCGCAATATTTACTCGTGTGAAGCGGCTTTGTGTATCTTTGAAATAAATGGTATCGGGAATATGATCCATTAAATTTTTTAACAACTGACGCTCATAGTACAGCATATTTTCCGTATGAATTCGTTTGGTAACATCGCGCAGCAATCCTTCGTGATACCGCACTGAACCATCGTCATTGTACACGTAATGTCCGTGGTCTTCCACCCAAATTTCTGAACCATTTTTTTTCTTCATGCGAAATACTTCAACAAGTCCTTGTGCAGGATTTTGGTTGAGTTGCTCGCGATCTTCTTCGGTAAAGTATAATTCTTTTTTAATGTCCACCGCCAGAAGTTCATCAACGCTCTCGTAGCCGAACATGTTCACCATTGCCGGATTCACTTGTACAAATTTTCCTTGCGGCGTACTGCGATACACTCCATCAAGCATCCGGTCAATAAACAAACGCAGCCGTTCATCGTTCTCAGTTGACTCAGATTCCGTGGAAAGTTGATTGGTATTTTCGTTACTCATACTACATCCTATTCCTTGCTTGCATTAGTATTTATTTAAAAAACTATAAACATATTTTTCCTAGCACTGTTCGATGCAGAGCGCCCGTGACTTGTGGAATATTTGTCGGATTGCCGGCGATTGTTTCGTTGGCGAGCAGTGCAAAACAGATCGCCTCTTTAGCATCGGAAGAAATTCCGAATTCATCAACACGGCGTACGGAAGCCGGCGAAAAATATTTTGCAAGCGACTCTACCAGAAAATTATTTTTAGAGCCGCCGCCGCTGATGATCATTTCATCCTGTTCACGCAGTGTGCAATATTTTTTTCCGAAGCGCTGGTATTGATCAAACACTGTGAGCGCTGTAAATTCCGTTAACGTTGCGATAATATCTTCTTTCACCGTGCCGGGCGCCAGTTGAATAACATGCCGCACAAAGTCATTTCCAAAAATTTCTCTGCCGGTAGATTTCGGCGGCTTCTTCGAAAAAAAACTGTGGCGCATCATTGCAGAAAGAAGCGACGGCAATATTTTGCCGCGGTGTGCAATCTCTCCGCTGATGTCGAATTCTTTTTTATACAGCAATTTCATTACTGCATCAATCAGCATATTGCCCGGACCTGTATCGAATGCACGAACATCATTCACCGAACAATTTTTTGGAAGCAAGGTCATGTTTGCAATGCCGCCAAGGTTCAGCAACATGCGGTTGTTCTGTGTTGAACGAAAAGCCAGATAGTCAAAGTAGGGAATTAACGGAGCGCCTTCACCGCCCAGCGCCATATCACCGGTACGAAAATCGCCGACAGTAATAATGCCGGTCAGTTTTGCAATCGTGGAAGGATCGCCGAGTTGAAGAGTGGAACGGATAGTTTTTCCGAAAATTTTTTGCGGCGCGGGAAGATGGTGTACTGTTTGTCCGTGAGAACCGATGAGATCAATTTTTGAAAGCGGCACTTTTGCTTTTCGTGCTGTTGCACGCGCTGCATCTGCAAAGCAATGTGCAACGAGAACGTTGAGCGTTGACAGCATGTCAACACTTCCTTTCCCTCGCTGCGAGTTTTCTAAAATTAATTCCTTCATTCCCTTTGGATAGGGATACGAAACAAACGCCAGTTGCGTACAGCGTACTGCAGTTCCGCTTCCGCGTACTTTTAAAAGTACAGCATCAATACAATCCACCGATGTACCGGACATGAGTCCGATAACAAGCTTTGTTTTTTTCTGAAGCAGTTTTTGAAGTGGCGGCATAACTTTGTATTTTTATCGGACAAGAGTTCAGAAGTCTTCAAAAGGAAAAAATATGAATCGAATAAACATTCTTCTTGGTGCGCACATGTCTATTGCCGGAGGAGTACATACTGCGGTTGATCGAGCAACATCTATTGGAAGTACAGCACTGCAAGTATTTACAAAAAACAATAATCAATGGAGCGGCAAACCGTTAACCGAAGAAGACATTCAAAGCTACAAAAGCAAAATTGCGAAAGCAACTATTGCACCGGTTGTTTCGCACGATTCGTATTTGATAAATCTCTGCGCGGTAAATCCCGACATTCTTATTAAATCGCGCATCGCATTTGTTGATGAACTGACACGATGTGAACAATTAGGAATTCCATTGTTGAATTTCCATCCCGGTTCGCATCTTGGTGCGGGAGATGAGGAAGGAATAAAAAAAATTTGTGAGAGTTTAAATATCGCACACGAGAAAACAAAAAATTACAAAGTGAAAAGTGTTCTCGAAGCGACTGCGGGACAAGGGACGAATGTCGGTTACAAGTTCGAGCATCTCCGCGCAATCATAGACGGCGTAGAAAATCCCGAACGAATGGCGGTCTGCATTGATACATGCCATATTTTTGCGGCGGGCTATGATATTGCAACGGAAGCCGGTTACGAAAAAACATTTTCAGAGTTTGATGCAATTGTTGGATTAAAAAAGTTGGTTGCGTTTCATATCAATGATTCGAAGAAAGGACTCGGCTCACGCGTTGACCGCCACGAACATATCGGCAAGGGTGCAATTGGATTAACAGGATTTCGTCTGCTGATGAATGATGAACGCTTCGCTCACATTCCTAAAATTTTAGAAACACCAAAGAGCGATGACCTGCATGAAGATGTGGAGAATATAAATGTGTTGAAAAGTTTAATAAAAAAGTAACTGTAAAGATGAAAAGAATTTTACATCTCGCTCCCAAACTCTCTGCCAAAAAGCACGGCGGACAAATATTTGAGAGCGAGATGAAATCTACTATTACAATGTGTAACCAATATGCAGTGTCATAAAAGGAATCAAAGGGGAAATATCATATTCCGAGTTGGCAATTGTGTTACTGCCCGAAATTTTTGTAGTGTAACCTAACCCAAACCAAGGTTTGAAATAAAGTGGAAACTCAAATGGTTTCCAGTTGTAACCAATTGAAGGCATCAATAAAAGATTACTATATTTACTTTCAATATTCGGAATGTTTGAATTACTGTTTTTGTAATTTTGAACTCCAGCTTGTAAACCTGCAAACCATTTATTATTCGCTTCCTCGAAATAATATTCTCCAAACAAAGAATAGGCGCTATTGATTCTAACAGTCCATCCTTTGTCTTTATTTTTGTCATTCAAATCAACCATTAGGCTTGGCAATTCAAGTGCGTAAGTCCCAACTCCAATAACGATATGTTTGTTTTCTGCAGGTTTAATGCGAATGTGAATCGCATAGCCCTTAAAAACAAATGTAGATGGGTCTGTTTCAATAGAAAAGGTTGTCTTGTCCTGAGCCATTGAATCTGATGTTGCAATGCTGAAAAACATCAGCACTGCAATTGCGATTGTTTTGAATTTGTTTGTCATCGTAAATTTCCTTCTCGATTATTATTAGTTAAAAATGATTGTTGTTTATTATTTGGTTCTAAAATGTATATCTTACTTCATACTTTATTTCTCCTGAATTGATTGTTTAATAATAATTTTATCAAATTATTTTTATTATCTGTTTATCTTTTGGTAATTATTTCTATCGTAGCGTAATCATAAAAGACATTGGAGATGGTGTATTCAAATTGTTTGCTTTGTGAATATTGCAACAACCATTTTTCCTTTTGCCAAGTATTTCCTCTATCTGCTGTTACTGTTTTCCAGATAAAAAATGTCCAGTTGTATTTTGAGAAAGGAAACCTCCAAACATCTTTTAAGGCAAACAAGAAAGACTTTTTATTTGAAGGAGTGAGCACTATTATTTTTCCTGATGGTTTTAACAGTCTTGTTGCTTCATCAAGTAAGTTGCTTCTTGTCTTTGTCTCTAACAGAAATAGAACCGAACAAATTGTAATCACGTCGAATGTTGAATCAGGAATACTTTTGAATGAGTTTGAATCCTGAACAAAAAAAGTAACATTGGACGCTTTCACATTTTCTTTTGCTCGTTGTATCATCGAAGAACTAATATCTGTTCCGGTAATCTGTAGTTGATTATTTTCTTTGAGCAATGCCGGCAACGTTCCGGGACCAGTACCAATATCCAGCACGCTTCCAATTTTTATACTTGAATTGACTGCGTTGGCAACAGGTTGTAAGAACTGTGGATACCAGCCGCTTTGTTGAGCCATCATAAAGATGGATGGGATTTTGATTTGTTGTTTCATAAACTATATATGTAGTATGGGTAGTTATAGATAAAAAAAATTATTTGGTATTTAGAATGTCTTGTAAAGTTATTTTCTTTAGTTCTTCTTTCATAATTCCTTCAACTCGTTTAAGAATATCACTAACTGCTTTTTTCACACTATCAGGTCTTTCGCCTTTAACATTTAATTGGAAATCGGTTTGGAAAAGCAGCTTTTCATTTTCTATTGCTACTAATAAGTCAAGTAAAGATATATTTTCAGCCTTTTTTGCAAACCTAACACCGCCATAAATCCCCTCCTTTGATTCCAGAATTCCTGCTCTGATTAAATTATTGAATATAACCGACAATGTTGGTTTTGGAATATTAAGTTTTTCTGACATCACTTTTGCTGAGATAAACTCAGTTTCGCCACGTCTTGTCTTGTCGGATATGAATACCAACACAAGTATTGATTTGGAAAAGGAAAGCGAATAAGCCATAACTTAATATTCTATATATTTAGTTAATGAATATAAATACATTTTTTTGAATTTCCAAGTTATTTTTAAAAATTTGTTGTTAGTTTGAAAAATAAATATGTCGCACTGTAAGTTGTTTGATATGTAATGTATTGTGAGGTATGATGGAGTTTTGTTTCTTTCTACTCGCTCCCACATATTGTGTACAGCGATGATGTCTGGCGATGTTCTAGTCGTCTGACATCTGGCGTAAGCTCGGGGCTAATGTCAGATACACAGAACGTGTCAGACATTATCTTGGACATGCGTTCCCAATTCGCGTGTCCGCCTTTTGCGGAGAGATTGGGAACGAGAAGAAACCTTTATAGCGTATGATCGCTTGTTGTACACCGACCTTTTTATTGTACCAATTCAGTTACTGAATCTAAAAGTCTATTCACATCATCATCGTTAATATGCAGATGCGGAGCAAATCTGAGCGAGTTTCCACGCTGGCTGATATATATTTTTTTTGCTTTTAACTCGTTCACTAAATTACCTTTATATTGTTTTGGCAGTAATGCACCGAACATGTGTGGACAACGTACTGCATCATTCGGCAACTGAAATCCTAATTGTTTAAAATGCGTACCGATTTGCTTATTCATAATCGAAAGTGAATTTGCAATTTCTGAAACACCCCATTTTTTAATTTGTTCTAACGCGGCAACTGCACCGGGTAAAATTGTTGGTGTGCATTTTTCTCCAACATCAAATCTGCGGGAACCGGACATATACTTGTCTGAATAGTTGACCAAGGCGGTAAAATCTTCAGCGTTGTCTCGCGCCTGCCATGTTTCTTCTAATGGACGTGAAGTACGCCATCGATCGGAAACATACAGCAAACTAAATCCATACGGACACAGAAGCCATTTATAACCGGCAGCAACAAGAAAATCCGGTTGTATCTCATCAACAGAAAAAGGCATTGCCCCAAGCGATTGTGTTGCATCTACTACCAATGCGCACCCTATTGCTCTGCACGCTTTACTAAGTACTGACAAATCAATCAATGCACCGTTTGTCCAGTGACATGTAGATATTGCCAGCACTTTTACTTTGCTGTCAAGTTTTTCAATAATTGCTTGAGTCCAATTTTTAAACTCAGGTGTTGGTACGGTAATCAATACTGCGCCGGTTTCTTGCGCTACTCTTTTCCACGGCAACACATTACTTGGAAACTCTTCCGCAATCACTACAATCTGATCGCCGGATTGTAAATGCGGTTCAATGGCACGAGCTGCGGTACTCAATCCATAACTGGCAGAAGGAATAATTGCATAGCCATCGGTATCACCTCCAAAAATTTCCGAGGAAAGATGTCTAATCGTTTCGGCATCTTCAAAAAAACTTGGAGTTGTCCGTTCCCAAGGATGACTTTTTGTGTTGACACCGGTAAGCAATCGGGTTCTTGATTCATTTAATTGCGGCGAGTTGTATGCGCAATTGAAGTAGGCGATGTCTTCCGGAATATCAAATAAGTGTCGTTGTGTCTGGATGAATGCCATATCATTTTTTTATTTGTGAATGAAGTATTGCGTGATGTAATGGATGTACGTTTTCAATCAAAGACAGAGTGTGTGAAAACCTCAAGACTTTTCACACACTCTCAAGAGATTGGGAACGGGATAAATAATGTGATCACGAAATTAGCAATAGGGCTAGAACAGTCTTGAAAATATTTCCTTTTCAATCTGCTATGCTGCTGCACCTTCGGTTTGGTTGGATAGATATTGCGCAAGTCCCATCTGATCAATTTGTGAGCGTTGGATTTCCGCCCAATCAACATGCCCTTCTTCCATTTTCAAAATTTTTGTCAGAAGATCTGCCGTTGATTGGTCGTTCACTTCGTGCGCCAGAGCGATTGCATCATTATACGCGCGGATTGCACCGGCTTCTGCTTCTTCATCGTTTGTTACCATTTCTTGAACAGATTTTCCAATCTTCATCGGCTTCAACTGCGAGACAACGGGCGTTCCTTCAAGAAATAAAATACGTTGAATAAGCCATTCTGCGTGATGCATTTCGTCGATCGCCTGCTTTTCGATCGCCTTGTGAAGTTTTTCATATCCCCAATTACTACACATTTCCGAGTGCACCATATACTGGCTGATCGCACTCAGTTCATCGGAGAGCAGATCGTTAAGAACAGCGGTTAGTGTATCATTTCCTTTCATAGCAAGTCTCCTTTCGTTAGGTTGCTGTACAACTTCTCCAATAAACTACTGAAGCATTTCTGCAAATGCAAACAAGCAGAAAAAAGAGTAGTGTCTTCGTCATTCCGAATCACAAGGTGATCCCTTCGGGACAAGTTCAGCATGACGGTTCTCCTCAAACTACGAACACTACCAATCACTTCAACGACTGCATATCAATGACAAAGCGATACTTCACATCGCTTTTTAGAATGCGTTCGTACGCTTCATTGATCTCTTGTATGTTGATTACTTCTATATCAGAAACAATAGTATGTTCAGCACAAAAATCCAGCATCTCCTGTGTTTCACGAATACCACCGATTGATGAACCAGTAATTGTTCTGCTGTTGCCTAACAATAAAAATCCGGTGAGCTGAATTGGCACCGGCGGAATGCCGACGCAGATGTGTGCACCATTGGTGCGAAGCATTTTCAAATACATATTATAATCATGCGGTGCGGAAACGGTATCCACGATGAAATCAAAATAATTGTTGAACAGCTTCACCTGCTCTGCATCTTTCGTTAAACAGAATTTGTGTGCACCAAGCCTTTGTGCATCGCGTTCTTTTTCCGGTGATGTGCTGAGCATTGTTACTTCCGCGCCGAACGCAGCGGCAAACTTCACCGCCATGTGTCCCAATCCGCCTAACCCAAGAACGCCGACGCGATGTCCTGTTCCGATCTTCCATTTTCGAAGCGGGGAATACGTGGTGATGCCTGCGCACAGTAACGGCGCAACACCGGCAGGCGAAAGTTTTTCGGACACATGCACGATAAAATTTTCATCAACAACAATCTGCGTTGAATACCCGCCGTAGGTCGGTGTTGTTTCATCGCTCTCCACGGAGTTATATGTCCAGACCACTTTTCCTTTTTCGCAGTACTGCTGATTTCCATTCTTGCAATTGCCGCACTGCTGACACGAATTGACCATGCACCCGACGCCGGCGAGCTCGCCTGCTTTGAAATTTTTTACGCGCGCACCAACAGCAGTAATGCGCCCGACTATTTCATGACCGGGAACCATGGGATACCGCGCCGGTCCCCATTCGCTGCGCACCTGATGAATATCGGAATGGCAGACGCCGCAATAGAGAATTTCGATTTGAATGTCGTTTGTACCAACATCGCGTCGTTCAAAATTCCAGGGAGCTAATTTGTCTGTTGCATTGTGAACTGCATATCCTTTTGTCGGTATCATTTTTTTAAGTTAAGTTTTTAATGTATGAAATGGTTAAATGTAAAATCACTGTGTGAAAGTTAAGGCGTGTTTACAATCAAAGATGTTTGGAACAACGTGAATGTGTATGAGTGAAGTATGTGTTGCGCCACTTTTGCAAATCGCTATTACAAGCTGGCATTTTTTTTCGTCTATGTCTTTTCAAAGTCAAGCACCCAATCAATTTCAATTATTCCCCCCCTGCCTTTTCTGTCAAATCGCATAAAACGGTTTTTGATTTTGTAACCCCACTTATTTGTAATTCTAAAACCGTTTCTCTCAGCAATGTCAATTAGAAAATCTGCTGTGTCAAAAAAAACATCACTCACATTACTGTCACCAACAACCATTACATAGTGAGTTCTCTTGGTCAAACATTTTGACATTTCTGCAAAATGTTTTTCCATTTCTGTAAAATATTTGAATGTTATATAAGAATGTTTATGTCCGTTCTTTTTGTCGGTATCATAAACCAACCGCAATTTTTTATCTAACTTGTCAATATTCAAAGCGGTATTGTATGGAGTGTAGTTATTAAACTCTGCTTTTTGAATTTGCTTATTGCCGATGTATTGAATTTTTTTGCTGTTCTGTTTCGTCTGTGTTTGCATTTGAAACAAGTCGCCAATCCAAAACAACTCTACCATTTGGTTGTAGATGTAGTCTATTGCTTTGATATAAGGCGGTGAAGTAATTGCTAAATCTATTTGAAGTCCGTTCAGTTTTTTGTCTAAGGACGCTGAACTTGATGAATGAATGATTTTGTTCTTCGCTTTAGAATTTATTGTTGCAGAATATATTGTTGCTCTGTCAACAAACAAATTAAGTTGCGAAAAGAAAAGCGAATTCACTTCTTCTGGTTCTTTGATTTTAGTATGCGACACATAGGTTTTCTGAGATTCATTGTCTGCGTTTGAAACTCTGCGAATAATTGATGAAAAGCAAATCAGCAAAAGATCTTGAATGTCTTTTATTTTTTTGCTGTCACCAAACTTTTCAGGAATTTGGTTTATCAAAGTCCTGATTGCAGAAAGTTTTTTGATTGCATTTTTTGTAAACCAATGTTCAATTGTTTCGCAATCAGGTTTGAAAGTTCCATTCTTTTTCGCTTTAATTTCTTTGACTAACCAACTTGAAATTCGCTTCAATTCTGTTTCATCAACTCTTGTAGTTTTCACTTTTGAAATCATTGCCGACAAAGGATCAATGTCAACACCTATTACATTATAACCCGCCAATATTCCTTCAACCAAAGTCGTTCCTGAACCACAAAAAGGATCAAGAATATTTTTGTCTTTATTGCCATTCAAATATTTTCCAATTGCCCATTTTGGAATATGAGGAATAAACTTGGCTGGGTATTTATGAAACCCGTGTGTATGTGTGTTCACAGAACGGGCGTTTATGTTTAAGATTGAATTTCGTTCAATCTCAGTCGGGATAATTTCTTTTACAAATACGTATTCCTGTGCGTCAATCATTTTTCAAGTAATATAATGCTTTCTCGTAAATAGTTTTTTAGGATTACCAACTCTTGTTTTTGCTGTGAACTTGTTGTCAAGTGTCTAGTAACAAAAATGCTTTTCACCTTGAAGCCAATTTCTTTTGCAATATCTGCGATTAAAATATCACTTGGAATTATTACTCCTGAATATGCAGAGTTACCAATCACAACACCAACATAGCCGCCTTCAACAGTTTGCTGATATAATTTGTTGAGCAAAGTATGCGTATCATCAAAGTAACCCCTTACCACGCTTGGTATTCTTACATTCCAAAGTTTTTCGTTGTCAAATAGCGAAATTAAACTTTCAAGATTTTCATTCTTGTAAATTATAGCTTTATGGTTTAATGAGTTTATGTTTGAACGAAAACCAGTATTTCGAAGCAATCTGAATCCTTCTTTGTCTGAAACAAAATCACCGAGCCATAAATCTACTTTGTGAATTTCAAAATAGTCAAAGCAATTACAATAAGGCGGAGAGAAGAAAGTAAACTGAATTTTGTCTGAAAATAATTTATCAAACTCTAAACAACTTCCCTTGAAGATTTTTGGTTGAATTTTACAGCTGCCAAAATTATTTTTGATGTCACCCAAAATTACTTCCAGGTGTTTTTCAAATTTTGTTTTTACAAAACTAAATTTATCTTCGGGGAAAACTTGTTTTTCCCAAACATCTTTGTCAATGTTTATGTAACCGTTTGGTGTTCTTTTTCTGTTTTTGTATTTAATTCCATTGCCTTCTTTTTTAATGTTTGAAACATCTTCAATGATAGCAAGCCAAGCAACAAAAAAAATATTTTGAATTTTTCCATTTTCAATATTTTTGATGTGAAACTTCAATTGCAAAAGAGATTGAAGAATTTCCGAATTGAAAACTTTATCAGCAAGATCAAACGAAGTAAGAAAAACTTCGTTTGATTTTGAAATTGATTTTATTTTTATAATTTCTGAATTGAAATTTTCAATATCGCTTTTGTCGTATTTTTCATTCTCAACTTTTGCCACTAAAACTGAAATTGGGTTTACATCAATTCCAAAGGAATTGAGATTGTTTTGCCTTGATGCCAATAAAGTTGTTCCACTTCCAGAGAATGGGTCAAAAACATTACCTGTGATTTTTAATTCCTTGATGAAAGCATTTACAAGGCGTGTTGAATATCCTTCACGATACGGAAACCATCTTTGAACTGGTGTTTGATATGCGTTTTGAAAATGAACTTGATTGCCGAATGACGTTCCGTTGAACATCGGCAAGCCAATTTCTAGTTTATTGAAAACCTTTAACTGTTCTGCTTGTGCGCCTTTAATTTCTACTTGAAACCAGCCGTAATTTACGGTTGGTTCAGAAGCAATGCTCTCAACTTCAAAGTCAGCAAAATAAGTTTTGTACGTTAATTCAGTTGCTAGCATTTAGTTTTTAAATTTAACTGTTCTGTGATACTGAATAAATTCAACTAACGGCAATCTTCCGTCAACTCTACTCTTAATTTGAATATCATTACTTGAAAGAATTACGGTTTTCAAATTTTGGTCAACAATGTCGGAAAACTTTGTTGAAGTAATTATTCGGTGACTGTCTGTTAACGAGAAATATCCCTTGTCGAATGCAATGTGGCAATGTCTGCAAAGACAAAGTCCGTTTAGAATGTGTGCTCTGTGAGGAGTTCCTTCATCTGCAACATTATCGGGTTTAATGTGTGCCGCTTCAACAAATATTTGTCCAGTTACATCACAATTTGGAACTGCGCAGATATAACTATATTTTTTCTTAATTCTAATTGACCATGTTGCATTTCTTACACGTCTTGTACTATTTGCAAAACGCAAGTCGTTACTTAAAATATCTATTTCTGGTATTGCAACTTCTTCTTGTTCTGAAATTACATCAACAAGTGGTGCAGTAGAAATTCCATCTGTAATTTGTTCTTCAATATTTTGTTCTTGCGTAATGCTTTCAAATATTTCTCTAATGGAATTTCTGAAAGGAGAATTTTCTATCAGTGGGTTTTCTCTGATAGCTTCCCAATTTGCGTCTGAAAACAAAGTGTTTGGAATAAAGTTTCTGATTTCATTTACAAATTCAGTGTATCTGCTTGTGTAAATTAAATATCCGTTTACCTGTTGAAACAATCCTGAATTCAATAGATCTCTTTTCCAATACGATGTATTTTTGCCAACTCTAGCGGTGTTTCCATCGACTAACACTTCAAATGCCTCCAACGAAATTGAATTGTTGTTGTCAAGATTGTTCAACAAAAATTTTAATGGCATATCGCCATTTGCAGGATTGGTGCTGAATTGTGCTTGAGAATTATTGAAAGCGTAAATTGCAAGCGAAATTGAAAGCGTCAGTTCATAAATCTGTTTTGCTGCGGTATAGTTTCCGACTGTGTAAAGGTCGTTCCACAAATTTCCCATTCTTGTCCAAACCAACGGGCAAACATTTCCATCTCTCACAAATCCGTAGCGTATCATAGCTCGGATTTTTGTTTGCATAGTTGAAGGTTCTATTCCTGCAACCGTAGCAAATTGATACATCCTTTGGTTTCCTTGTCTACCACCACTCCAACCAAAACCAATATATTCAAGTTTCTGGCTTTCCAGAACTAAAGTTCTTATAGCCAGCAACTCGTCAAGGTTTGAACTACTTCTTGAGTGAAACCAATCTCCGTTTATTGATGCCATTTGTTTTTAAAATATTCGTTTCAAATATCAGTAAAGATAAGTCTCTGTGTTCTTTTTTACCTTTGATTGAACAAGATAGATAAGTTTTTGAACACTAACAATATTACCAACATCCACAAAAATTAGAATGCTACAAAGAATGAGTATTGTTGTGCGGGTGCCGATGCTGAAGACTGTGAGGTTTTTCCAATCCATGGTCGAGCATTAATTTTTCATCGGAAAGAATTGTGGTTGTCTCGCCTTCGGCAACAATGATTCCATTGTCGAGCACGATGGTGCGTGAACACAACTCGTGAATCATTTCAAGATCGTGCGATGCAATAATTTTTGTAGAAGGAATTTTTCGTAACAGATTTTTCAATGCCCGCTTCGAACGTGGATCGAGATTGTTTGTCGGTTCATCGAGCGCCAGCAGACTGGGTTTGCACGCCAGCAATCCGGCGAGACAAACGCGCTGCTTTTCTCCGCCGCTTAAATGGTGCGGCTGGCGTTTTCCAAAGTTGTGCAGTCCAACTAATTGTAACGATTCTTCAACAACATTTTTTATTTCTGTTTCAGAAAAACCAAATTGCTGCGGACCAAACGCAACATCTTCAAACACTGTTGGGCAAAACAATTGATCATCCGGGTCTTGAAACAACAGCCCAACATGCCGGCGGATTTCAAAAAGTGTTTTTGAAGTGAGCGGAATACCGGCAACAACAATGTGCGAAGCATCGAGCGTCTGCTGAGGCAGTACGCCGTTGAGATGAAGCAGCAGTGTAGATTTTCCGGAGCCGTTCGGTCCTATCAACCCAACACATTCACCTTCGGCAACGGTAAAAGAAATTCCTTTCAATGCTTCTTTTCCGTCGGGATATGTATATCGCAAGTTGCGCACTTCTATTGCGGAAGTCATTGCCAACCTCGCGCGCACATTGCTGCAAAAATTCGTTCTGCACGATCCAGCGAACGAATAAATAATTGCGAGATGACAGTTGCAAGCAAACGCCAGAGAAACAAACGCCGTTTTACAAAAGTCCGGCTTGTCCGCGCGCGTTGCATTCGTTCAAGTTCATCGACAAGAACAAACAGGTAGCGGTACATGAGCGCAAGAAGTGTAATGAGCAGGGAAGGAACACTCCATTTCCGCAGTGCAGCGAGTAATTCAGAAAATGGAGTTGTGTTCGAAAATAAAATAATTGCGAAAAGGGAGAGCGTGCTTTTCATCATCAGTGTTGCAAAAATAAAAATACCATTGGTTTGCAAAAGAGATAAGAGTGAAATACTGATAACAAAAACTTCGAGCGCGAGAATTCTTTTGAGTAAAAACATTGCCGGAATTGTGCTGAAGAACGCAACAAGAAGAAGAAAAATAAATACAGTTGCAAATCCAATATAGAAAGATGGCGGAAGCGTGATAGTGCTCAGAAGTAGTGCAATTGTTGTTACCAACTTTACAGCAATCGAAAGTCTGTGAACAGGACTATCGATTCTGCTGTGGTGATCGAGATATGAATGACGCATGCTTCAACCGATCTATTGAATAAAATTATAAGCTATCTCAACAATGCCTTATTAACGTCATCGCGAGGATCCGCCGCAGGCGGATACGTGGCGATCTTATTTTGCAATTATAAGCGAAAGATTGCTTCGACAAAAAACGTCTCGCAATGACAAAATTTCATTTTGTAAACCGCTTCTCAATAACAATTCTCACGTTTTTCGTTTCAGCATTCGTGAGAGGATAAACATACATATGATGATGATTGCGACGCCGAATGTTCCCCCAAGTATTGTAGCAAGCGAGGGAGAATTAATTCCGGGGAATTTGTATTCCGGAAGAAGAGCTGCTACATGAGAATGTTGCACTGCATTCTGATCAAATCCAAACTGTGTTGCCACCATCTCTAATCCATCGGGCCATGTGGATGCAAAAGGAGAAACAAATAAAACAAGTCCGAGCGCAACTACGATTCCATACAACAGTACACTGCGATAATTTACAGCGATGGTTCCATTTGCATTTTGCGAAATCAAATCAGGACGAGTTTGCTTGATTGCAATAATGACGAAGGATGTGATGAGTGCTTCTCCAACGCCGATCACTGCGTGAATTCCCGCCATCGCGGGGAAGACAGTCTGCCACGGCACAATACCAGACCACGCAAGTTCGCCCGCGCAACAGATTGATGCAAGCATTGTGCTGCACCACGCTGCGATTGCAACTGCCGGAATCATACCTTGTTCTTCACCAATAATTTTTTTTACGCTGCGATAGATTGCATTGCCTGTAACCGTACCGATAATTGCGATATTGAAAATGTTTGCACCCAACGAAAGCACGCCGCCATCGGCAAAGAAAAAACATTGCACCACTAACACAGAACTCATAACGATCACCGCGGCACTCGGTCCGAGCAACACTGAAACAAGAACCGCCCCCATCAAGTGTCCGGACGTTCCTCCGGCGACAGGAAAGTTTACCATTTGTGCAGCAAAAACAAAAGCAGCCGCGATACCAAGTAACGGAATTTGCCGCTGCGGTAATTGTGTTTTTGTTTGATGCCATGCAGTGCCAACACCGACGATTGCAAAAGTCGCTGTTGCAACGATTGTTTTTGTATCAAGAAAACCATCAGGAATGTGCATCGCGGTTCAATAAATTTTTTGTAAAACTTATTGTAAGATCGGACAACTATTGAATGTAATGCAAGTTCGCGCCACATTCAAGAAAGTAAGTAGCACGTCATGCCGAATCACAAAGTGATCCCTTTGGGACTTGGTTCGGCATCTTAAAACAAGCAAAGATGCTGATTCGCCGCGGTGAATCAGCATGACGAAATTATTAAATTTCAAAAATATGAATGAGCAATGACTTGCACCAAGAATGCGAAGAATCCAGAAGAGATCACGTTGCGATATGAATGTGTTGAGGGAAAACTTGCACTGTCGCAAAATTTGTTGCTGCTAACATTTGGCAGATTGGTGCAGGCGGGGATTACGAAGCCATAAACGACCAGTCAAGCACAACTGTTGATATGAGGTAGAATGTTCAATCAACCACAGAACCCCTATGCTGTCATTTTATTTCATTGATTTTTAGCACTCGTAAAAAATTTCCACCCAAAATTTTAGTAATATCTTCTTTGCAGTATCCTTTTTCATCCAAAGATTTTGTAATCAGCGGATAAGTGGTTACATCATCTAATTGTTGAGGCGGAGACGAAATGCCATCAAAGTCTGAACCCAAGCCCACATAATCTACTCCTACTAATTGAATAATATATTCTATGTGTTTGATCAGTAATGAAAGTGGTGCTCGCAGCATCTCTACTTCATTTTTATACTTGGTAAATAAATATCCTTCTGCAATAAAATTGATCATACCACTTTTGATGAGAGAGTCATTTTCGATTTTGTGTTTTTCAATAAAAGCATCTTTGTTTTTCACATAGTTGCTGTCTAAAAAACCGGAATAAAAATTTACCTGAATTACGCCCCCATTTTTTGCAATAGCTTTTATTTGGTCATCTTTTAAATTTCGTGGAGTAGGGCATACATTGTACACGGAACTGTGCGATGCAATGACAGGTTTGGTGGAGGTATTCATCACATCCCAAAAAGTTTGTTCTCCCACATGACTAATATCGACGATCATCCCCAAACTATTCATTCTTTGTACTACTTGTTTGCCAAAATCAGTCAAGCCTTTATGTTTTAATTCTTTTGAAAAAGTTTCGTCAAATGCACTTGTAGCCCACGACGTAGAATTATTCCAAGTGAGCGTCATATATCTTGCGCCACGTTTATACAGGTAGTCCAATTTATTCAAATCATCTTCTATCATGTGACCGCCTTCTACACCAAACATCGCCGCCAGTTTATGCTGCTGTACCGCCTTAAACAACTCTTTACTATCGGCAACTTCTATAATCTTATCCGGATTGCGTTTTACCACCGCATCCAATGTATCCATTTGACGGATGGCAAAAGCAAAAGGATTTTTTTTATCGCCATCGCAAAAAACAGAAAATAATTGCACATCTACACCTCCTTGTTTCCATCTTGCTAAATCACTGTGGGTGAGACCGTTTAAATCTTTATCAAACACAAAACCCTTTTCCATCGTTTGTGTAAGGATATCATTGTGTGTATCTACCACAATCGCATCGTCATGGATTTTTTGATAGGATTGGGCAGCGATTTGCTGCGTCAATAAAACACCAATTATTAAAATTTTTATTTTCATGCTGGTTTATTTATAAATTAATTAAGAGATATTATTTTTCACGGTTTCATTTATTAACATTATCGCTCACTATTGTATTTACGAACCATTGCATATATCTACCAACAGTTTTTTAGTAACATGGATATACATTTCTGTTGTGCTGCTGTTTTCTGTCTAAGCAACTGTTCAATGTATCGCAAATATCTTCTACTTACAAATAAGAAATAATCAGCGTAACGAGAGTATTTTTTCTCAAATAAAAAAAACTTACTTGATGCAATACTATTTTACAGAAATATTTTCAGCAATGTTCATCAATTCATTCACGGTTTTCCAGTTCCGTGTTGTTGCAACAATTTTTAATTTATTTTCAAAAAAATTGTTGGTTAATTTAGTTCTGCCATATCCGTTCGGGCAAAATACATAGACCACATTGCCGGAGAAGATATATTCATCGGGTGCAGATTGTATTTTTTTTATTGAATCAATACGTGCAGGATCAGGTTCTTCGGAGAGAAACGTTACATGAAGTTTGGTACTATCTTCTTTTCTTGTGTTCACAAAAGGATTCTTTTTTAAAACATTTTTTATTTCATTTTTTTCGATCACCAGTACCGGCACAGAGAATCCAAATTTTTGCAATATTTTTTTCTCGATATGTTTAGCTAATTCATTCCGGTCTGTTGCCTTTTCTTCAAAGACTACATTTCCGCTTTGAATATATGTTGTTACATTTTCAAAATGCAGGCTTTCAAACAACGCACGGAGTTCATCCATTTTTATCATTTTCTGTCCGCTTACATTTATTCCGCGCAATATTGATATGTATGTTTTCATAGTCTCCTTTATATTTCAGACAAAATGTAACAAGAGTTTGAGAATGAACAAACATGATTTTCTTTTATCAACAACAACAAATTGCGCAGAACATGCGCGGCATGATGCAGGCGATGCATTCCTTGATAGTATAGAGGCACATTTGTTCACACATTGAAATATGTTTGCTGGCATATAATTTGTATTTTTTCAGTGATAACATTAATTTAATTTTCGTTGTATCTATTCAGTCATGCCATGAGTGGCTAAGCCATCCCTTCGGGATTTGTCTCATGTTTTGGCGAATGTGTGGGAATCCATCTTCCAAAGGAATCCCTTTGGGACCTTCGGGACTAGTTTTATTCGCCGCGGCGAATCAAAAAGTAACTCATGGCATGACTTTAAAGGCACGGTGAGTAGTTACTTTTCGTTGTATCAGAGATAGTGTTAAAGGGCATCTCTAAAAACCTTCAAGGTTTATCTTGACCAAAATTTGTGATGTTAAAATTTTATGTACATCGCGAAAATAAATGCGCCAGAGGCGCATCGTAATCCCGAAGGGATCCCTTCGGGACTAG
>CAYHZL010000005.1:0-43696 GCA_964361075.1 uncultured Chitinophagaceae bacterium
AACCGACGACCCGTTGCAAATGTATTTGAGTGATATTTACACTGTGTCGGCAAATCTTGCAGGCATTCCGGGAATTAGTATTCCGGCAGGTGTTGATAAAAATAATTTACCGATTGGTGCACAACTTCTTGGAAAACAATTTGATGAAGCAACATTGTTGAATGTTGCCGACTTCATAGAACAACAAAAGTAATTCTCACATTATTCATCACAATTGTGTAGAGCGAGACTATGGATACGTTGGGTAATGCAATCCTCGGAATAACGTTCTTGTTGTTGAGCGTAGCAGGAACGTTCTTGATGTACAAATTGTGGGGATATCCATTTGATCATGAGAAGTTGAGAAGCACTGCACCGCCGAAGTTGATGCTGATTCATCGTCTCATCGGTTATACATACGCGGCAATTTATATTCTCTTGATGACCCAAATGATGCCGCGTTTGTGGATGTACGAAATTGAGTTGCCGGCGCGAACAGTTGCGCACATGATTCTTGGAATGACGATTGGCATTATCATTATAGTAAAAGTTGCCATCGTTCGCTTCTTCAAGCATCTTGAATCGACGCTCGTGCCGTTTCTCGGAACCGGTTTGCTCATTTGCACATTTCTTCTGATCGGATTGTCGGTTCCGTTCGCGATGAAGGAAGTCTACTTACATCGAAGCACAGTCGGCGGAACGGCGTTCAGTATTGAAAATATTGAACGAGTGAAGAACCTTCTTCCGAATGCGGGCTTTTCCCAAAATGCAAAAGTAGAAGAGTTGGCGACCGTAAAAAGTTTTAAGCAGGGAAGAGATGTTCTCTTGTCGAAATGCGTGCAGTGCCACGACCTTCGCACTGTTTTGGTAAAGCCGCGCACGCCGGACAATTGGGTGCAGACAGTGAATCGAATGGCAGAGCGAGCTGTTTTCAATCCGATCAGTGAAGAAGAGCAATGGCGTGTTGCAACATATCTTATTGCAATATCGCCGGAGCTTCAAAAGACGTTTAAGCAAAAACGCCAGCAAGATATTTTTGCAGTGAAATCGAAAGTTGCGGCGGAAGCCGTTGTGAAAATTTCGTTATTGAAAACCGCTGTCGTGAAAACTTTTGATCTTGAAGTTGTACGAAAAACATTTGAGATGACGTGTATGCAATGTCATAAGCTGTCGAATGTCGAGAAATCCCCGCCAGCATCCGCGCAGGAAGCGCGTGAACTTGTAGGACGCATGGTCGAGAACGGGCTTGAAGCGCCGGAACAAGACTTGGAACAAATTGTTTTCTATCTAATAAAAACATACGCGAAATAAGACAGGCACCTTTTTTATGTGTTAAAAATATTAGTCAGACAGGAATGTCTGACCTACTCAATCATAAAACATTAAAGACGATTTACTATGAGCATACTTGTTAATAAAAGAACACGATTAGTCGTTCAGGGAATCACCGGCAGCGAAGGAACTTTTCATGCTTCGCAAATGCTTTTGTATGGTACCAATGTAGTTGCCGGCGTAACACCGGGCAAAGGCGGATTGAAATACAAAGGAAATGAAAAAGATCAATTTTCACGAGAGGTGCCAATCTTCAATACTGTTGCAGAAGCAGTGAAACAAGAAGGTGCAGACACATCCATCATTTATGTCCCCGCAGGTTTTGCGGGCGACGCAATTATGGAAGCGGCAGATGCCGGCATCAAATTAATTGTCTGTATCACGGAAGGAATTCCGATCAAAGATATGGTGCACGTGTACGACTACATCACACAAAAAGGTGTGCGATTGATTGGACCGAATTGTCCGGGCATCATTACTCCCGGAGAATGCAAAGTTGGAATTATGCCGGCGTTCATTCACAAACCCGGACGCGTTGGTGTTGTGTCGCGCAGTGGCACATTGACGTACGAGTCGGTGTGGCAATTGACAGAACGCGGCATTGGACAATCAACATGTATCGGTATCGGCGGCGATCCGATTATCGGGACGAAATTTATTGATGCAATAAAACTTTTTAATGAAGATGATAAGACCGACGGCATCATCATGATCGGTGAAATCGGTGGAAGTGCAGAAGAAGAAGCGGCTGAGTATATTAAAAAACATGTGAAGAAACCGGTTGTTGGATTTATTGCCGGACGTACCGCGCCTGCAGGACGACGCATGGGACACGCCGGAGCTATTATTTCCGGCGGCAAAGGAACCGCTGCAGAAAAAATGATTGCGATGCGTGAAGTCGGAATTTTTGTTTGTGATTCTCCTGCGATGCTTGGCGAAACAATGAAAACTGCTCTTGCAAAAAAATATAAAGCAACTTCAAAAATAAAAAGTAAAACAAAAGGTGCAAAGAAAAAATCAACAACTAAGGAAAAAAATGTTGCTAAAAAGAAAAAGAAATAACAGCATTGCCACTGATTCACAGATTTTAATTTTATGAGTTATCGATTAGTTGTAGGATGTATCTTATCATTGTTATTATTTTCTTGTGATAAAGAAAATACTCTAACTGATAAATATATTTTAGAAAAATTTGAGGGGATAGCACAGACAGATTTCAATGGTAATTTAATTCAAGATGATGTCGGTGATTGGCAGCCACGAACTTGTCAAGATTCAAACATTGTGCAATTGCGTTCTCCGAAATATTTTTGTTTCAAACCTTCTTACCCAAATCCAACGGACAGATTTACATCTATAGGGTATGCTTTACCGAGACGTTCAACTGTAAAAATTGAAATCTATAGTGATGTTACAACTAAAATTGCAACATTGATTACTAATGATACACTTCCATCGGGATCATTTCAATACTATTTTGATTTTGGAGATACAACAAGAAAGCATCTTCCGGGAATTTATCGTTGTTACTTAGAAATGAAAGACTTAGACAGCAATAAGATTTACAAAAGTTTTGGAGACATTCAACTTTTATCACTAAAATAAATACTTAAGGGCATCTCTAAAAACCTAAAAATAATTGTCATTGCGAGCCGTTCTTTGGCGAAGCAATCTCGTTTTTTCTTTTAATTGAAAGATTGCTTCGGTCGCTTCGCTCTCTCGCAATGACGACACTGTTTTTAGAGATGTCCTTAACTAAAAAAGGAAATACAATGGTTGTAGAACGAACACTTTGTATAATGAAACCCGATTGCGTTCGCAAGGGATTGCAAGGGGAAGTATTGTTACGAATTCAAAAAGCAGGATTTAAGGTTTTAGGATTGAAACAAATTCGGTTAACCAAAGAAACTGCGGGTGCTTTTTATGCAGTACACAAAGGTCGCCCTTTTTACGATGGACTTGTTGAATTTATGACATCCGGCGCTGTGGTACCTGTTGCGTTGGAAAAAGAAAACGGAGTTGCAGATTACCGAACACTTATCGGTGCGACCGATCCGAAAGAAGCGGCGGAAGGTACAATCAGAAAATTATTTGCTGACAATAAAGGCGAAAATATTGTTCATGGTTCCGATTCCGCTGAGAATGGAAAAATCGAAGTTGCATTTTTCTTTGCCGAAAGTGAATTAGTGTAACGAAGGTAGACAATAAAAAAATACTAACTGATGTTACGCAAGGGCATAAGATGGAGTCCACCTTGCCTAAAAAAATTGTGAAACCGTGTAATTTTCATTTCATTTGTTAAGTAGGTGGACTCCATCTGCTTAAATTTTTCTTTGTGTGCGTAACATCAGATACTAATATCCGGTCGGCGCAATGCCGACCTTTTAATTTTACAAAAATTTAATGCAATGTTAAAACAATGGAAAAAAATTTCTTCTATTATTGTTACAAAAAATCCATGGTGGACATACAAGAGAGACGTGTTTCAAATCCCAAATGGTGTTGAAGGCGAATATCATTATGTGCACACGGAAGGTTCGAGCATGATTATTCCCGTGCTTGATAATGGAGAAATAGTTTTGGTCAACCAGTATCGCTATTTATGTGAAAGAGAAAGTATCGAGTTGCCGTGTGGCGGAGTGAAAGAAGGAAAATCGTACAGCGAAATAGCAAAGATAGAACTTGAAGAAGAAACCGGTCTCACTTCAGACGATATAGTAGAACTTGGCGAGTTCAATCCGTACAACGGTGTAACCAATGAGATGTGTAAAGTATATGTTGCTCGTTCGTTATATGATATTCACTCGACCCGCGATGAAACAGAAGAGTTTGAAATTCTGATTTTTACACCGGAAGAAATTGATGAGCTTATTGCCGACGGCAAAATTTGGGATGGTATGACCTTGGCGGGTTGGAGTCTATATAAGTTAAAAGTTAAAAGTTAAAAGTTAAAAAAGAAAAATTAAAAATGATAAAACTTTTCATTCCCATATTCTTTTGTATTTCTTCGTTCGCTCAAATAACGTTGGTTGAAATTAAAACCGGTGCGGATGCTCTATACGAACGAAAGTTTAAGATACTTGTCGGAAAGAAAGTCGGACTTGTTACAAACCATTCCGCAGTGCTTGCCAACGGTAAACATCTTGCTGATGCGTTGCACGAACAAAAGAATTTTCAACTTGTTGTGTTGTTTGGTCCTGAACACGGTATTCGCGGCGATGCACCTGACGGAAAAACAATTCAAGATGCGATTGATGAAAAAACCGGTGTGCAAGTTTTTTCCTTGTATGGAAAAATCAATAAACCAACGCCGGAGATGTTGAAAAATGTAGATGTGCTCGTTTTTGATATTCAGGATATCGGCGCACGCTTTTATACGTTTATCACCACAATGTTTTTAACGATGGAAGCTGCTGCAGAAAATAATATTCAATTTGTCGTGCTTGATCGACCAAATCCGATTCGCGGAATGCAAATCGAAGGTCCGATTCGAGAAGATTCACTACGATCATTTGTCGGTTGGATGCCGATTCCCATTGCGCATGGAATGACAGTAGGCGAACTTGCGACAATGGCAAATGAACAAGGGTGGCTCAAGAACGGCGTGAAAGCAAATCTTACCGTGATAAAAATGAATGGTTGGAAAAGAGAATTGTGGTATGATGAAACTTCATTGCGTTGGATAAAACCATCACCAAATATGGCTACGCTGCGCACCGCGACTGTGTATCCCGGAATGTGTTTGATTGAAGCGACAAATCTTTCCGAAGGACGCGGCACGGAAAAGCCATTTGAATACATCGGTGCGCCGTGTGTGAACGGTGAAGTGTTAGCAAAAAAATTAAACGATCAACATCTTCGTGGTGTTCAGTTTCAACCGATAACATTTATGCCTCGCGATATTTCGGGTGCTGCGGTAAATCCAAAACATAAAAATATTTTATGCGGCGGCGTGTATGTGAATGTAATCGAAAGAAATAATTTTGAATCTGTGAAAACAGGAATAGCCATACTCAGTGCTGTACACGAACTCTATCCCGATTCATTGCAAATTAGAGAAAGAGGATTGAACAGATTGGTCGGTGTATCGAAGGTGTATCAGATGATTCTTAATAACGCAACAGTTGATTCGATTGTTGATGGTTGGAAAAAAGAATTGATGCAGTTTGATTCTATTCGAAAAAAATATTTTTTTTATAAGTAACTGAAGTTACGTAAAAACACAAAATAGACCACTGATGACACAGATTAAACTGATGTACACAGATTTAAATCCGTGAAAGTCTGTCAAAATCAGCGTTATCCGTGTTCTATTATTCTTTAAATCGTTCTTTTTTCTCATAAAAGTTGAACTTTGCGTAACTTCAGTAAGTAACGAATACACGAAATGGAGAATAAAAAAAATGAAAACAATAGCGTTAATAGCTCACGATGGAAAGAAAGCAGACATTTTGCAGTTTGTGAATGACAACAAAAATAAATTATCAAAATGTAAATTGATTGCAACGAGAACAACAGGTCAACTCATTAAAGAAAAAGTTGGGTTAAAAGTAAAATGTTATTTGTCCGGACCGATGGGTGGTGATGCTGAAATTGCCGCGCTTGTTGCCAATAAAAAAGTTGATGCGGTAATTTTTATTACTGATCCGCTCGACGCACATCCACATGATCCGGATATTCATGGATTAATGCGTGTGTGCAATGTGCACAATGTGCCGCTGGCACCTAATATTGCAACTGCAAAATTAATTATTTCGAGAGAAGGTCTTTTTTCGGATGAAGATATTTTGGGGTAAATAATGCGAGAATGGTCAATTATTTTTTATTGAGAAATTCCCCATAGAGACTTTGTTTACAGTCCGGACATATACCATGTGAAAATTGAGCTTCAGAATGTCTATGGATGTAAGACTCCATTTGTATCCAATTGCCCTCATCATCACGTATTTTTTTGCAGGAAGAACATGTAGGTAACAATCCGCTCAGTATTTTTATATCGCTCATTTTTTGTTCCAACTCTTGTAGAGATGTTTGCAGCTTGTCTCCGGTAGTTTTGAGTTCATGTTCCAATCGTTGGCTATTCATCATGATAATACCAAACGATCCCAATAAACCAAGTGTGATTGATGCAATGGAACCACTCAGTTGAAAAATATTGGGAGCAAAATATGTTTGGATTGGAAACAAGAATACTATCAATAAGCCGCGAATGAGCGTGTAAACTCCATGTGTTATTACCAGCAAACCGGTAAGATGCGAAGAGAAGCGGGATTCAATTATTGGTGTACGGTATGACAATTTCCATCCAATAATCAAAGTGCTAATTCCGATAAATAGAGTGATAACTAACGCGCGAATAATAATATTCGGTGAAACAAAAACAAACCACGCTAAAATCAATTCAACAGTTAAAGGAACAGACCAGTACCACAAGGAAATTGTTTTTTGTCCTAAAAATTTTTTTACAGCATTGAGAGCCAAAAATGCAGAGGTAAAATAAAATCCGTTACCAATCAATGCCGGAACAAATAGCGGGGCAATACCATGGAAAAATGTAAGGAAAGAACCTATGGTTACACAGACTGAATAGAGTGTCCAATATCCAAATCCTTGATAAGTTTTTTGAGTTTTCCAAATAATAATAAGTGTAATAGAAGAGAGCAGCCACACAAAAGTGGTTATCATGTTCAATGTGCGTGCATCAAAATAAAAAGTCTGGCTCATAAAAAATATATTTTTAATTGCTTATCAGTTTATATCTTCGCTAACGCAAATTTTAAATCCAAGTGATGCCATGACTATACTATTAGGTGCGTAGCAACACAGAAATGTTTGTAAGCCAATAAACAAAGTCATGGCATCACTCTAATTAAATTCTCTTTAGCGCTTGCTTCAAATCGTCAATCAAGTCTTCTACATCTTCAATACCAACAGAAATGCGTACCAATCCATCAGTAACACCGTTTTTAATTCGGTCGGCTTTAGGAACAGACGCATGTGTCATTGTTGCAGGATGGGAAATGAGTGTTTCAACTCCGCCAAGACTTTCGGCGAGCGCGCAGAGGTGAACATTTTTCAAAAACTTTTTTGCATTCGCTAAACTACCGACATCAAAAGAAATCATTCCACCGAAACCGGACATTTGTTTTTTTGCAAGCGCGTGTTGCGGATGAGATGGCAGTCCGGGGTAATTTACTTTTTTAATTTTCTTTTGTTGTGTTAGCCATGTTGCAACAACCATTGCACTTTCGCAGTGCTGCTTCATGCGAACGGCGAGCGTTTTTGTTCCTCGTAAGCAAAGCCATGCATCAAACGGGCTCATAATACCGCCGATTGCTTTTTGAAAAAAACGAAGTCGTTCCGTTACTTCTTTATTGTTGGTTGCAACAAAACCGCCGAGCATATCGCTGTGTCCATTTAAATATTTTGTAACACTGTGCATCACAATATCAATTCCAAAATCGAGAGGACGTTGCAAGTACGGAGTTGCGAATGTGTTATCTACTACCGAAAGCAATTTGTATGCTTTCGCAAATTTTGCAATAGCTTTTAAATCGGTGATGGACATTGTCGGGTTGGTCGGTGTTTCAATGAAAATCATTTTAGTATTTGGCTTTCGCGCGTTGATGACGTTGTCCAGTACTGTGGTATCAACAAAATCAAATTGCAGTCCGTATTCTTCCAACACCATTTTTGCAATGCGATACGTGCCGCCGTACACATCATTCGAAACAATAATATGATCTCCGGGCGAAAGCATTCTGAAAATTGCATCAATCGCCGCCATGCCGGAAGCAAATGCCATTCCGTTGCTCGCGTTTTCAAGTGCGGCGATGTTGCCTTCCAATGCAGTGCGCGTTGGGTTTGAAACACGTGAATATTCGTATCCTTTGTGCTTGCCAAGTTCTTCTTGCACATAAGTTGATGTAAGATACACCGGCGTCATTACTGCGCCTGTTGTTGGGTCAGGCATTTGTCCCGCGTGAATTGCTCGAGTAGAAAATTTCATTGTTGTTCCGATTGGGGATATTTTTCAAAATCAAATTCGTCCATGCCATGTTCTTTTAACAGCATGAAACCTTCTGTGGTGAGTTTATGTGAACGTGCACGGATGAAACCGAGCACTGCTTCTTTTATTGTTACGTGTGGAGATTTGCGAGCCTCTGCAAATTTTTCTGCGTGCGCTTGCGCCTGACTTTTGATGATCGTGCGAAACGGATCGCGGACGACTTGAACAAGCTCTTCCAATTTATCGGATGCTGCTTTTTCCCACGTCATAATTAATTATTAATTGTTATTATCTCGACATATATTCCAGCACATCAAATCTTGTAATGATGCCGATCGGTTTTTCATTTTCAACAACAAGAACCGCCGGAATTTTTACGGCGAAATGTTTTAAGACGCTGTGTATATCGTCATTCGAACGAACTTCCGGTAATGGTTTTTCCATTAAATCAGAAATTTGCATATCAAAATTTTTCGGATCTCCCAACACTGCCGAAAGAAGATTCGATTCAGTGGCTGTGCCGATGCTTTTGCCGTTTTCTATAACAGGCAACTGTGAAATGTTTTTTTCTTTTATTATTTCCAAGGTGTTCCGCACAGATGCCGTTTTTTCAATAGTAACAAGTTGTTCTAATTTTTTAGATTTGCCTTCTAAAATATATCGCATCGTAATGCGTTCGGGAGTGAGGAAACCGTTTTCGCGCATCCAGACATCGTTGAAAATTTTGCTGACGTATTTGTTGCCGCTGTCTGGAAGAAGAATTACCATGATATCATCTTCTGAAAGACGCTCGGCATATTTTAGTGCACAGGCGAGTGCTGTTCCACCTGAACCGCCGATAAAAATTCCTTCTTCACGTGTTAAACGGCGTGCCCAATAAAATGATTCTTTGTCGTCCGCTTCTAAAATATCATCAATATATTGAAAGTCCAACGCGCCCGGTAGAAAATCTTGTCCGATACCTTCAACTTTATATGTTTTGAAAGTGGGGGTAAATTTTTTTGTATAAAAGTATTCACCGAGAATAGAACCTTTGATGTCTGCACCGATAACTTTTATTTTCGGATTTTTTTCTTTCAAAAATTTTGCAGTGCCGGTAATTGTTCCGCCGGTTCCAATACCGCAGACGAAACAATCAATTTGCCCGTCGGTTTGTTCCCAAAGTTCCGGTCCTGTTGTTTTGTAATGTGATTCCGGATTTTTTTGATTTTCATATTGATTCGCAAGAATGGAATTTGGTGTTTCGCGGACAATTCGTTTGGCAACTTCAGTATAGCTTTCGGGGGATTCGTGCGGTACAGCAGTCGGTGTAACAATCACTTCCGCACCAAATGCACGGAGCAAACTTATTTTTTCGTTGCTCATTTTATCCGGCATCGTGAAAACAGTTTTGTAACCTTTTACTGCCGCCGCAATCGCAAGTCCCATTCCTGTGTTGCCGGAAGTTGATTCAACAATGGTGCCGCCCGGTTTCAGTTTTCCTTCTCGCTCGGCATCTTCGATAATTTCGAAACCGATTCTATCTTTTACTGAACCGCCGGGATTGAAAAATTCAACTTTTAAGAAAATCTGTGGTTTCAATCCTTTATTTATTTTATTTAATTTGACGAGAGGCGTGTTGCCGATAGTTTCAAGAATAGAATTCTTGAACTGAATCTTTGACAAATCTTTTTTCATTGTATTCTTTCTCTATAATTATTTTTTGTAACTACTCACCCAAAAAAAATTAAGCCACATTCGCCGCGGCGAATCACAAATTTTTAACAGAAATTTTTATGTTTATTTTTTCGATTTATCCCTGTGCTAAAAGCACAGGGAGTTCTCGTTTAGCTTTTAAAAGTTTAATCTGTGATTCGCCGCGGCGAATGTGGCTATGTTTTTTATTAGTGCTTTTATCGGAAATCATTTGAAACATTCATCACGCTGAGTAGTTAATTATTTTTTGTAATATACTTTATTCGGCAAGAATAATCAACAAATGAACGCTCCAACGTAAAGCATTACAGTAGTTTAGCGTTCCTTGCTTCTGCAACGATTTTTTTTTATTTTATTATAGTTAGGGCATATAAATGGTCAACGAAAATATTTTTCTCACTCTTGCAGCGCTCGTTTGCAGTTACCTTGTTGGTTCTTTTCCCACGGCTTATCTTACTGTGCAGAAATCCCTGCAGATTGATATTCGCAATGCTGGAAGTGGTAATGTCGGTGCGCGTAATACGTACGAAGTTACACACAAAAAATCGTTGGGCATTTTCGTAATGCTTGTTGATGCTGTGAAAGGAATTATTGCTGTTGAAGCAACACGTTTTTTTATACCGAACAATCCGTTTGTTCTTTCTGTGTCGGTAGTTTTCGTTACTGTCGGACATTGCTATCCGTTGTGGTTGAAATTTAATGGCGGAAGAGGATTAGCAACTGCTGCAGGAGCGATGTTAGTGATAGGCTGGATTTATGTTGCCGTTTGGGTGTTGTTGTATTTTATTGCTGAACGTTTTGTTAAAGAAGTGCATCTGGCAAGCGTAGTTGCGCTTATCGTAACACCTATTGCCATGTATGTTTTGCCAGAGAATTATCTTTTATTATGGATCACAAAAGAATATTCTATTCAACAATTTATTGCATTGGGAAGTACATTTTCACTTGTTATTTTGAGCAAACATTATGAACCGGTTCAAACACATTTTATTTCACGGGATAAAAAATAGCATCTTTCTTTTTATTTGCTTGCTTCCTTTTTTTGCGGAATCTTTCGCGCAAACGGTTAGTGATGATATTACCGGTTCTCGAAAGAATGCAATTACCCGTACTGTTGATATCATTAGTCCAACTGTTGTTGGTATCAATGTTACGGAAGTCCGCGAGTATCGCGATCCGTTAGCTAATTTTTTCGGTAATGATCCTCTCTTCCGTCAATTTTTTGGTGATAGAAACATCCGGCAGGAAGTGAAGGGACTTGGATCTGGTTTTATTATTTCTACAGATGGATATATTATTACGAATGATCACGTTGCCGGTAACGCAAAAGAAATTATTGTAACAATGACGAATGGGAAAAAATATCCGGCGGAGTTGATCGGCACGGATATAGTAACCGACGTTGCTTTGATAAAAGTGAAAGGTGAAAATTTTCCGTACGTAAAACTTGGCAACTCAGACGATGTGATGATTGGTGAATGGGCGATTGCGTTCGGAAATCCGTTTGGCTTGTTCGATAATGTTGACAAGCCGATTGTTACTGTTGGTGTTGTGAGTGCCGTTGGAATGAATTTGAATGTTGATAATAATCGTTCATACAAAGGATTGATTCAAACTGACGCGGTTATTAACGCCGGCAACAGCGGTGGACCACTTGTAAACAGTGTCGGAGAAGTTATAGGAATCAATACACTTATTTATACCGCAGGTGTTAGTCAGGCGTTTATTGGATATGGGTTTGCTCTTCCAATTAACAGAGTAAGAACTATTATGGAAGAGTTGAAAAAATTCGGCAAGATCGAACGAAATTTTTGGACCGGAATGGAAGTGCAGCCGGTTGATCTGCGCATCGCTCGTTATTTCGGATTGACGAAAGCGGAAGGTGTCATCATCAGTGATATTAAAGAAAAAAGTCCTGCAGAAAAAGTTGGTTTGAAAGTCGGCGATATTATTTTGGAAATGAACGGTGAAAAAATTGTGAACGAAGAAGCAGTGGTAGCCGTGATACGCGAAGCACGCGCAGGCGATGTGTTAACGATGAAAGTGTATCGTGAGAAAAAAACTTTTGATGTGAGCTTAACTTTGGAGAAAAGAAAATAAAATGATTATGCGTTACACACGCCCGGTGATGGGCAAAATATTTGAAGATGTACATAAATATTCGGTGTGGTTGGAAATTGAACTTCTTGCCTGCGAAGCGCAAGCTGAACTTGGCGCGATACCTGCGGACGCAGTAAAAGTTATTCGTGAAAAAGCAAAATTTAATATCGATCGAATCAATGAGATCGAATTAGAAGTGAAGCATGATGTGATTGCATTTCTCACAAGCGTTGGCGAGTTTGTCGGTCCTGAGTCGCGGTTTATTCATCTCGGTATGACATCGTCCGATGTGCTCGATACTGCGCTTGCCGTGCAGATGAAGCAAGCGGGTGAATTGCTGATGAAAGATTTACTTGAACTCCGCGATGTACTTGCACGCCGTGCAAAAGAATTTAAAATGACGGTGATGATTGGGCGCTCACACGGCATTCACGCAGAGCCGACAACATTCGGTTTGAAACTTGCACTGTGGTACGATGAAACAAAACGGAACATCACGCGGCTGGAGAGCGCAATCAAAACAATTTCAGTCGGACAAATTTCAGGAGCGGTCGGAACGTACCAACATCTCAGTCCGAAAGTGGAAGAATATGTGTGCGCGAAATTGGGATTGATACCCGCGCCTGTTTCCACGCAAATTTTACAGCGCGATCGTCATGCTGAATTTATGACAACGCTGGCAATCATTGGCGGCTCGCTCGATAAGTTTGCGACTGAGATTCGTCATCTGCAACGAACGGAAGTGTTGGAAGCAGAAGAATATTTTTCGAAAGGACAAAAAGGATCTTCCGCAATGCCGCACAAACGGAATCCGATTACGTGCGAACAAATGTCAGGATTGGCGCGTGTGCTGCGTTCCAACTCGCAAGCGACATTAGAAAATATTGCATTGTGGCACGAGCGCGATATTTCTCATTCTTCGGTAGAGCGCATTGTCGTTCCTGATAGCTGCATTCTTCTTGACTACATGCTTGCAAAAATGACCGGTGTGATTGATACGCTGCTGGTCTATCCGGAAAATATGAAAAAAAATATTGACCTTACACACGGACTTGTTTTTTCGCAGCCGGTGCTTCTTGCTCTTACAAAAAAAGGAATGAAGCGTGAAGATGCATATAAAATTGTGCAGCGCAACGCAATGGATGTGTGGCAATCGAAAAAGAATTTTAAGGAAGTATTGCAAGGTGATGCAGAAGTGAGCGCCATTCTTTCTGAACAAGATTTGAATGAAGCATTTGATCCGACAAAAAGTTTAACGAATGTAGGTTACATTTTTGAGAGAGTTGGATTATAGTTTTAAGTGCAAACAAAAAAATACATAGCGCTGTTAGTGTTCTTTGTTATACAAATTTATGCGGCAAATAATCAGTGGGTAAAAGTTAGCGCAAGCGGAATGGAACATGTGTTTTCGTTAAAAATTGCGCCGAACGGTTTTCTGTACGCATCAGTGTTGGGCAAAGGACTGTATCGTTCTGCCGATTCGGGTTCGTCGTGGCTGCAAATTAATCCGTTCCTTGCCGATGAGTGGAGTGTTGAAGTAAATCCATTAAACGAACTGATTGCTTCTCAACGTGACAGTGGAATGTATTTTTCCAACGACAACGGAAATAGTTGGAATCGTGTCAGTAATGAATTGCAACAAGGTACTATCCTTGCCGCGAGTACAACAGGAAATTTTTTTGCAGAATCCGGCGGCGAATTATTTCGTTCGACCAACAAAGGAAAAGAATGGTGGTCGTTGAAAACATTTGGCGGCTCAGTAGCTTTTGACAATGCAGGAAAAATGTACGCCGGCAAAGGTGAAAAAATTATTTCATCATCGAACAACGGAACATCGTGGACGAATGTTGATTCAACATTGAAAAATATTTATTCGCTTGTTGTGTTGAACAACGGAGCGATTGTTGCAGGAACATTTTACGATAGCACAACCAGTGCAAGTATCTATCTGAAAAAATCTGTTGATAGCGCGTGGATTCAAACAGGACCTTCTTCAACAATCAATCTGCTTGTGAAAGATTCGCTTGGCAATGTATACGCTGCTACGCATGATAAAGGAATTTACAAATCCACTGATGGAGGAATGGTGTGGACGGCGATGAACAAAGGACTCACGACACCGAAAGTGTATTCGTTTGCAATTGATAATGCAGGATTTGTGTACGCCGGCACTGCTGATGGTGTCTTTCGAAGTTCGATAACGTTTCCTGCGCTTCCTGTTGAATTAGTGTTATTCAACGGAACTGTTCGCGGCAAACAAATTCTTCTTTCGTGGATAACCGCAACTGAAGTGAGCAATGCTGGATTTGAGATAGAGAGAAGTGAAAAGTTAAAAGTTAAAAATGAAAAGTGGGAAAAGATTGGTTTTGTTGAAGGAGAAGGAACGAGCAATATTCAACATCAGTATTCTTTTACGGATTTTGCTGCACAAAACAGAAAAAGTTTCTACCGTTTAAAACAAATTGATCGTAATGGTTCTTTCAGCTACAGCGAATCTATAGAAATTATTACTTCACTTGTTGCTGAAGATTATACGCTGAGTCAAAATTTTCCAAATCCGTTCAATCCGATAACGACATTGCATTTTGCAGTGAAGTCAACAGAACATGCACATGTAAAAGTGTATTCAGCGATTGGAAAAGAAATATCAGTGTTGTTTGATGGAGTTGTACTTGCAGATAATTATTACACAGTAACCTTTGACGGAAGTGGACTTCCCAGCGGTACATATTTTTGTGCGATGCGTATCGGAAGCAAAACGGAAGTTCGACAAATGCTTTTACTGAAATAAATAGTTCTTGTTGATAATTAAAAATGGAGTTTCACCATGTCGCAAAAATTTCAAAATTTGATTAATGGAAAATGGGTAGATGCAAAATCAGGACGAACATACGAAAGTAAAAATCCAGCAAATTGGAATGATGTTGTTGGTATATTTCCGAAATCAAATAAAGAAGATGTTGATGAAGCGGTAAAGGCGGCTCGCGCTGCATTTGAAAAGTGGCGGCTTGTTCCTGCTCCTGCGCGTGGTGATATTCTGCGAAAGATTGGCGACATGCTTGTTCAACATAAAGAAGAACTCTCACGTGAGATGACACGCGAAATGGGAAAAGTGCTTACCGAAACGCGAGGCGATGTGCAGGAAGGAATTGATACGGCGTACTATGCAGCAACAGAAGGTCGCCGTCTTTTCGGTAACACGGTTCCTTCTGAACTTCCAAATAAATTTGCGATGGCAATTCGTGTTCCGATTGGTGTCGCAGGAATTATTACACCATGGAATTTTCCACTCGCCATTCCGACATGGAAAATGTTTCCGGCAATTCTTTCCGGCAACACGGTAGTTTTCAAACCGGCAAGCGATACACCGAAACTTGCAACAATGCTTGTTGAAATTATGAACGATGCAGGATTGCCGCCCGGTGTTGTGAATATTGTTCACGGCGGCGGCAGTGAAGTTGGCAATGCAATTACGTCGCATCCCGATGTTGATGTAATTTCATTTACCGGCTCAACTGAAATCGGGAAAAAAATATCGCGCGATGCATCGGATACATTGAAGCGAGTTTCACTCGAACTCGGCGGGAAGAACGCGCAGATTGTAATGGACGATGCTGATCTTGATCTTGCGCTTGAAGGTGTGTTGTGGGGAGCGTTTGGAACAACAGGACAGCGTTGCACAGCAACAAGTCGTCTTATTCTGCATGAAAAAATTTACGATAAATTTTTGACAATGCTTGTTGATCGAACAAAAAAATTACGACTCGGTGATGGTTTACTTTCAACAAGCGATGTTGGTCCGTGTGTCAACGAAAGCCAGCGTGCAACTGTACAAAGCTATGTTGAAATTGGAAAGCAAGAAGGTGCAGCATTAGTTGCCGGAGGAAATATTGCAACGAACGGAGAGTTAGCAAAAGGATGGTTCCACGAGCCGACAATTTTTGCCGATGTAACTCCGGAAATGCGAATTGCCAAAGAAGAAATTTTTGGTCCGGTGCTTTCTGTGCTTCGCGCAAAGGATTTGGAAGATGCAATCAATATTTTAAATAACACCGTGTATGGTTTGTCGTCTTCAATTTACACACGCGATGTGAATAAAGCTTTTGTTGCTATCCGTGATATAAAAGCCGGCATTACGTACATTAATGTGCCGACAATTGGAGCCGAAGCACACATGCCGTTTGGCGGCGTCAAACAAACCGGCAACGGACATCGCGAAGGCGGATGGACAGTGTACGATTTCTATACTGAATGGAAAGCAGTCTACTTTGATTATAGCGGCAAACTTCAACGTGCACAGATTGATAATTACTAATACAACACTTTTAACTTTTCACTTTTAACTTTTTATGACTGGACGTCCTTACATAATTTCTTTATTTGAACATCTCGAATTTTTTTGAAGACATCTTTCTTCTTTACACATGGGCATCTCTAAAAACCTTCAAGGTTTATCTTGACCAAATTTTGTGATGTTAAAATTTTATGTACATCGCGAAAATAAAAACCTTGAAGGTTTCGTAACTAGTTTTTAGAGATGCCCACATATTATTTTATCTACTATTTAAGAATGAGAGGATGTCATGATTCAGAATACTGTTACAGAAAAAAAATCAACAGAAAAATCTACGAACGGAACAAAAAATAATTTCTCTCCGGTTCATGTTGAACCGAGAGATGTGCACGAAACACTTGCCAAACACATGCTTACCGATGGATTTGATATTGTTCTTGATTTGAAAAAAAGCAAAGGCAATTATCTTTACGATTCGCGCAGCAACAAACGCTATTTAGATTTTTTTTCGTTCTTTGCTTCGAATGCACTTGGCATGAATCATCCTAAATTAGACAACGATGAATTCAAACAAAAACTTGGCTATGTTGCGGTGAACAAACCTTCCAACTCCGATATTTATACAGTTGAAATGGCGGAATTTGTAGAAACGTTTTACCGCGTTGCACAACCGGAGTATTTGCCGTATGCTTTTTATGTTGATGGCGGCGGATTGGCAATTGAAAATGCGTTGAAGGTAGCATTTGATTGGAAGGTTCGTAAAAATTTTGTGAAAGGATACACGGAAGAACGCGGACGTCAGGTAATTCATTTTCGTCATGCGTTTCACGGACGCACCGGCTACACAATGTCCCTTACGAACACCGACCCGGTGAAAACAAAATATTATCCAAAATTCAAATGGCCGCGAATTATTAATCCTGCAATTCGCTTTCCACTGAACGAAGAAAATCTTGCTCACGTAATAAAAGAAGAAGAACTCGCGGTCTCGCAAATTAAAGATGCAATCACCAACAACCCTGATGATATTGCAGCATTGATTATTGAACCGATACAAAGTGAAGGCGGCGATAATCATTTCCGCAAAGAATTCTTTTTACAACTGCGCCAGATATGTGATGAGAATGAAATTCTTTTCATCTTCGATGAAGTGCAAACAGGCATCGGCTTAACGGGAAAAATGTGGGCACACCAGCATTTTGTTGAACCGGATTTAATTGCGTTTGGAAAGAAAACACATGTCTGTGGTTGTCTTGCAAGTAAATGTATTGATGATGTGCTTGATAATGTATTTCGCAAACCAAGCAGAATCAATTCTACTTTTGGTGGGAATTTAGTTGACATGGTACGCTTCACCAGAATTCTCGAAGTCATAGAAGAAGATAATTTGGTAGAGAACGCACGTGTGCAAGGAGAGTTTTTGTTGAGCGAAATTCAAAAACTTTCAGAGGAATTTCCGGAATTAGTTTCGAATCCGCGCGGTAAAGGTTTATTGTGTGCAATGGATTTGGATACTGCGCTCAATCGTGATCAATTGCGTGTGAAAGCGTATGAAGAAGGTCTTATTCTTATCGGCTGCGGCGATCGTGCGATTCGTTTTCGTCCGTCGCTCACAATTCAGAAAAGCGAATTAGAAGAAGGTATGAAAATTATTCGAAAAGCATTGAGTGAATTAGTAGTTGGAGATTTGTAATAGTACCATTTACTCTCATCAAAGATGGAGTCCATCTTACTACAAGATTATTTTATAATTATGGAAACACTTTCAACAGAAAAAAATCCTCTACATCTTAATCCAACATTTGTAAAAAAAATGTTGGTAGATTTTCTTCGCGATGAAACCCGCAATGCAGGTTTTACAAAGGCAGTACTGGGCTTATCGGGTGGAATTGATTCAGCAGTCTCTGCTTTTTTAGTTGCAGAAGCGCTTGGTGCAGAAAATGTTTTCGCTGTGATGATGCCGTACAAAACAAGTTCACCGGAAAGCAAAGCCGATGCAGAATTAATTGTGAAGCAACTCGGCATTCGCTCCGAACTTGTTGACGTTACTTCGATGGTTGATCCGTTATTTCAATCTCAGAATATTAACGATAATCTTCGCCGTGGAAATATTATGGCACGTGCGCGCATGATTGTCTTGTACGATATTTCTCAGCGAGAGAAAGCGTTGGTGATCGGCACATCAAACAAGACAGAAGGAATGTTGGGATACGGAACATTGTTCGGCGATATGGCATGTGCGTTAAATCCTCTCGGCGATTTATATAAAACACAGATATGGCAATTAGCAGAAGCGCTTGGTGTGCCGGAAAAACTTATTCGAAAAAAACCAACCGCCGATTTGTGGGAAGGGCAAACCGATGAAGGCGAACTTGGTTTTACATACCACGATGTTGATTTATTGTTATTTCATTTAATTGATGAACGACGTACCGATGATGAATTGGTACAGATGGGATTTGAGAAAAATTTTATTCAACAGATTAAGCGCAAGGTACAAGTGAATCAGTTTAAAAGACGACCGCCGCTGATTGCAAAAATTTCTCATCGAACAATTAATGTTGATTTTCGGTACGCCAGAGATTGGGGAATTTGATAACGATGTGGCGCGGAACGCCATGCCGTACAGCGGCAAAGGATGAATTATGAATTACGAAAATCAGAATGGTTCATCTTTCATCTTTCATCCCTCATCTTTGAAAACAGAAAAAGTAATTGGTGAAGGTGGTGTTTTGTATATCGTTCCAACTCCGATTGGAAATTTAGAAGACATCACATTACGCGCGCTGAAAGTTCTTTCCGCTGTAGATATAGTTGCCGCAGAAGATACACGCACAACAAAATTTTTACTCGATCATTACAACATTCAAAAACCACTGCTCAGTTTTTTTTCACACAACGAAGCCGCCCGCGTTCCGCAAATAATTGAAAAGCTGCAACAGGGAAATTCTGTAGCAATTGTTTCTGATGCCGGCACGCCGGGAATTTCTGATCCTGCATATTCAATTATCAATGCGGCAATTCAAAACAACATTACCATAGTTGCGTTGCCCGGACCGACTGCGTTTGTTCCAGCGCTCGTTGCCAGCGGATTTTCAACCCACTCGTTTGTGTTCGAGGGATTTCTTCCGCATAAAAAAGGACGACACACAAAGCTGCAACAATTGAAAACCGAAACACGGACGATGGTATTTTATGAATCGCCGCATCGCATTCTTCGCACGCTGAACGATATTCTTGAAGTAATGGGAGACAGGAAAGCTGTCATTGGCAGGGAACTTACAAAAAAATTTGAAGAAATTGTCCGCGGCAATCTTTCATCACTTATTGCAGAGTTTACACGCCGTTCAGTAAAAGGGGAATTCGTACTTATCGTTGACGGATTAGAAGAGTAACTTTTTCAAACTCATTTCTTGACTTCCCACTTTCTTTGTATTATATTAGCACTCATAAGGCGAGAGTGCTAAACAAGCAACACGCCAAAAAGTGTTAAAATGCAATCAATTTCAATAATTTACGGAGGTTCGCATGAAATTACATCCTTTAGCAGACAGAATTGTTGTAAAACCAGCTGAAGCTGATGAAACAACAAAGGGCGGTATTTATCTTCCCGACACAGCAAGAGAAAAACCGGTGTGGGGCGAGGTAATTGCCACAGGTCCGGGAAAAACTACCGATGAAGGTAAAAAAGTTCCGATGGAAGTAAAAGTCGGAGATAAAGTATTGTACGGAAAATATTCCGGAACTGAAGTTAGCGTTGATGGACAAGAAGTACTCATTATGCGTGAAAGCGACATCTTCGCTATCATGCCGAAATAATAAAACGAACATAATACTAAAAGGAGTATCATACTATGGCAGCAAAAAATATTCAATACGATTTTGATGCACGTGCTGCATTAAAACGTGGCGTTGACCAACTTGCAAATGCTGTAAGGGTAACGCTCGGTCCGAAGGGACGTAATGTTGTTATCGACAAAAAATTTGGCGCACCAACAATTACAAAAGATGGTGTTACAGTTGCAAAAGAAATTGAACTTGAAGATCCAATTGAAAACATGGGCGCGCAAATGGTTCGTGAAGTTGCTTCCAAAACATCAGATGTTGCCGGTGATGGAACAACAACAGCGACTGTTCTTGCTCAGGCAATTGTTCGCGAAGGTTTAAAGAATGTTACTGCCGGTGCAAATCCAATGGATTTGAAACGCGGTATTGATCTTGGCGTTACTGCAGTTGTTGCTGCATTGAAAAAAATGAGCCGGCCTGTTGAAGGCAAAAAAGAAATTGCACAGATCGGTACCATTTCTGCGAATAACGATACCACAATCGGAAATTTAATTGCCGATGCAATGGAAAAAGTTGGTAAAGACGGCGTTATCACAGTTGAAGAAGCAAAAGGTACAGAGACACATGTAGATTTTGTTGAAGGTATGCAGTTCGATCGCGGTTATCTTTCTCCGTATTTTGTTACCGATGCAGATTCAATGGAAGCTACGCTTGAAGATCCACTCATCCTCATCCACGATAAAAAAATCAGTGCGATGAAAGATCTTCTCCCGATTCTTGAGAAGTCAGCACAATCCGGCCGCTCAATGCTTATCATTGCAGAAGAAGTTGAAGGCGAAGCTCTTGCAACACTTGTAGTCAATAAAATTCGTGGTACGTTGCGTATTGTTGCAGTAAAAGCTCCGGGCTTTGGCGATCGTCGTAAAGCGATGCTTGATGATATTGCCACATTAACCGGCGCTCAAGTTATCTCTGAAGAAAAAGGATATAAACTTGAAAACGCAACTTTAGCATATCTTGGCACAGCAAAGAAAATTGTTGTTGATAAGGACAACACTACAATTGTTGAAGGCGCTGGTAAAAAAGAAGATATCAAAAAACGCATCAACGAAATCAAATCGCAAATTGAAAAAACAACATCTGATTACGATAAAGAAAAATTGCAAGAACGCCTTGCAAAACTTTCCGGTGGTGTTGCGGTATTGAAAATTGGTGCGTCGACTGAAGTTGAAATGAAAGAAAAGAAAGCACGCGTTGAAGATGCGCTTCATGCAACACGCGCTGCAGTTGAAGAAGGTATTGTGCCGGGTGGCGGCGTTGCACTCATTCGCTCAATTCCAGCATTAGACGCAACGAAGGGCGCAAATGTCGATCAACAGACCGGTATTGAAATACTTCGCCGTTCACTCGAAGAACCAATTCGTCAAATTGTTGCGAATGCAGGTTTGGAAGGTTCCGTTGTTGTTGATAAAGTAAAAAATGGAAAAGGTGATTTCGGATTCAATGCGCTTACTGAAGTGTATGAAGATCTCGTTAAAGCTGGCGTTATCGATCCGACCAAGGTAACACGCGTTGCAGTTGAAAATGCAGCGAGCGTTGCCTCATTGCTTTTAACAACTGAAGCAACCATCGTTGAAAAACCGGAAGAAAAAAAGACATCAATGCCTCAGATGCAGGGCGGTGGTGGAATGGGTGATATGTATTAAAAATAAAATGTCTGACACCTTTGAGGTGTCTGACTTTTTTGTTTGTGAAAACCCTCAGTCAAAGTACTTGGCTGAGGGTTTTTTATTTAGCAATGTTTTTCTATATTTGTTCGGTCTTATTTTATTATTTCACATATCACAATCGGAAAAAATACTGATGAATATAGTCATGGATGAAAAGGTTGCACTCATTCAAAAAAAATTACGTGAAACAAATTTAGATGGCTGGCTGCTGTATAATTTTCGTCAATCAAATATATTTGCTACCAAAGTGCTTGCATTGCCGTCGCATTTAACACAAATGAGACGGTATTTTTATTTTATTCCTGCCGAAGGAACGCCGCAAAAATTGGCACATGGAATCGAACAATATAACTTAGATCATCTGCCAGGTGAAAAAACCGTGTATGTTAGTTGGCAATCGTTGGAAGATGGTGTGAAGAAAATTTTAGGGAATACGAAAAATGTTGCGATGGAATATTCTCCGAACAATGCCATTCCTTATGTTTCCAAAGTGGATGCGGGAACGGTTGAGTTTGTGCGATCGTTCGGAGTGAATGTGTCTTCCTCTGCCGACATTGTGCAGTATTTTGAGGCGCGATTGACGGAGGAGCAATATGCCGATCAATTAGAGACATCATTAATATTGCGAAAGACTGTCGATGTTGCTTTTTCTTTTATCGGTGAACAGTTGCGTACGAATCAAAAAGTGACGGAGTACGATGTGCAGCAACGCATGGCGCAATATTTTATAGAGAACGGATTACAGTACGGCGATGCGCCGAATTGTTCCGTGAATGCTAACGGTGCGAATCCGCACTATGAACCGACAAAAGAAATTTTCTCTGAAATTAAACATGGGGATTATGTTCTTATTGACTTATGGGCAAAAAAAAATAAACAGGGATCAATCTTTTCCGATATTGCATGGGTGGCATACACAGGCGATACAATTCCCGAAAAATATCAACAGGTATTTGATGTTGTAAAAGGTGCACGTGATTCGGCAGTTTCTTTTCTTTCCACAGAATTTGCTGCAGGGCGCAAAGTGCGCGGCTGTGATGTGGATGATGTCGCTCGAAAGTATGTTGTAGATCGCGGATATGGAGAATACTTTATTCATCGAACAGGGCACAGTCTTGGAGAAGAAGTTCATGGTAACGGTGCGAACATCGATAATCTTGAAACACATGACGAGCGAGAAATTATTCCGGAGACATGCTTTACCATCGAACCGGGAATTTATTTGCCGAATGAGTTTGGCATTCGGTTAGAAATTGATGTGTACATTTCGAAAAATAGAGAAGTGATTTTGCTCGGTGATAAAATTCAAAATGAAATTGTTACAATTGATTGTTGACAAACGTATACAATATAAAAGGAGCATAGTATGGACAGCAAAGAAAAAACCTTTGACGTTGCACTTCCAAAAGTAACCGCAAAAACAACTCGGTCACAACTTCTTGATGCGTATAACAAAGCGCTTGAAGCACTTGGTCAACGTATACCGGAAAAATCGGTAGAAATGAAACAACTTCGAGAAAAAGAAGTTACTGTAAAAGCATCCGAATATTCTGTTGAAGCAATCATTAAAGGGTTAGCCGATTTTCAAATCGGAATTGTAAAATCGTTCAATGATCTTACTGACAAGATGATTGCAGAATCTAATAAATTGACTGAGTTGCGCGAAGCAAGTATGATAGAAACAGCAAAGCTTAATGAATTGTATGAAATACAGTCTAATGTGAACACGCTCACTGCACTCATCAATGCACAGAATGAACGCAAAGAATCATTTGATCGTGAAATGGCTGAAAAGAAAAAATCATTTGAAAATGAAATACATGTTCTTCGTGAAGAATGGAAGAAAGAACAACAAGAGCATGAAATTTCAGTAAAAGAACGCGATGACCTTCTAAAAAAACAACACCAACGGGAAGAAGAAGAATATAAATACCGGCTTATGATCGAACGACGAAAAGAAGCCGATGACTATGAAGCAAAGAAAATATTATTGACAAATGAACTTGTAGCAAAAAAATTGCAAACGGAGAAAGAACTTTCTGAAAAAAGAAATATTCTTACTGAACAAGAACAGGAAGTGGCGGCGTTACGGAAACGAGTTGACGCAATTCCTTCAGAGATGGAAGAGGCAGTAAAAAAAGCTGAAAATGCAGTTCGTGCGGCGATGAAACAACAATTTGATTTTGAAACGAAACTCTCTGGAAAAGAAATTGATGCAGAAAAAAAATTGAATGCGTTGAAGATTTCAAACTTAGAAGAAGTGATAACAAAACTACAGGCACAAATTTCTGATCTGACGAAACAATTGCAAATATCTACAAAGCAAGTTCAAGAAATGGCAGTGAAAGCAATTGAAAGTTCGTCCGGAATTAAATCTCGAAGTTCTGCTGAGTCCACAACCGAACAACAAAAAATCAGCGGCAAAATATAAGTTACTATGTTGTTGACTTCTAAAAAGTCTAAAAATGCGCGAGATGTCAGACATCTTCATTTCTCGAAGATACCAAACATTCAACGTCTGAATCCAGATATATCGATTATGGTTCTACATACTAGGGACGCATAGTAACTGTTGTTTTTACAATACGAAAAAATAAAATTAGACCTATCTCAGCAAGGGATTCAAATAGAAAGGAGAAAATGCAATATGAAGAAAAAGAAACTTAAAAAAATTCCGAAGTTCAAAAGTGAAGATCAAGAACGAGAGTTTTGGGCAAAAAATTCTCCACTTGATTATGAACACGGTCAAGTTTTGAGAGGTAACTTATTTCCAAATCTCAAACCAACAACCGTTCTTACATCAATCCGGCTTCCAGCATGGTTGTTGAATTCTCTAAAAGGAATTGCTAACAAAAGAGATGTCCCCACACAATCGCTGATGAAAATGTATTTAGCGGAAAAAGTGGAAGAGGAATTACGAGCTTCTGCGCGTCGGTAATTTTTCTGAATAACATTGTGAAGCTTTTATAAGTAACTGAAATATTTTTGCAGTTGCTTCTACACATATATCACATATCCCATTTACTATTATGAAAAACAATCGTAACCTATTCATTGTCGCCGGTATTGTAATTGCTCTTTCGGTAATCGTACTACTTATCAGCTATCGTAATAGTTGTAAACAAAATGTCCCAACTCAAACAGATTCTTCTCAGCAAATGCTTGAACAAGAAATTAATGCTTGGCATACAGAGCGTATCAGCGAGTTGAAGAAAGAATATGGATGGTTGAGTCTTGTTGCGCTCGATTGGTTGCATGAAGGGAAGAATACAATTGAATCAGTTGGTGTGCTGACTCTTCAAAAAGGAAAACCGTTTATTGAAATTGAAAAACAGATCGGTGCAACACTCAGCGGAAAGAAATTCACTTCGGGTGTGCTGAAGATTGATGCAGAAAAAAATGGTCCGGATACTATTATGATTGGTTCACGAGCTTTTATTATTCTGAAACGTGGAGAACGGAACGCACTTCGTATTTTGGATGCTGAATCGCCGGTGCGCAAACAATTTTCCGGCATCGAGCGTTATCCGGTTTCTAATCGGTGGAGGATTGAAGCGCGATGGCAGCAGTACGAAAAACCAAGAAAAGAAAATGTGGAAACTGTAACTCCCGGATATTTTGAAGAGGGAGTTGTGTATGGCGCAGCAGTTTTTTCAATTGATGGAACAGAGTATCGGCTCGAACCTATCGTCAATGAATCACTAACAGATTACTTCTTCATCATTGGCGATAAAACAAATGGAATAGAAACGTATGGTGGAGGACGATTCCTGCATTGCGCTCCGCCTAAAGATGGAAAGATTATCGTTGATTTCAATAAAGCAATTAATCCTCCGTGTGCATTTACGGAATTTGCAACGTGTCCGCTTCCGCCGCCAATTAACCGGCTTCCTATCCGCGTTGATGCAGGTGAAAAGAAATATAAAAATCACTGATTAATTTTTTTTGCGAGTAATAAAAAGACCTCACAGATTTTAAAAATTTGTGAGGTCTTTTTTATAGAACAGTCGCTCAGAATTACTACACCTTCCGATGTTTCAACACTCTCGTCCAATGCACAATTTGTTTCTTTACTTCGTTTGGCGCTGTGCTGCCTGCAGATTTTTTGTGCTCGATACTCTTATGCGGATCGAGCAATTCGAAAATATTATTTTCAAATTTGGCAGAGAAGCGATGCAGTTCTTTCAACGTAAGTTTGGAAAGTGATGTGCGGTGTTCAATACAATACGAAACAATCTTTCCTGTAATTTCATGCGCTTCGCGGAACGGAACATGTTTCATCACAAGATAATCGGCAATTTCTGTTGCGGTAAGAAAATCATTTTTCAATTCTTCTTCAAAACGGTTCTTGTCAAATTTTGTATGCACTAACAGATGTGAAAAAATAAACAAGCATTGCCGTGTTGTGGCAACTGTGGTGAAGAGTGGTTGTTTATCTTCCTGCATATCGCGGTTGTAGGCGAGAGGGAGCGCTTTCATAGTGGTAAGAATATTTACAAGCTCGCCGTACACTTTTCCTGTTTTGCCCCGCACCAATTCTGCCATATCAGGATTTTTCTTCTGCGGCATAATACTGCTTCCGGTTGTGTATGCATCATCAATTTTTACAAAATTAAATTCCTGCGAATTCCACAAGACAATTTCTTCGGCAAAGCGGCTGAGATGCATCATGATGGTGCTGCACACAGAAATAAATTCAATGAGGTAATCTCTGTCGCTTACGGCATCAATGCTATTTTCGATTACACCATCGAAGCCAAGCTTGCGTGCGACCAATGCTCTATCAATTGGAAATGATGTACCGGCTAATGCTGCCGCGCCAAGCGGTAATTTGTTGACGCGTTTATAACAATCACTGAGACGATCAAAATCACGGTCGAACATTGAAATGTATGCAAGAAGATGATGTGAAAGGAATACCGGTTGTGCGCGTTGCAGATGCGTGTAGCCCGGCATCAACACACCGAAATTTTTTTCTGATTTATACAACAATACACGCTGTAGTTGAAGAATAAGTTTTTGCAATTCATGAATTGCACCGCGCAGATATAACCGTTCGTCCAATGCCACTTGATCGTTGCGGCTGCGTGCGGTATGCAGCTTTCCGCCGATAGCACCGACTTTTTGAATCAATCGTTGTTCGATTGCCATGTGAATGTCTTCTTTGTCCCACGACAAATCTAATTTGCCGCTTTCAATTTCTTTTGCAATTGCATTCAGTGCGGTACGAATCCGGCGAGCTTCTTCAGTAGGAATAATTTTCGCAGCGGCAAGCATTTCTACGTGCGCAATACTTCCGGTAATATCTTCCTGATACATTTCTTTATCGAGATCAATTGAAGAAGAAAATTTCAATGCCATAATAGACAATGGTTCTTTGAATCGTCCGCCCCAGAGTTGTTTTAATTGTGCCATAAATAAATTCCTTTGATTATTATTTCGTAACTGCTCAACGTATTTTTTTTCTAATTTCAGTATTTCCAAAAAAAACGAATCCCCCGTCCTGATTAAAAAGCAAATCGGGACACCTCCTTTTCAAGGGGGATTTCCTCGTTCTTATTCCCCCTTGAAAAGGGGGTTAGGCTGTAAGTCCGCCGTCTTTTTGGCGGAGGGATTTTTTGAATAAACAATAACGCTGAGTAGCGCGTTCAGTACGCCTTCGGCGAATTTTTTTCAAATAGAGTAACTCACGGTGTGAGTTACTTAGGAGTTACATTATTTATAATATAAAAAAAACCTGACCATTACAGTCAGGTTTGTAAAAAAATAAAACTTATCAAGTCCACCAACTTACTCTCGCACAACCCACACTTTTACTTTCCCAATGACTTTCGTATGTAACTTCACCGGAATTTCAAAAATACCGAGCGTTTTAATTGACTCTTCAAGCACGATATCGTGCTTATCAATTGTATAACCTTGTTCTTTCAGCGAGTCGCAAATCATTTGCGATGTAACCGAGCCGAACAATTTATCATCTTCACCAACTTTTACTTTTATGGTAACAGAGACACTGCCAAGTTTTGTAGCAATAACTTCTGCTTCTTTTACTGCTTTTGTTTGTTTGCGATCATGCTGTTTTTTTTCTTCTTCCAACGCCAGCAAACTGCTTGCGGTTGCGCGGTATGCGATTTTGCGCGGAATAAGATAATTGCGTGCATAACCGTCTTTCACCACAACAACATCACCGATGTTGCCTAACGTTTCACTGCTTTGTCGTAATATGACTTTCATAACATTCTCCGTGATTCAAAATTATTTAATAGCATCCGATACGAATGGAATTAATGCAAGATGACGAGCGCGTTTAATCGCCTGCACTAATTGTCGTTGATATTTTGCGCTTGTTCCCGTAATGCGTTTCGGAATAATTTTTCCTTGTTCCGTAACAAAACGACGCAACAGTTTTTCGTCTTTGTAATCTATATAAATTGTTTTTGCTTCGGTGAAGCGGCACGTTCGTTTTTTCTTTACTGCTTGCTGATCGCGTTTGTCGCCGAATTCGCCGGGCTTTTTCATTCCGGGACGTGAATAGCCGCCACGTCCTTGACTTTGGTTTTGACCATATCCATTACTTGATTGTCTCATAAATATATTCTCCTATTATGCGGTGGTTGTTGGTGTTGGTGCTGCTTCAGCAGGAGCTTCGATATGCGATACGATCGCACCGGCTTCTTTTGCTTTCAAAGCTTTTTTATCTAACAGAACAACAAGATGACGCATCATTTGTTCTTCAAGTTGGAAATGGCGTTCTAATTTTGCAATCAGTTCACCCGGCGCTTTGAATTCAATCAACACATAATAACCGTTGTTCTTCTTTTGGATGACGTAGGCGAGGCGACGGCGTCCCCAGCGTTCGATGGCGCGAATTTCTCCGCCATGCTTGAGGATAACGTCTTTGGTTTTTTCGATGACCGCTTCAATCTGTGGATCTTCCAGAGTTGCGTTCACGATAAAAACCGTTTCATAGATTTTTGGTTCGTGTTTCACGATGTAGCTCCTGTGGACATAAGGCCTGACAACTCTTATTTTGAGTGTGAGGCAGGTGTAGTAGAAAAGTTTTTTCTAAAACTCATGATGCACTTGCATCAATCAAAAAATTTTTATTGAAGGCATTCATAGTTTTCAGAATGCCGTTCACCGCCCAACTGAGACATGCGTCAGTTGCATGCGGTATAAGTTTGTTGAAGAGTTTTTCTTCTGAAGTATCGAAAGGGGAAAGAACATATTCCGCCATCAATTCATGCGAATGATGTTCGGGCAACGTTGTGCCCGCAACGCCGACACGCAATCGCGGTATGGCATTAGCTTGAAGATGGTAGATAATTGATGCCATTCCGTTGTGTCCGCCATCGCTTCCGTTCGGACGAAGACGTAACGCGCCAAGCGGAAGTTGAAAATCATCGAACACAATTAAAAAATTTTCGGGTGCGATATTATATTGCTCTGCAACTTTGGCAGCGGCGATTCCGCTTTCATTCATGTACGTCTGCGGAACAACAAGAGCAATGTCTTGTGATTCAACAGCGAATGTGGCGCTGAAATAATCGCCGTTTCCTTCTTTCATAGAAACTTTGTTCGCGAAAGCGAGAGCCTCGAGTACACGAAAACCGGCGTTGTGTCGCGTTGCGTAGTATCTGCTGCCCGGATTTCCTAATCCAACGATACACTTCACAGAAAAACTTTCTTCATTTCAAAGAGCGTGGCGCTGTACGCCACCACGTACAGCGTGGTTGTTTACAATATTACTTTTGAATTACTTTTTAGCAGGTGCTGCTGCTGCCGGAACTTCACCTTCAACAGGTTTTTTACCTTTTGTAATAACTTCAGGTTCAGCAGTCGCTGTTATAGCTGCAGTAACATCGGCTGCCGGTGTTTCAACTTTTTCAACTGTCGGAGGTATAACGCCTACAACGGAACTTGATTGGTTGTCTAATATTTTAACATTATCAATCTTAATATCACGAACGTGGATGGATTGATTGATTGCCAAATCAGCAACATTAAGTTCGATATGTTCCGGAATGTGTTTCGGAAGACACGATACTTTAAGTTTATGAAGAATGTGTTGCAAGATACCGCCATCTTTAATTCCTTTTGGTGTTCCAATTGTTACAACAGGAACATCAAGTGTTAACTCTTCGTTTTCTTTCAAACCTTGTAAATCAAAATGCACAACTTTATCGGTAACAGGATCAAATTGCAAATCGCGGAGAATACAAGTTTTTGTCTCACCGGAATCTAATTTTAAATTTACAACATGTGTATGGGATGTATAGACTAACGGGTTTAATGCAAGAGGAGTAGTAGCAATATTTATATTGGCATCTCCGTTGGAATAATAAACACCGGGAATTTTTCCTTGGTATCGAATTTTATGTGCGCTTTTTCCGATCTCTTTGCGTACTTCAGCGTGTAATACTATTTCAGACATTGTTTTCTCCTTTGTTGCTTAAAAAATTAATTATCTACATTCTTGTCTTTATCAACATCAAACAACGAGCTGATTGATTTATTTTCATACGTGCGCGAAATGGCTTCTGCAAAAACCGTCGCGACTGACATCACTTCTATTTTTGCGGATTCTTTTTTGAGCGGAATAGTGTCGCACACGTGTAATGTTTTAATATCGCTTTGTTCAATTCGTTCGAATGCTTTTCCTGAAAGAATCGGGTGTGTGCATGCCCCGTAGACATCTTTTGCACCGGCATTTTTTAACGCTTGTACAGCATTTGTAAAAGTTCCGCCAGTATCAATAAGGTCATCAACAATTAAAACATTTTTTCCTTCAACACTACCAACGATGTTCATTACTTCAACAACATTTGGTGCAGGGCGACGTTTGTCAATCAACACAAGTTCAGCATCCAATCTTTTTGCATACGCTCGCGCCATTTTTATTCCACCAACATCTGGGGAAACAACAACCAAGTTCGGTATATTCATGTTTCGAAGGTGATCAATTAAAACAACCGACGAATATAAATGATCTACAGGAATATCAAAGAAACCTTGAATTTGCGGTGCATGTAAATCCATTGCAATAATTCTATCTGCACCTGCTTGGGTAATTAAATTAGCGATCAACTTTGCAGTAATTGCAACACGCGGCTGATCTTTTCTATCTTGCCGAGCATAACCAAAGTAAGGAATGACTGCAGTAACTTTTCGAGCAGATGCACGTCTGGCGGCGTCAATGGTGATCAGCAATTCCATTAAATTATCCGCCGATGGTTGAGTAGATTGGATAATAAAGAGATCCGATCCGCGAACATTATCAATAAATTTTACCCAAATTTCGCCATCACTAAAATTTCGAATATCAAGATTGCCAAGATTAACACCTAAATGGCGTGTAATCTTTTCTGCAAGTGTACGGCTAGACCTACCAGAAAATATTTGTAGTCGCGACATCGCGCTTTTTTTTCTTTGTTGAACGCTGCAATTTTTAAATTTCAGTTTGAAAAATAGCAAAAAAAACACAGATAGTCAATAAATTTTACCAGTAAATGCTGCGAATCCAGACGAATTGTAACAATACAGTTTCATTTCGTTGGAAAAATTGACATTCAAAAATGTATTCGATATTTTCTAATCGAAATTTATGGATAACAATACAATTGTAAAAGAGTTTTTTGAATTACAAACTCCGTCTGGCGCAATTATTCGCGGCGATATGCGGTGGAATCATAATGGTGTAGTTTCAAAATTACTTCCGGTGGTGATTGTATGTCATGGTTTCAAAGCATTTAAGGATTGGGGACCGTTTCCTGCTATTGGCAGATATTTTGCTGAACAAGGATTTGTTTCAATTGTTTTCAATTTCTCACACAATGGAATTGGTGAACATCCGAGAAAATATACAGAGCACGAAAAATTTTCCATCAATACTTATACTCTCGAATTAGAAGATGTAGAAACTTTGCTTGATGCCATTACTGAAGAAAAATTACCGTGTCCGCACATGGATGATTCCAAAATTTTTTTAGTTGGACATTCGCGTGGCGGTGCGATTGCAATTGTAAAAGCAAAAGAAGACAGACGAATAAAAGCTGTTGTTTCGTGGTCATCAATTTCTAATTTTAATCGCTATAGCGATGAACAAAAGAAACGATGGCGTGAAAAAGGATATGTGCAGTTGCATTCAATTAGTAATGTGAGTGCATTTCGGATTACGACAGCACTGCTTGATGATATTGAACAAAACCAAAAGCGTTTAAATATTTTACGAGCCGTTGAGCAATTACATAAACCGTTGCTTATCATTCAGGGAAGTTCCGATATACCGGTGAAGGTGGATGAAGCAAAAAATATTTATGAAGCATCTGATAAAAATCTCACAAAATTTATTATATTAGATGGCATAGGACACATGTATGGTGCAAAACATCCATACCGTGAAAAAAGTTCTACAATGACACACGTGCTTGAATTGACATCAACTTGGATTCACAATAATCTTTAAAATATTTTGGAGGAATAATGAACATAATTAAAAAAATCTCTCTTTTAGATTCGCTGACTCTCGATAGAAGTTCTGTTATTGCACAGGCGAGTTGGATTACTTTTTTTGCTTTGCTGACTGCATTAGGTGCGCAAGTTCAAATTCCTCATCAACCGGTCCCATTTACGTTGCAAACTTTTTTTGTAATATTGGGTGCCGCCTTTTTGGGAAGCAGAAATGGAATGTATAGTCAATTATTATATGTGGGTGTTGGAGTGTTAGGTTTCCCGGTTTTTGCATTAGGAGGTTTTGGTATTGCAAAATTATTTGGACCTACCGGCGGATACTTATTAAGTTTTCCAGTTGCATCTTTGATTGTGGGATATCTTATCGGAAAAAGACAAGGCTACACGTGGACATTGTTTTCGATGTTTATCGGTCTCTTTGTGATTTTTACTTTTGGAACATTATTTCTTGATATGGTGTATTTGAAAAACTTTTCACAAGCATTTACTTCAGGCTTTTTAATTTTTTCGTGGTGGGATGTTGTAAAGTTAACTGCTGCGGCTTCTATTTACAACGAGTTTGCCAAACGCTTCAAAAAACTTCCTGCATAATTATTTAAAGATGAGACTTTTCAAGATAACGTTTGAGAAGTCTCATCTTGGTATCTTTTCTCGATAAAATTTTTCTAACCGTTTTTGTATTTCATCTCGCACCCTTCTAAATTCCGAAAGTATTTCTTCTTCCGTTCCTTTCGCTTCAGCAGGATCATCAAAGCCGATGTGGAGTTTGTGTTGAACTTTTCCTAAGAATACCGGACATGATTCTTTTGCATTATCGCAGACAGTAATAACGTAATCGAATTGTTGATGCAAAAATTCATCTATAAGTTTCGGACGATTGTTGCTCAAATCAATGCCGAGTTCTTTCATCACACCAATTGCTTTTGGATGAACGAACGATGCAGGTTTTGTTCCAGCCGAATAAACTTCAAGATTTGAATCGAATGATTGCAACAAGCCTTCCGCCATTTGGCTTCGGCAGGAATTTCCGGTGCAGAGAATGAGGATGCGCTGTTTCATAAAAATATTTTTTGTGGTGATTTATTGATGAAAAATATTGTTGTGTTTACGCTTCAGAAGGAAACCAATGCCGCGTTCTATTACATGCCGCGCACACCGTCAACATCACCGGTACTTCAACAAGTACGCCGACTACTGTTGCTAACGCCGCGCCTGATTCCGGTCCGAATAATACGATTGCTGTAGCAACTGCTAATTCAAAAAAATTACTTGCACCGATGAGCGCACCAGGAGCGGCAACGGAATACGGAACGCGAAAGAATTTCATTAGTCCGTATGCAAGCGAGGAATTAAAATACACCTGCAAGAGAATTGGAATTGCAATCAGCACTACATGCGACAATCGTTCGGTAATGTTGTCGGCTTGAAATGCAAAAATGAGGACGAGCGTTGCTAGCAGTGCAATGATTGTGATTGGATGAAAAAATTCGATGTATGTTGATTGGGACCAATCGCTGCTTTTCATGCGAATCAATACTGTGCGGCTGAGGCTTCCTAATGCCAACGGGATTACAATGAACGCTACAACACTGTATAAAAGAACAGAGAAGGGAACATGTAAACTGCTCGTACCAGTAACTAAGAATGAAACAATCGGTGCGAATAAAACAAGCATGATAAGATCATTCAACGATACCTGCACCAATGTATATGCAGGGTCGCCGTCGGTAAGGTATGACCACACAAATACCATTGCAGTGCACGGAGCCGCTGCTAAAATAATTGTGCCGGCGATGTATTGGTTTGCAAGTTCTTCGCCGATGAATGGTAAAAATAAATGTTTGAAAAAAATCCATCCCAGTAATGCCATCGAAAACGGTTTCACCAACCAATTCACAAACAGCGTGATAAGAATACCGCGTGGTTTTTTTCTAACATCTGCGATACTTGAAAAATCAATTTTCAACATCATCGGATAAATCATTAGCCAAATAAGAATAGCAATGGGAATATTAATTTGACTTCCGTTGCCAAATTCTAAATGTCGCAACGCATTTGTTGCCAGCGGAAATAATTTCCCGATGGCAATACCGGCTGCCACGCAAAGTACGACCCACAAAGTGAGATAGCGTTCGAAAATATTTAAGCGCTTTGGTGTGTTGTTCATAAATGAATTGAGTATCGTTATAGTATTTTTTTATAATTTCTCGGCGTACACAGTAACACTGAAAATGCCAACATTATTTTTTTTCAGAATTCGTAATTGTTCCAAAGTCATGTGCTGTAAATATATTTCATTTGGAATGATAATTTCTCGTTCTTTTTGAACGGTGATATTTGCAAATCCCGCTTCTTTAATAAAGTTCAAGTAATCATCTTTTTCTGTTGCGCCGGAAACGCATCCGGCATATAATGCCGCAACCTCACGAAGACTTGCCGGTAATTCTCCTTGAAGAACAATATCAGAAATACTAAAATGCCCGCCGTGTTTAATGATACGAAATGTTTCTGCAAATGCTTTTTGTTTATTCGGAACGAGATTCATCACACAATTGCTGACGACAACATTGGCTGTATTTTCTTCAACAGGAAGATGTTCAATTTCTCCAAGACGAAATTCAACGTTAGTGAATCCGAGTTTCACTGCATTCGCTTTAGCTTTTTCAATCATCACTTCGGTCATATCTATGCCAATGACGTGACCGCTCTCGCCAACGATTGCACGCGCAACAAAGCAATCATTGCCCGCTCCGGAGCCAAGATCAACAACAGTATCACCGGATTTAATCTGTGCAAATTCCGTTGGTAAGCCGCAACCCAAACCAAGATCTGCATCAGAAACATAGCCGGAAAGTTTTGTGTAATCTTCAGCCATGATTGAAAAATCTGTTGTTGTACAACAACTTGTTCCGCCACAGCAGGACGTTTCATTTTGCTTTTTAGATTGTTGTGCTATTTCACTGTATTTTTTTTTGACAATTTCTTTTAGTTCTTGATCCGATGCCATAAGTTCTCCTTAGTTTTTATTTAATCGTAATAATACGATGATGATAAGTAAATTTTTTTAACAACACTTTGTTGAAATCTTACCGATAAAATTTGCAAGTAGTTGTTGAGATTCTTTCCACGCTTTTTCGTTGATACAGTAACACACACGCGGACCTTCGATTTCACCTTTGATGAGTCCAACGCGTTTAAGTTCTGCGAGATGTTGCGATACTGTTGCCTGAGAGAGAGGAAGCTCTTCAACAATATCACCACAAACGCATGCATTTTGTTTTGCGAGAAATTCCAAAATTGCAATGCGTGCCGGATGTGCCAATGCCTTTGCAATATCTGCAATGCGATTGTGCTGATTACTAAACGATCCTTTTTTTGTTAGTCCCATAATTAACTATCGTAATATTACGATAATAAATTCAAGAAGTCAAGAAAAAATTAAAATTAATTTTTTACACATTAATAAAGTCATTCCATCGTTGGAATAATTCAGCCGTAGCAAGCACATCGCCAAAGCAATATTCTGCAATATCGCGAAAGCGTTTTGTATCAACGAGCATTTTCATATCAAGCCCGGTGATACCTTTTGCTTTTGGACTTTCAATGCCAAACGATTTGCAGTAAAAATCTAAGCTGAATTTTCGTGTTGCTTGGTAAAAGGTAAGTTGATCAAGAAGGTCGCAGTGAGTTTTTGCATCGTAGCGGTATGGATTTAAGTTTCGTGTCGCTTTAATTCCAAGCATAGCTGAACGAATCATTAAAAAAGGACAATCGAAACTACGTCCATTGAATGTGATATACTGGTCGTACTTAATTATCGTCTCCCAAAATTCTTTGAGAATTTCTTCTTCAGTTCCGGACTGAAATTTTACAAGTTCGTTTTCAGAGAAATATTCTTCCTTTTTTTCAGATTGAAATAGTACTTTGCCGTGTCTGCTATCGGGATTAAACATTGCTACACATAACACTTGCGCGGTTAAAGGATGGAGGTTCAAATTCTTTCTTACGTCTTCTATTTTTTCTTCGGTGTCGGCAAACTTTAATAAGTATGTTTGCGATTCTTGATCGAATGATTCGAGAGGGAATCCGAGTGTTTCAATATCAAAAATAATCCTGTTTGCAGTTGGCATATTTTTATTCTCTATTGGTTTTAATACCCCGACGCTTGCGTCGTCATTCCCGCATGTTTTTGGCGGGAATCTATTTGTGGATGTTCGCCGCGGCGAACATGACGAAGATACCCCGCTGCTTGCGGCGGGGAGCTTCATTGTGTTATACGGTAATTTTTTAAACCCCAATTTGTTTCTTTTGCTGTTACAGAAATAACAGTATAAATCGGAACGGCAAGTATCATACCCATAACACCGAGAATTTCGTTGCCAATAAGAATTACAAGAAACATGGTGAGTGGATGAATACTCATAATTTTACTAAAGACTGTTGGCTGCACAAAAATTTGATCGAGTTGTTGAACCACTACGGAAATAATAATAATTGGTATCAACATGTGTAGATCTCCGAACTGTACAATTGAAATAATTAAAACAGGAATTGCGCCAATAAACGGTCCTGCAAACGGAATAATATTCGCAACACCGCCAATGATACCGAGAACCGTGGCATAGTTCACACCTAAAATATAATACGCGATGATGTACAAAATTGCTACGAAGAATGATTCAAGACATGTACCGATAATATATTTTCCAAGTTGCCCTTCTAATTTGTAAATGAGATTCAGCGACATTTCAAAATATTTATTCGGCATATTTTGAATAAATGCCTTTTGCATTTTATAATAATCATTGAGAAGAAAAAAAGTTATAAACGGTACAACCATCATAGAAGCAGCAAAACCGGCAGCAGTAGCCAATGTTTGTCCGGCAAGATTAGCGGCATCTAATATCATTGCATTCAACTTAATCAGAATCACGTCTGATTTTAAAAAAGGAATTTGTTGTGATACAGATGTGCTTAATTGGTTAAGCATAACGGAAAGAGAATCAGCGTTGAATGATGAAGAAAGACTGACAACTTGGGAAACAACAATCGGATATAAAAGAGTTAATCCAGAGACGGTGAGACTGCCGAAAGTTAAAAACAGCGAAAGAACTGCTGCTGTGCGCGGTATTCCTTTGTTTTCAATGTAGTCAACAACCGGACGCAGTACCATTGTAAGAACAAAGGAAATAATTAAAATCATAAACAATTCTTTGAACAATGAAAAAAAGAAAATCGGCGCGCTGATGGCGAACGTAACCACGAACACTTTCCACTGTCTGCTTGTAAAGAAATTATTCATTGCTGTCTGTTAAAATTTGTTTGATAACCGTGAATGATGTTGAAGCGCTAAACCCTCGTCGTGCAAGAAAATCAAAAAGTTTTTTTCGAAGTTTTTGTGCTTCAGTTTTCTTCGATGATGAAAGTAGTTTTTTATATTGTTTCTGAGCTGCAGTTAAAGCCAGCGCTTCTTCATTCTCTTGAGTAAAATATTCTGATAGAATAGAGCTAATGATCTCTTTACCAATTCCTTTTTTAAACAATGTTTGTTGCAGTGAAACCTTTCCGATTGGTTTTTTACGTATCAAATCTCTGCTCAACATTCGGGCAAACTCCGCATCATCAAGCAGTTTTGCTTCTTCGAGAAATTGCAGCGCTGTTCGAATTGCTTGTTCCGGGAATTTTTGCCGAACGAGGTACTCTTTTATTTCCTTCTGCGAGCGCGGACGATACGAACGAAACCGCAGTGCGACTTGTTTTGCATACGAGTTTTCTTCTTCCTGTTGAATCTTTTTGATGAATGTTTCTTCTACTTCATCACCTTCATGTAACGCATGTTTGAAGAAACTTTCTTCGCTCATGCTGAACGCATACTGTCCGTCTAAAAAAATTGATCTACGCGATGAATTCTTTTTTTGCCGGTCAATTGTTGTGATGAGCATGATGATAAAAAGAAAAATCTAACAGGATGTAAAATCTGTTAGGTTGTATTCAAATTTACTTTGCAGTTTTTTTAGCTGATGTTGTTTCAGCTTTTGCCGCAGCATGTTTTGTTTCAACAGGAGCAGGAGAATCATCGGCAATGACGCCTAATTTTTTTCTCACTTCAAACAAGACGGTATCAGAAATATGTTGATTGGAAGAAAGATACGCTTTCACTGAATCGCGTCCTTGTCCGATGCGCTCTTCTTTATATGAGAACCATGAACCGCTCTTTACGATGATGTTGTTTTCAACAGCAACATCAATCAAATCGCCAAGTTTAGAAATACCTTCGTTGTACATAATATCAAATTGCGCTTCACGGAACGGCGGCGCAACTTTATTTTTTACTACTTTTACTTTTGTGCGATTGCCGATCACATTCGTTCCATCTTTCAATGCTTCAATGCGGCGCACATCCATTCGCACTGATGCGTAAAATTTCAGTGCGTTGCCGCCGGTTGTGGTTTCCGGATTTCCGAACATCACACCGATTTTCATGCGCAGTTGATTTGTGAAAATGACGGTAGTTCTCGATTTGCTGATAGCTCCGGTAAGTTTGCGAAGTGCTTGCGACATCAATCGTGCATGAACTCCCATCGTTGGGTCACCCATTTCGCCTTCAATTTCTGCGCGGGGTGTGAGTGCTGCAACGGAGTCAATCACGATGACATCAAGCGCGCCGCTGCGCACAAGTGTTTCAACAATTTCGAGCGCTTGCTCGCCAAATTCCGGCTGCGAAAGAAGAAGATTGCTTGTATCAACACCGAGTCGTTTTGCGTACGCAATATCGAGCGCATGTTCAGCATCGATGAACGCTGCAATGCCGCCGTTCTTTTGTGCTTCAGCAATAATATGAAGACAAATGGTGGTTTTACCGGACGATTCCGGTCCATAAATTTCAACAACACGTCCGCGCGGAACACCGCCGACACCAAGTGCAACATCAAGCGAAATTGAACCGGTCGAGATGTAATCAATTTTTGCAATCGGTCCATCACTCATTTTCATGATAGAACCTTTGCCATGTTGTTTTTCGATTGCTTCAATAGCGGTCTTTAACGCCAGCACACGCGCATCTTTATCTTCAGCCATAAATTTCTCCTCATTCTTTTTGTGGGATATTTCAGAAATGTTTTTTCTTGTTTCAAAGGTAGTGTTTTGCCTTGTTTGAAGCAAGACATTGAGGAAGTTTTTTATTCTCTATCGGGTCTAATACCCCGACGTTTGCGTCGTCATTCCGGCGGAAGCCGGAATCCACGAAATGGATGCCAGCTTTCGCGGGCATGACAATACACCACCACTTGTTTGTATTTTTTTAACGTAATGGAACCGTAAACAACGTTGTGTAGTGTGAACCTTTTTCGTGTAACACGCTTTTCATAATACGGATTTCATTGCACGCAAACTGTAACGGCTCAAAGAAGGTGTTTTCAATTTTTGTAATCAGGTGAAGAGAAATTCTTCTTTGTGCTTTTGCACGTCCGATGGTAATATGCGGATGAAATGTTTTTTCTTCTTTGGTATGACCAAGTTCCACACAAATATTTTGCACAGCATCGGCAATGGTGCAGAGTTCAAAATTTTCTTCCCGGTGTGAACCGATCCACAACGTTCGTGGTATAGCCCGTTGTGAAAACAGACCGAAGCGAAGCAATGAAATGGAAAATTTTTTTTGAGAAGAAAATGTTTTTGTTAGATTAGAAAATAATTCCTGCAACCACACTTCATCTTTATCACCTAAAAAAGAAAGTGTGATATGAAATTTTATTTGTTCTTCCCAACGGAAAGGTGTGTTAAGTTTTTTGATATATGATTGTAGTCTCGCAAGTTGGGAAATAACTTCTTGCGTAGGAAAGATCCCTATGAAGGAACGATGTACCATTGTTATTGTTTAGTTCTCGCTGAAAAAGTCTGAAGATAGAGATGTCATCTTTCTTGCCTATTCAAGACTCTTCATATCTTGCAGAAATAAAGATGACATCTCTTCGCTGTTCCATTTTTTCAACGAAAACTATTTAGTGTCAAGTTTCAATATTTTTTTTCGTAACAATTCCAACGCTGCTTGCGATGTGCGTTCCTTGAACCGTAAACGGTTATCGCCAAAATTAAATTTTAGCGCAAACGAACCGTTCTCGTCGGCGTAGCCAATCCACACAAGTCCGACCGGTTTTTCTGATGAGCCGCCGGTTGGTCCGGCAATGCCTGTGGTAGAAATTGCAACATTGGTCGCGGCAACTTTTTTTGCACCACGCGCCATTGCTTCTGCAACTTCTTTGCTGACTGCGCCGTGTTGCTCTATCAATTTTTTATCAACGCCAAGATCTTCAATTTTCGATTCGTTGCTGTACGTAATAAATCCGTGAAGAAAATATTCCGAACTACCGGAGACATTCGTGATGCGGTTCGCAATCATTCCGCCTGTGCACGATTCTGCTGTTGCAAGTGTGAGTTTACGTTCGCGGAACAATGCGCACACAACATCTTCCAACTCCATCTCATCAACAGAGTAAATATACTTATCAGCTTTCGTGCGGATAAATTTTTCTGCAAAATTTAATTTCTCTTCCGCCACAGCCGCATCATTCACACGAACAGTGATGCGAAGTTTTGTTCCTAGCGGGTTCGGAAGAAAGGCGAGCGTGGTTGTGCCATCAGTACCGATGACATTTTGCACATCACCGATTTCGTTGGCGAGCAGTGATTCAGGAATGCCGGTTGTTTTCAATGTGCGATGACGAACGATGATGCCGGTATTTTTTTTGGTGAAGGATGGCACAATAAAATCATCTACCATACTTTTCATTTCGAAGGGAACACCCGGCATAACGAAAAAATATTTTCCGTTTAGCTCGAACATCATTCCGGGTGCGGTGCCATATTTGTTTTCAATCACAATGCACGACCGCGGTACTAATGCCTGATCGTGCGCAGCTTGAATCCATTTGATGTTCCGTCTTGCCATCAACGCTTTTACATTTTCAAGAGTCGGTTCGTGCAGAACCAGATCGGTATCAAAAAATTTACATACTATTTTTTTTGTAATATCGTCGTGTGTCGGTCCAAGTCCACCGGTAACGCACACAATATCGTACTGTGTGAAAGCGGAAGTGAATGACTCAATAATTGCCGCTTCGTTGTCGCCGACCGTTGTCATCTTTTCAACATACACGCCAACGGAATTTAATTGTTCTGCAATGTACGCCTGATTTGTATTGATGACTTGACCGATGAGAAGTTCATCGCCTATTGTAATGATTTCAGCTTTCATACTTTAGAAAAATCGTTATTACTCTGGCGCTTTTTGTTTCTCGCAAAGACGCCAAGACGCAATGGTTTATAAATTGTTTACGATTCTGGTTATTCCTTTTTTTATTAAAGGTTCATTGAAATTAATTAGTAATCCAAGTTTGAGCCCAGTTAATTTTAAATAAGTGAGCAATTGTTTAGGATGAACTGGCGCAATCGCTTCAACTGATTTTAATTCAATGATTACTTTGCTTTCAATAATTAAATCCGCTCTGAAACCAATTTCCATTTTCAACTCGTTCCAAATTACGGGAATTCCTTTTTGTTTTTCAACATTCAATCCCTGTTTACACAATTCATAATACATTATTTCTTCATATACTGATTCGAGCAAACCCGGACCAAGTGTATAATGAATTTTGTAGGCAGTGTTTACAATTATTTTTGATAATTCGTTTTCCGTCATATATACTTTGCGTCTTGGCGTCTTTGCGAGACAATTTTTATGCTTGCTGAGTAATTACAAAAAATCGTATTCCTATTTGAATAATAATATTTGTGTAGATCGCAGCGACAACATCATCGAGCATGATGTTCCATCCGCCGGATTTTTTATCGAAAGTATTTGCCGGATACGGTTTCAAAATATCCAATATGCGAAAGACAAAAAAAGCGAATGCAAGTATGAGAAGATGTTTTTTATCCCACAAAGGAATGACGGGGATAAACCATAAACTAATCCACATGCCGACAATTTCATCAACCGTAACAACACCCGGATCGTTTCCATAAACAGTTTCCATTTTTCCTGCTGCTATGCCGCCGACAATAAATAGAATAATAGTCGCCGGAATTAAAATGACAGGATTTGAAAAATGCGGAATCAAAAAAAAGAGCAGTCCAACAACTGAACCAACAGTACCGGATGCGAACGGTGCATAACCGGAAAAAAATCCGGAGCCGATTGTTGTTGTGAGTGGTGAAAGAGAAGCGCGCGTTGGTTGTATGCCTGTTTCATTCTGAGAGAGAGGTTGTTCATCCATACTTACTCCGCGTTATGAAATGAAAATAATTCTAGTAAAATTTTCCAATTGTTGATGAGATATGCAATGCCTGTCCAGACGGTGAGCACTGTTACAATGAGCATCGAAAAATATATTGTTGTTGGTGTTACAAATCGCTCAGACCATGTAGTGAGTGTTATTGAATACTCCGGCACAGAACGCACAACATAGGTGAAGAGGAGGAGATAAATAAAAAGAAGCTGCACAAAAGTTTTTGTTTTGGCAAACATACTTGTATCAACAGGTTTGCCTTTCCATTCTGCAAACGAACGGAGCGCAGTAATAATTACATCGCGCACAACAATTGTCCAGACCATCCATGCTTGTGCGTAGCCAATATAAATAAACGAAATGAATGCAGCGGAGGTGAGCACTTTGTCGGCAAGGGGATCAAGAAATTTTCCGAATCGAGTGATGTAACCCCAGCGTCGAGCAACGTAGCCATCATACCAATCAGTGATGGCGGCAAGAATGTAGACCACGAGCGCAAGCACTTTGTGGGTTGGCTCTTCCGAAAAGAGCAACATCAGAAAGACCGGCGTCATTAAGACGCGTAACAGTGTAAGTTGGTTTGGTGGAGAAAGGGGGAACACGGTTGTTTGTAATTTAGTGATTAAAAAAAAAGGTCATCTTGCCAGACGACCTTTCTTACAAACTCGAACAGAAAAAAACTATGTTGCCTTTTGGATTTTTCCGGCTTTCAAACAACTTGTACAAATTCTTACTCTGCGAACAGAGCCATTTATAACAGCGCGAACCTTTTGTAAGTTAGGCATCCAACGACGCGGCGTGCGGTTGTTGGCGTGGCTAACACTATGTCCTGTAATTGGTTTTTTTGCGCATATTTCACAAACTTGTGCCATTTTCTTTTCACTTTCCTGGTTATTTTTTCTTTAGGGTATCTCTAAAAACTAGTTACGAAACCTTCAAGGTTTTTATTTTCGCGATGTACATAAAATTGTAACATCACAAAATTTGATCAAGATAAACCTTGAAGGTTTTTAGA
>CAYHZL010000006.1:0-43680 GCA_964361075.1 uncultured Chitinophagaceae bacterium
CTTCGGGAAAAGGGGGAGAAGCAAAGAGGGGGTGATTCGCCGCGGCGAACGAATTCATAATTTGCTATGCTAAGGAGTTACAAAAAAAAATAAATGGCAACACTACGAGATATTCGCCAGCGCATTGTTGGCGTGAAAAATACGCAGAAAATTACCAAGGCGATGAAAATGGTCGCCGCTGCAAAATTACGTCGTGCCACAGATGCTATTACGCAGGCGCGTCCGTATTCGCGCAAGATGGCTGAATTGCTTGGTTATCTCGTTGGCAAAACGGATACAACAAAATTTCCAGAGATGGAAGTGCGGACAGCGCAGAATGTTGCTATCGTTGTTATTACTGCTGATCGCGGTTTGTGCGGTGCGTTCAATACGAATGTGATAAAAATGGCAGTCAACCACATCAACACCAAGCACGCGGAGAAGTATGCTGCCGGCAATGTGAAAATAATTTGTGTCGGGAAAAAAAGTTTTGAGTTTTTCAGCAAACGCAAATACAATGTTGTCGGTAAACATGTCGGTATCTTTAACGGCTTAAATTTTTCGACTGCGAAAACAATTGCGACAGAAATTATTGGCGGCTTCTTACAAGGTGAATACGATACTGTAGAAATTGTATCGAATGAATTTAAAAGCGCTGCGCAGCAAAAATTAGTTGTCGAACAAATTTTGCCCATCGTTCCGGCAAAAGTGAATGCGAAAGCGTATGCCGGTGTAGATTATATTTACGAACCATCGAGCGATGAAATCATATCTACGTTAGTGCCGAAACATTTGAATTTCCAAATCTGGCGTGTGCTTCTTGATTCTAATGCAGCCGAACAAGGCGCGCGTATGGCAGCGATGGAAAATGCAAGCACGAACGCAAAAGAATTAATTCGCGTTTTGCAATTAACATACAACAAAGCGCGCCAAGCTGCGATCACCAAAGAGTTGCTTGAAATTGTGAGTGGTGCAGAAGCGTTGAAAAAAGCAGGCTAACTTTCAAAGGAAATGTAACGGAAAAGTTTAAATGTTTGATTCACTTACTGAAAAATTAGAAAGTGCTTTAAAGAAACTTCGCGGACAGGGAAGAATTTCCGAAACGAATATTTCTGAAGCGTTGCAAGACGTTCGTCGCGTGTTGTTGGACGCGGACGTTCATTTTAAAGTTGTAAAAGAGTTCATTGAAAAAGTAACGGTACAATCACTTGGTCAAGAAGTGGTTGCCAGCGTAACACCGGGTCAACTCATCATCAAAATTATTTATGATGAGTTGGTTGCATTGATGGGAACGGAGAAAACGGATATTACTTTCTCGCCGCTTCCGCCGACTGTTATTATGGTTGCCGGTTTGCAGGGTTCCGGTAAAACAACATTTTCCGGCAAGCTTGCACATCATTTAAAAGCAAAAGGAAAGCATCCGTTACTGGTTGCTGCCGACGTGTACCGTCCTGCAGCTATTGATCAGTTGATGATGTTGGGTGAACAGATTCAGGTTCCTGTGTTCACCAGCAGAACGGATACCGCGCTTGCGATTGCAAAAAACAGTATTGACTTCGCCAGAAAAAATGCGCGCGATGTTGTTATTATAGATACAGCCGGTCGTCTCGCTATTGATGAAGAGCTGATGCGCGAAGTGGAGAACATCAAGTCCGCCGTACAGCCGAACGAAATTTTGTTTGTTGTTGATGCGATGACCGGACAAGATGCGGTGAACACGGCGAAAACATTCCACGACCGTTTGGATTTTGACGGAGTGGTGTTAACGAAACTTGACGGTGATACGCGCGGTGGTGCGGCGCTTTCCATTCGTTCAGTTGTTGAAAAGCCGATTAAGTTTGTCGGTACCGGTGAAAAGTTGGATGCGCTCGAACCGTTTTATCCGGAGCGCATGGCATCGCGTATTCTTGGGATGGGCGACATTGTTTCGCTTGTCGAAAAAGCACAGCAAACATTCGACCAAGAGAAAGCACAGAAGCTCGAACAAAAAATGCGGAAAGCGGAATTTACGCTGGAAGATTTTTACGAGCAGTTGCAAGAAATTAAAAAGATGGGACCGCTGAGCCAAGTGATGTCGATGATTCCCGGCATGAACAAACTTGGTAAAGTAAATGATGTTGATGAAAAAGATTTGAAATATATCGAAGCGATGATTCTTTCGATGACGAAAGAAGAACGCGGCAATCCGACAATTATCAATGGTTCGCGCAGAAAACGCATTGCGATGGGAAGCGGCACAACAATTCAGCAGGTAAACCAATTGCTGAAGCAGTTTTCTGAAATGCAAAAAATGATGCGCAATTTTTCCAAAGGAAAAAGTCTCAGCAGGATGATGTCGCAAAGATTTCAATAAGAAGAAATTGTAACGGTGTAACACCGATACAAGGTTACATTCTTCAAACAAGTTGCAAATTAACTTTCTAATATTTACACTGTAGTAAAAAGGAGCAACGTAGTGGCAGTAAAAATAAGACTTCAACGAATGGGCAAAAAGAAACAGCCTATCTATAAAATTGTGGCGGCAGATTCGCGCGCACGTCGCGACGGAAAATTTTTAGAAAAAGTGGGATTATACAATCCGCAAACCAATCCGATGACGATTGATTTGAAAGACGAGCGCATTTTGCATTGGCTTTCAAAAGGTGCGCAGCCGACTGATACGGTGAAAAGTTTATTCAGCCGTAATGGATTATGGTTGCGATGGCATCTGATTAAGAAAAAAGCTGATGAAGCAACCATTGCCGCAGCGCTTGAAAAATTTCATGCCTCAAAAGCATTGAAGTTGCAAAAAGATGTTGAACGCAAAGCGCGCAGAAAAGCTGCTAAGAAAAAAGCTGCTGCGCCGGCAGAAACACCTGCACCTGCACCTGCAGCACAAGCGTAATACTTTCTGGCAACTGAATTTCTTTCTTTGTGGCAGACGTGAGAGAATAGTACACAAACTGATTACAACCTTTTGAGCCGTAGTTAAGAGGTAATTATTTGTCGAACATCTTCGGAGGTACACATGCGGGAATTTATCGAATATCTTGCGAAACAACTCGTTGATCATCCGGAATCTGTTTCGTTAACGGAAGAAGAAAAAGACGGGAAAGTTATTTTAAAGTTGAAGGTCGGCGATTCGGATGTCGGAAAAATTATCGGGCGCAAAGGCAGAACAGCACAAGCAATGCGCGTCTTACTGACAGCCGTTGCAGCGAAAAACGGCAAGCGCGCAATTTTAGAAGTGGACGATTAATATGTTGCGGAAGTAGGCGATTGAGTACACAACCATCATCGCTTCGAGCGATTGCAGTGATCACAAAAGTTTTCGGTATTCGCGGTGAAGTAAAAATTCACTCATATATCCGCACACTGCAAGAGTACAAAGAAATGCACTCTGTCCTTGTCGGCACATCAGAGCAAGCGCTGCGTGAAAGAAACATTGAAGCCGCAACGCAACGAAGCAAGGATGTGTATCTGAAGTTTGCCGGTGTTGATGACAGGAATGCATCAGAACTTTTAGTTGGGCAGTATCTTTTTGTTGAAGAACACAACAGAAAAAAACTTCCGCAAGGAAGTTTTTTTATCGATGAACTGATAGGTATGCAGGTCTTCGATACAAAAAATAAACGGCTCGGTGTTGTGCGCGAAGTGTTGAAGATTGCCGGCAGAACATTATATTCAGTGCACACATCGCGCGGCGAAGTATTGGTGCCGGTTGTTCCTGAAATTGTTCTGGAAGTACATGCAGAACTGAAAAAGATTGTGGTGAATCCGCCGGAAGGGTTGTTTAGCGGAGAGAGTGTGTGAGTATGAGAATAGATATTCTTTCTGCAGTTCCGAAAATGCTCGAATCTCCGCTGCGTGAAAGTATTTTGAAACATGCGCAGTTAAAAAAACTTGCTGAGATTCATGTTGTTGATTTGCGCGAGTTTACGCACGACAAACATCACAAGCTCGACTCGCCTCCGTTTGGCGGCGGTGCGGGAATGATTTTGAAAGCGGAACCAATTTTTGAATGTATTGAGTCTCTGCAGGCAGAACGAACATACGACGAAATTATTTACGTAACGGCAGACGGTGAACCGTTCACGCAAAAAATGGCAAATGAGTTATCGCTGAAAAAAAACATCATGATCTTGTGCGGACATTACAAGGGAATTGATGAACGTGTTCGGGAAAAATTAATAACGCGGGAAATTTCGATTGGTGATTATGTATTGACGGGCGGCGAACTTGCCGCAATGGTCCTCACGGATGCAGTGATCAGATTAATTCCCGGTGTCATAGGTGATGGCGAGTCGGCACTGACAGATTCGTTTCAAGATGGATTGCTCGACAGTCCGCATTACACACAGCCGAGAGAATTCCGCGACATGAAAGTACCAGAAGTACTGCTGACCGGCGATCATAAAAAAATTTCAGCATGGCGTGAAACAGAACGTCGGAAAAAAACCGAAACGCGCCGAAAAGATTTAATTGATTAAACTATAACAATTCTTAACGAGGCAGAGCAATGGATAAAATTAAATTAGTAGAAGCAGCGCATCTTAAAACAACAATTCCTGATTTCAAACCAGGCGATACACTGAACGTGCATCTGCGTGTTGTTGAAGGTGACAAGGAACGTATTCAGCAATTTCAAGGAACGGTGATCGGGCGACGCGGCGAAGGCATCGGTGCAACATTCCGCATTCGTAAAGTTTCCGATGGCGTTGGCGTGGAAAGAGTGTTCCCCATTCATTCCCCCCGCATTGCAAAAATAGAAAAAGTAAAATCCGGCAATGTGCGTCGTGCAAAACTGTACTACTTGCGTGGTATGGCTGCAAAACAAATCAGACAAAAAACGAGTTCGTAACATGGCAGGCGCTCCGCTTCGAATTGGAATCGAGCAGGCGTTGTGCACAGAACCGCTGATTCAATATTTTCAACACAGTCCCGCAATTCAAGCGGGACTTTTGTTTGAAAGTTCTGCGCAGCTTGTTGATCGTATGATGTTGAATGAATGCAACGCGGCGTTTATGAATCCGATTGAGTATGCAAAAAGCAGTTCTGATTTTTGTTTGTATCCGTCGGTTGCTGTTTCTTCATACGAAGGAGAGAGCACGCTTGTGTTGTGTGTGAAAAAAGATATTCACTCTCTTTCCACAGTGGCGTTCGGCTCCGCACTTGTGTCCGAAATTATTCTTACCAAAATTCTTCTCGCAGAACAATTTGAAAGCGAAATTTCTTTTGTGCCGTCATCCGGCACTCTCACCGATGCATTTAAAAAAGCAGATGCTGTGTTGCTGAGCGGAGCGGCTGCGTTGCAATCAGAATGGGATGGCGTGCAAATAGATTTGATAGCAGAATGGAGCGAGATGACCGATCTTCCTTTTGTGCATCTTGTGTGCGCCGGAAAAAGAGATTCGAAAAACGAAGAGATCTTTTCTTTGCTCGAGCGGTTTACTTTGCCGGAGGAAAACGGAAAAAAATATCCGTATGAATATTTCTTCAACGCCGAACACCGAGCATCACTCGATGAGTTTTTTCATCTCGCATACTACCACGGCATTCTCCCTGATATCCCCGATATAGCGATGTTTGAAAAATAAGGTAACTACTCAGCCATCGAAACTGAATCACTGGAATGATGTCTGACGGTGTTTCCCAACCGTCTGACATCTTGTTAGGTAAAACGTCAGACACAAAAAACGTGTCAGATTCGCCGCGGCGAATCCATTAATGAAATTACAAAAAATACGCTGAATATTTACAAAATAAGAGTGTTGTAAAAAATATTTCTCTCCTCTGCAAGTTGAAACTCTCCATTTTTCAGCGTAACTTCTTACATGCTCACGTCTCTGTACATCAAACATTACGCGCTTATAGAAGAAATTTCTGTTGAGTTCGAAAAAGGACTCACCATTATTACCGGCGAAACCGGCGCAGGAAAATCTATTTTAATAGATGCGCTCGGGTTGTTGCTTGGTGAACGTGCAAGCGCGGAAGCAGTGCGCACCGGTGCAGAAAAAGCAATTGTGGAAGGAACATTTACGATAGGCGATGTTCGAAGAGTAAAAGATTTTTTGCTGCAGAATGAATATGAAGAGAGCGATTCCATTCTTATACGCCGCGAAGTTTCAGCGAAAGGAACGAGCCGTTGTTTTATCAATGATTCTCCGGTGTCACTTGGTCAACTGAAAGAAATCGGCGATATGCTTGTTGATTTGCACGGGCAGCATGAACATCAATCATTATTGCGTGCCGAAACACACCACGAGTTTCTTGATGACTTTGGCTGCTACGAAAAAGAAATTACAACGTACCGCCAGTCGTACCGTTTGTTGATTGAATTGACAACGAAGAAAAAAGAATTTATTGCGCAGGAAGAACAGTTATCAGCAAAAAAATCGTTGTACGAATTTCAGATAAAAGAAATTGACGCCATTGCTCCTGTTGCAAATGAAGAAGCGCACTTAGAAAACGAATTAAAAATTTTAGAAAATTCTGAAAAACTAAGCGACAGTACCTCACAGTTAAACAAACTATTGTACGAAAGCGATACTTCACTGCACGATACAATTGTGCAAGTACGCAAACAGTTAGAAGTGCTCACCCAGATTGATGCGGCGTTCGGTGATGCTGTTGGTGAAGCAAAATCTGCGGAGATTATAATAGAGGAACTTTCAAAATTTGTTCAGAAATATAATTCCAATATTGAATTCAATCCTGAGCGGTTAGAGGAACTGCGCCAACGGCTTGGGCAGCTTTCCTTGCTGAAGAAAAAATATGGCGGCACGCTGGATGCAGTGATTGCTCATCGACGAAAAATCGGTGAAGAATTTTCTCTGGCAGAAAATTTTGAAATTGAGATTGCGCGTTTGGAAAAAGAAATTGCTGTGGCGCGCGACCAGTGCGGTGAACGTGCACAAAAACTTTCCACGCTTCGTAAAGAAGCAGGTAAGAAAATTGAAAAAGCGATCCTCGCATCGCTGATGGAACTTGGCATAGCAAAAGCAAAATTTGAAGTGCTGTTGTTACACACTACAGTTGATGAACATGCGCATACGCAATATGTTGTTATTGGCAAAAATAAAATTCAAGTAACGTCTAACGGAATTGATTCGGTAGAATTTTTTATTTCGACAAACGTAGGCGAAGAGGTAAAGCCGCTGGCAAAAGTTGCCTCAGGCGGCGAAGTGTCGCGCATTATGCTTGCACTCAAATCCGCGCTCGCTCATTCCGATAAAACGCCGCTGCTGATCTTTGATGAAATTGATACCGGCGTGAGCGGAAGAATTGGACAGGCAGTCGGATTGAGTCTGAAAAAACTTTCTTCGCTTCATCAGGTTATTGCAATTACGCATTTGCCGCAAATTGCTGCGCTTGCTGAAACGCATTTTGCTGTTGAGAAAATTGAAGAAGGCAAACGCACGTTTACTCGTTTAAGAAAGTTAGAAAAAGAAGATCGAATAAAAGAAGTTGCCAAGTTAATGAGCGGGGCAGAAGTAACAGAGGCGGGACTGAAGAACGCTCGTGAATTGATGGGAATAAAATAGCGGATAGCCATTAGATTTTGGCTTTTAGGAAAAACGTTATGAGAGATTTTAGAAAATTGAATGTGTGGATTCAAGGGATTGAGATTGTGACCCAAATTTACAAATTGAGTGATCAACTTCCTGATTCTGAAAAATTTGGTTCGCCGCGGCGAATCTCAAATTCAAAGAGCGGCTGTTTCCATTCCTTCAAATATTGCAGAAGGAGCAAGCCGAAATAGTGAAATAGAATTTAAAAGATTTTTAGAAATTGCAATCGGTTCCTCATTCGAGTTAGAAACGCAACTCATTATTATCCAGAAATTAAAGATGATAGATTCAGGTGTGCTTCAAGATATTTTTATTATAATTTCTTCTGAACAAAAAATGATCAATAGTTTGATTTCCAAAATAAATTCCAGTAAGAACACAAAACGCTAGTTGCCAATAGCCAACAGCCAACAGCAAATAGCCAATATCTAACAGCGATACAAAACCAATGCCTTTAAATATTTACAACTCCTTAAGTCGAAAAAAAGAAGAATTCAAACCACTTGTAGAAGGTCGCGTCAACATGTACGTCTGCGGACCAACAGTGTACGGTTTATCGCATCTCGGTCATGCAAAAAGTTATGTGTCGTTCGATATTGTCGTGCGCTACTTGCGTTATCTCGGCAACAAAGTGTTGTATGTGCAGAATATTACCGATGTCGGACATTTGACCGATGATGCTGATGAAGGTGAAGATAAAATTGCAAAGCAGGCGCGACAAGATACATTGCATCCGATGCAGGTGGTTGAACTGTACACGCGCGAATATTTTACGGATATGGATGCGTTGAATATTGTGCGCCCAGATATTTCTCCCCGCGCAACAGGGCATATCACGGAACAGATTGAAATGGCGCAGCAACTTCTTGCAAAAGGATTTGCATACGAAGTCAATGGCTCTGTATATTTCGATGTATCGAAAGATGCAGAGTACGGAAAACTTTCCGGACGCAAAGTTGACGAAGCGGAAAGCGGAACACGCGTTGATGTGAAATCGGAAAAAAGACATCCTGCGGATTTTGCGTTGTGGAAAAAAGCTGAACCGAACCATATCATGCGCTGGAACTCGCCGTGGGGCGAAGGATTTCCGGGATGGCATCTTGAATGTTCTGCAATGTCTATGAAGTATCTCGGTGTTCCGCCTGATGGCGGGATTGATATTCATGGCGGCGGAATGGATAACCAGTTTCCTCACCACGAATGTGAAATTGCACAGAGCGAATGTTTAACACATACACAATTTGTAAAATACTGGATGCACAATAATCTGGTAACAGTGAATGAGCAGAAGATGGGAAAATCGCTCGGCAACTTTATTACGCTGAAAGATGCATTCAAAAAATATTCGCCGATGACCATTCGCTTTTTTATATTGCAAAGCCACTATCGCAGCACACTCGATTTTAGCGAGCAAGCAATTGAGGGAGCCGGCAAAGGATTGGAAAAATTGCGAAACACGGTCGAACGACTACGCGGAGAAATTTCTAAAGAGAGAAAAGGGAATGCACATTTTGTAGAAAGTCTCGACGAATACAAAAAGAAATTCTTCGAGGCAATGAATGACGATTTTAATGCACCGCTTGCAATTGGTGTATTATTCGAAGTAGCGCGGGAAACGAACGAGATGCTCGCGAATCCACAAAACGCATCGCATGAATTTTTAGTGAAGCTCAATGAATTTTTTACACAAACCGGCGATCAAATTCTTGGGATTCTCCCTGAAAAGCAATCTTCAGGCAAATCGGTGGAACCGCAATTGATGGATTTGCTCATTTCTCTAAGAAATGATGCTCGAAAAAATAAAAACTTTGCAATTTCAGATAAAATTCGTGATGATTTGAAAGCTGCGGGAATAGTTATTGAAGATGGAAAAGAAGGAACGACGTGGAAGAGGAATTAGGTTAGATGGATTTTGAATGGAGTAACAGTCAGCCAGAGGCTGATGCGCCTTTGGCGCAAAAAAGCAGATTTGAATTTGAAGAAGCATAATGTTACTTTTGAAGAGGCGACATCTGTGTTTGATGACCCGTTGTCAAAGATTATTGATGATTCCAGTAATTCATTTTTAGAGAGTAGAGAAAAAATCACTGGGTATTCAAAAAATGAACGGTTGCTCTTTGTCTCTTTTACAGAAAGAAAAAATCAATTAAGAATTATAAGCGAAAGGGAAGCAACGAAAAATGGTAACTACACAGCGAAAACGACCCCACCCTTTATCCCTCCCCTTTTAGGGGAGGGAATTTTCTCCCCCTGTGCCGAAGGCATCCCTTCGGGAAAAGGGGGAGAATCAAAGAGGGGGTGATTCGCCGCGGCGAACGAATTTATACTTTGCCACGCTGAATAGTTACGAAAAATGAAAGGAAAAGTTATGAAGAAGATAACGCCTAAAGAACCAATTGATAATTACGAGCTGCTTCCGGAATACCGTATTGATTATTCCAAAGCAAAACCGAATCGCTTTGCTAAAAAACTGAGCAATCAAAAAATGATTTTGTTAGATCCTGACATTGCAAAAGTATTTCCGAATGGAAAAGCGGTCAACGATGCTCTGCGAGCAATAGTGAATGTCATTCCCAAAACTTCCGGTGCACGGAAAACGAGCGTACGATGAAAAATTTTTCTGTAATCATCATTATATTTTTTCTTTCACTTTCGGCATTCGCACAAAACAGTGCAGGCGATGCTTCAAGTGTTGAGCCGCGCCAACTGATTGACGTGCCGACTGCCGGTATGTTAAAGCGCGGTTCATTTGCAATGGATATAGATTTCTTTCAACAAGGAGGTGCAACCATTGCTCTCAATGCAGGCGCACTTGATCGATTGAACTTCGGTATTTCGTACGGCGGTACCGGAATTATTGGTAATGGTACAGCGAAGATGCAGCCGCTTCCCGGCATCAATTTGAAGTACCGCATCTTCGATGAATCTACTGCAATGCCGGCAATTGCTTTGGGATTTGATTCGCAAGGAAAAGAAATTTATGTCGATAGTACAGAGCGCTATACAATAAAATCGCGCGGAGTATTTGCGGTTGCGAGTAAAAATTATTCCTTCTTCGGTAACCTGAGTGTGCATGGCGGATTAAACTGGAGTATGGAACGCAAGGACGACGATAGCGATTTGAATTTTTTTGTTGGTGTTGAAAAAACATTGGGTCAGGAAATTTCGTTCTTCTTCGAATACGATTTTGGTTTGAATGACAATGGTCCGCGTTCGCTTGGTCGAGATCGCGGATATATGAACTCCGGTGTGCGATGGTCGTTTGGCAACGGATTCACGCTTGGCTTCGATGTGAAGAATGTTATTCAAAATCAAAATGTAGTAACCATTGGAAACCGCACATTAAAAGTTGAATGGGTGCGCACGATGTAATTGTAAAGCGGGGTATCAACTCAGTCATGCCATGAGTTTGTTTTAGATTTTTGTGAAAATTGTATGTTGTATGATGTTAAAAAAGTAACTCATGGCATGACTTTGAAGGCACGTTGAGCAGCTACAAAGCGGGAATGAATATACGTTAGGTGATGTTTACTAAAGTAGAAGTAATGAAAGGAATTGTGCCATGAAAAAGAAAATATATTTTCTTGTGTTTGCAACATTCGCATTACTGTTCTCCGGATGTTACACACAGCTTGCAAAGCCGGAACAATCTGCGGACCGCGACGATGATGAATACTACTCCGCCGATTCTTCACAAACATCCGGCGGCGCAACAATTAATAATTATTATTTTGCCGACGACTACTATCGCCATTCGCGATTTAGATTATCGTTCGATTATTACTATCCATCACATTACATGTGGGTGGGGCATTGGTTCGATCCATACTTTGATGGCTTCTCGCCGTGGCATGATAATTATCCGTGGTATGCAGGACTCTATCCGTATCCAACATGGTATCCGCATTACGGAGCGTGGATGTATCATCAGTACTATTCTCCGTACTATCCTCCGTACTATAATTACCCGTATTATTATTCCAACGCGGGAGTTCCTTCTGCACCACCGCGTGTGCGAACTTCAGGAATGACGCGCGGCGATGATCAGAGCGTACGAACGCGCACTCCGTTTTCAACAACACCAGTAACTGAGCAATCAGCAGTTGGAATAGCGCAGCCACGCCAACGGACAAATGACGATGCACTTTCAGTTGAATCGTCGCAACGTCCGGCGATGCGCACTCGATCAGAAACTCCGTGGTGGGAGCGGAATCAAAATCAGAATGAAGCAAAAAATGTTTCGAAAGAACAACGCCGACGAGAGGGTACTGCAGTAGCAACACCGGCTGATAGACGAAACGTTGATGAATCTCGTCCTGTTCAAGTTGAACGAAGAAGACGGTACGAACAACCGGCACGACAAGGAGGAAATTCATCTCCGCAATCTCCGGAAGCAAGACCGCGTGAAAGAGAACGACGCCAGCCAGAGTCCGTTAGCACTCCAAGCCGTCAGCCATCATACAGTCCGCCTCCGGCACAATCGGGAGGCAGAACGCGCAGCGGTGGCAACGATGGTGGTAGCGGTGGACGAAAGCGAGAGGAGCGATAATTTCAATGAACAATACACAATCATCAATGAGCAAAAATTTATTAATAAAGATGTCAGACACCTTCTTATTAATGTTCAAAAAAATAAAAGTTTTTAATCTTATTCATCAACAAGGTGTCAGACATCTTGTTATGTCGATGTTGTTAGTTTTTTTTATCAGCGGATGTTATACCGTGTTAATGACAACAAAAGACGCGCCGCTTGCTTCACGCCGCTCGTCTTCCACAAACACACGCATAGCCGGTGGAAATTTTGCTTCAACATTGGATTACAATCAAAATTGTTTTTCCTGCCACTCGCAAGTGGAATTGGATGACCGCGATTTTGATATGACAAGAAGCGGTGTAAATATTGTTCATGGTATTCCATACAGCGCTATGCTGTGGGCTTCATCAGGACGAAATAGTATTGAAAATGATCCATACGGATGGAGAAGACCGGCAGAAAGTTTACCATGGTGGGTTCCACCGGCAGCATCAACTCCATCAACAGGCGGAACATCATCGTCTGCTGAATCCGGAAATCGTCGGAGAGAATCAGGTTCAACACGCGGTGGAGAAGCGCCACGGCGCGAGCGCGATACTACACCGGTTGCCAGTCCGACACCAACAGCGCCGCCAACAAGTACACCAACTCCTGCACCAGCGGTGCAACCGGCAGTATCAACAACTCCATCAGTAACACCACCGCCTTCAACACCGCCGGCACAACAAGAGGGAACGCGCAGCAGAACAACCAGTAGTGATGGTCCAACGCGGAAAAGCGGTTCAACACGCGGTGAGGATAAACCGTAATTAACTAATGGGCGGTTCTATTAATTCAAAAAAAACTTTACCGCAAAGACGCGAAGCCGCAAAATGTTTATTATTATTTGTTTTCTTTGTGCCTTTGTGTCTTCGTGGCGAAAAAAACTTAATTTTTGGAACCGTCCTAATAATTGAAAAATAAAAAAAAATGAAAACACGAAAATTATTTTCGGCTCTCATACTGTTCTTTTTTTCTACAATAACACATGCGCAATTTATCGAAGACGCATTGCGGTTTTCTTCGACAGGAAATAATGTAGGTGCGCGTGCATTGGGAATGGGGAATGCGTACATCGGTGTTGCGGATGATTACAGCGCAACGCGTTGGAATCCTGCCGGACTTGCACAGTTACGTCGATTAGAATTTTCCGGCGGCATCACCAACAACAGTTACAACAATGCGGCAGCGTTTCGCGGTGTATCAACGGATGGAAAAAATAGTTCGACAGTGCTGAATGATATTGGATTTGTTTTTCCCTATCCAACCACGCAAGGCAGTTTAGTGTTTGCATTCGGTTATAATAGAGCGGCTGATTTTACTTCAGCATTATCATTCAACGGATTTAATGAAGGGAGTTCTATAATTCCATCTCTGTATCAAGGTGATGCAAAATATGACGTTCCCTTTAACGTATTTCTAGAAAACACCAAAGGTTATACACTGATTCAAGGAAATGTAAATCAGAACGGTGATGTTCGTGAATCGGGCGGCACCGGTCATTGGATTTTTTCCGGCGCTCTTGATATAGAGAAAGATGTATCGTTTGGTATTACGCTGAATGTTATCGGCGGAAGCTATACGTTCGATAGAAATTATGTTGAAGAAGACACGAAGAATATTTATAACAACACACAGACAAATCTTCCTGCAGATTCGTCATATCTCCGTTTTAATAAATTTTATTACGACAGTAATGTGAAAAGTGAATTAAGCGGAGCGAATTTTACTTTGGGCTTAATGTATCGGATGGAAGATCTCGCACGCATTGGTCTGATTGTGAAAACTCCTTCGACGATTACCGTAAAAGAATCTTACCACGACGAAGGACAAAGTATTTTTGATGGAGGATATAAACCAGGAACTACCAAATACGGATATGATGCAACGGTTGATTACGGTGTAATAACTCCATGGACATTTGGTTTTGGTATCTCTGTAACGCCGATTGTCGGTGTATTAATTTCTGCCGATGTTGAGTACACCGACTGGACACAAGTAGCATGGACTGACAATAAAGATTTAGAACGAGACAATGCAGGTTTTAAAAAATATTTACGTGCAACAACAAATGTGCGCGGTGGTGCGGAATTCCAAATTCCTAAAACGGATGTGAGCGTTCGCGGCGGATTTATTTACAACCCGTCAACATTTAAGAACGATCCGTCCTCGTTCGACAAAAAAACATATACAGCAGGTGCCGGCATTTTACTTCAGCGGAATGTGTTGCTCGATGTTGCAGCGGCGTTTGGTTCGTTCAAAACATTTCATAATAATTACGGAAGCGCATCAGCAAATCTTTCACGAACAGACGAAACGATTTCAACAACGGTAGTGAATTTTACAATTTCGTACAGATTCTGATTACAAACCCGTTTCATTTTTTACTGCCACAGATTCACAGATTTTTTTTTGAAATATTCAATCTGTGAATCTGTGGCATTTTTATTTTCATTTCAAAAATTTTATTTTTATACTTCTTTATGAAAAATTTCAATCTAACAATACCAACAGTACTCGCACCTTCATTGAATTGGTTTCTCATCTTTGTTCCGATCGCAATCGGTATGAAGTTGTTCACGCCAAACCAATCAACGCCGATTTTTATTTTTGCATGTATTTCTATCGTGCCGCTTTCGGGATGGTTAGGTAAAGCGACAGAGCATCTTGTTGAACGCACCGGTGATGGTATCGGCGGTTTGCTGAATGCAACATTCGGTAATGCAGCGGAATTAATTATTGCACTTGCTGCGTTACGCAGCGGGCTGCACGATGTGGTGAAGGCATCGATCACCGGTTCTATTATTGGAAATATTTTATTGGTCATGGGCGCATCGTTTCTTGCCGGCGGAATAAAATTTAAATCGCAGCGCTTTAATGCAGCAGGGGCGCGGACACAAACAACAATGCTCACACTTGCATCTATCGGATTAATTGTGCCGGCAATGTTTCATTATCTTGCAGGCGGACATGCAGAACGAAAGGAAGCGGATTTGAGTGTGGAGATTTCCATTGTGCTTCTTCTTACGTATGGATTGAGCTTGCTGTTTTCTCTTCGCACGCACAAGCAATTGTTTCTTGGCGAACCAAATGAAGTGCGCGAAGTACAGGAAGATAATACAAAGCCATGGAGTACTTCACAATCAATGTTTGTTTTGGCTGCAGCAACTTTTATGATTGCGTGGATGAGCGAAATTCTCGTCGGCTCTGTTGAAGCTGCCGCACACACATTTGGCATGACAAGTATTTTTGTCGGCGTGATTGTCGTTGCCATTATCGGCAATGCCGCCGAACATAGTACCGCTATTATGGTTGCCGTAAAAAATAGAATGGATTTAAGTTTGGGCATTGCTATCGGCAGCAGTATTCAAGTTGCATTATTTGTTGCACCGGTGCTTGTGTTTGCGAGTTACTTCATTGGCGCACAGCCGATGAATTTAGTGTTTACACCGATTGAAGTGCTTGCTATTGGACTTTCTGTTTTAATTATAGAACAAGTTGCAAGCGATGGGGAAAGTAATTGGCTGGAAGGTGTGCAGTTGCTTTCGGTGTATATTATTTTTGCATTGGTATTTTATTTTTTGTAGTTCGCCACAGTACATTGTAATCCATATTGTAAATTGTACCGCGCCGTGATAGTAAAAAAAATCCTCACTGATAACAGTGAGGATTTTTTATTTTCTCTACTATTAAAAAATGCTCTGAATCATTTAATCAAATTCATTTTTCTTGTTACTACGTTTCCGTTCACACGCAGTTGATAGAAATATGTTCCTGAAGAAATTTTTGAAGCATTAAATGTAATTGCATGACTGCCTGCTTCCATAAACCCATTGACCAATGTGGCTACGGTTCTTCCCGCAACATCATACACAACCATTTCGGTTTTACCTGCATGTGATAATGCAAACGTAATAGTTGTTGTCGGGTTGAACGGATTCGGATAATTTTGATCGAGCGTGTATGTTCCTACTACTTGACCGTTGTTATCAATGCCAACACTTGTGGTTGAGTTCGATTCTAATATAACAACTTTTGTAACACCGCTATCAGCATCACCATTTTTTTGATTTGCTAACAACAATTCTGCTTTATTATCGCCATCCATATCTGTAGCAGTAATACCCATAGATTTTGCCCACGTATCACCAGTAAACGAAATCCATCGCATTTGGGTTTTATTTGTATCTTGGTAAACGATATTTGTTGTATAGCTTGAAGAATCTTGTACTAAACCAGTACCTTTATATTCTAATCTCCAAATTCTTCCACGATTACTTACAAAAATATCTGTTTTGTTATTACCATCAATGTGTCCCGCTGCAATTCCTCTTAGTCCCGTTATCGTCGAAAGAGGTTGGTTGGAAAAACTTCCTATTCTATGTAATTTTGAACTAACGTACGTAGAATCAAACGCTTTCAATGCATCAACATCATGTAGTACCCATAAATTTCCGTTCCCTCCGTCACCCCATAATAATTCATTTTTTCCATCACCGTTAATATCTGCCTGCGCCATAGACAATGTTGTGCCGGAAAGTTTTGCCGCGCCACTTGCTTTATTTAAATCCCACTCGTATCGTGAGTATGTATTTGCGGCATCAGCTTCATATACAACAAGTTTTGCGGAACCGGAATAACCAAATGCAAATTCCTTTTTACCATCGTTGTCAATGTCCGTAATTCGTGCTGTACCAAAAATTGTTGCCGTTACTGTTGTCGTATCATATACTTCTTTATTCCATTGTGTAAACGGTCCCGCAAAATCTCCATTCAACGAGGCAATGATAATTCCTTTGGTTGATCCAGTAAATGCTCTAAAAGCAAGTGCAAGTTCTTGTTTTCCATCACCATCTACATCACCTGCAATTAGTGCCGAAGGACGATTGTTACTCCCAGCTGGTGCATTAAAATTCCATGTTGCAGTTGGTGTTGTTGGCAATGTTGTTGAACCAAATTCAAAAATAAGCAACCGATTTGGATCTGCACCAACGGTAGGTAAATTTGCATCATACTGAACACCAAGAACAATTTCAGGTTTACCATTTCCATTCAAATCAGCAATACAAAAATGCGGGAAACTGCCGCCTACCGTATCGGTAATATGATATGACCATATTTTTGAATATTTATTATCGCCGGAATTTTCAAATAGGAATAAGGAATAACCAACTCTAGTTTTTTCTCCTGTACCAATAAACGAATTATCTGTAACGTAAAGAAATTCCTTTTTACCATTGCCGTTCAAATCTAAACCACCAACAACTTGTTGAACAACTCGTTCTTTGTTGATTGTATCGGGGTGCTGGTACACAATAAATGATTTGCTAAACCCTGCACCAACGCTATCCGAAATTGTTTGGGAAAACGATTGTTGGTGAAATGCAGACAATAAGAACGCTACAAACAAAAAGTAATACATTTTTTTCATACAACCTCCATGAAGATATTATAAAAGAAAAGAGTGGATTAGTAAAAATTAATTGCAAGCAAACTTGATTCTTGGGTGGTCTACACTTATATTGGCTCATTGAATTAAGAGAAAAAAATAACAATATGCAATATTTTGAAAAAAAATATTATGAAGGAAAGTATAATGTATCATAATAAATATTACTACTCATGTATATTTTTAACTCTATTATTAGCACAATTTCTCATCGCAGGAAATACCGGTAAGATTATCGGAATAATAACCGACAAACAAAGTAAAGTTCCTTTAATCGGAGCGAATCTTACTGTACAGGGAACCACTCTTGGAGCGGCGAGCAATGTAGATGGAGAATTTGTAATTCACAATATTCCTCCGGGAACGTATTCGGTCAATGCCTCTATTATAGGGTACGCGCCACGCGAATATAAAAATGTAAAAATAAGCGCCGATTTAACAACTGAACTTTCGATAGAGCTTTCTGTGAATGTTGTTGAAGCCGATGAAGTTGTCATCGTTGCCAGCCGACTAATTCAAAAAGATGCTACTGCTACTGCTGCTACAATAGATGCAGAACAATTTACTATGCTGCCTGTAGAATCTTTCGAACAAGCTCTCCAGATTCAAGCCGGAGTAAATGTCGGTGCAGGTGGTGATATTCATATTCGCGGCGGACGTTCAAGCGAAATTTTATTTCTTGTTGATGGTATTCCGGTGAACAATGCGTTTGATAATACAATCAGCAATGGAATTGTTGCAACAAATGCCATTCAGGAACTTTCTGTTATTAGCGGTGCATTTAATGCTGAATACGGCAATGCACAATCCGGCGTTATCAATATTACCACCAAAGAAGGTGCAAAAAATTTCAGCGGAAAAATTTCTGTACAAACCGGCGATGTTGTTGGCGGAGATCAGACTCGTTTCAAGAATATTCAAAAGATAGATCCATTCACAACAAACGAAGTTGAAGGTTCGCTCGGTGGTCCATTGGTGGACAATCTTTCATTCTTTGCTTCGTCACGATATTTTAATGACAAAGGGTATCTGTTCGGTCAACGTTTAGTTCAATTTGCCGGACCATCAACCGATAATCTTGTGTTAGGTGATAAATCGTTTGTTTCGATGAATGCAAACAATTCACTCAATCTTCAAGGAAAAATTTCTTACACAAGCGGTAGTTATAAAATTAACGGCTCATATATGTTGAAAAAGAAAGAAAGCCAAACATATTTAAATACGTACAGAATTTCTCCGGACTATAAACCAACAAAATTTGAAAACAGTAATACTTTTTCTCTCAACTCTACTTTTTTTATTACCAACGAAACTTTTCTGAGTTCAATTGTTTCGTACACAGTAGCGGACGAAAAAACCTATGCGTTTGAATCAATCAATGATCCGCTCTACCGCATACGCGCCCGGACATTAGATTATTTATCCAATAAAAATAATCCGCAAGGAGATAGTTTAGCAAAAGTTCTTCTTAGCGAATATGGTTTAATGACCAATGAGCTCACACGATTTACACTTGGTCCGAGTTTAGATAGAACATCGTACACCAGCAAAAAAATAAATGCTCGCATTGATATTTCCAGTCAATTTGATAAAATCCATTTGCTCAAAGGCGGCGTAGAATTTTCAACACTGAATATTACGCGCGATGGAATTTCGTTGGTTCAAAAAGGGGCACGACCGGATAATGATTTTAATACGAATAATGAAATTATGGAAATACCGGATGCCACAAGCAGATCGAGAAATATTTATACCGGCAAGCCGTACGAATTTGCCGGATATGCTCAAGATAAAATGGAGTTTAAGGAATTTGTTATTAACGCCGGTGTGCGCATGGATGTCTATGATCCGAATACAACAACCGCAGTAAATTTTAGAGAGCTTGATAACACGACGTTAAAAAAAACAACAATGAAATGGAAAATTAGTCCACGCCTCTCTTTTGCTCATAGTGTTACTGACCAATCAAAAATTTTCTTTTCGTACGGACACTTTTTCCAATTCCCGCCGTACTCAAATATTTATACGGGGCAGGAAGCATTTGTAAATCCCAGAACTGAAATACGTACCGGAATTTTAAGTCCTGTCGGTGGAAATAATGCTGTCGGCAATGCTGATTTGAAACCACAAACAACTATCAGCTACGAAGTTGGTTATGAGCAAGAACTAACATCCGACATTGCTATGTATTTTAAAGGATACTATCGCAATATCAGAAATTTGCTTGCAACCGATATTGGACTTCTTGGCAATGGAGCATCGTATGCGTATTACACAAATCGTGATTATGGAAATGTGCGGGGTATAAATTTTACAATCAAAAAACGAATGATGGATTCGTATGCTTTTAGTATTGATTACACATACCAAATTGCGGAAGGCAATGCTTCTTCACCTACACAAACATTTCTTAATGTAAGAAATGAAGCTGAGTCACAAAAACAAGTTGTTTATTTAGATTGGGATCAACCACATTCGTTGAGATGGACTATTGACTATAATAACAATGGTTGGACTGGCGGTCTTATTGGGAAACTTGAAAGCGGTTATCCGTACACGCCGGCATTAGGAAGTTCAGCGCAAGGAGGGCAACAAGGGACGGAAGAAAATTCTGCACGCAAGCCGGCAATTTTTAATGTCGATTTTGTAATCGGAAAAGAATTGCAGCTTACCACTGATGTTTTTTATGGTTTTACATTTAAGATGTATAATGTTTTTGATACACAAAATGAATTATTTGTTTTTTCCAATAGCGGACGATCAACCTTTTCCGGCGATCCGGCATTTCAAAACTATGTTGAATTTACACAACGTCCAGATTTCTTTGCAAAACCGCGCGATGTTTATTTCGGAACGTATATTCGATTTTAATTTTGGAGTAACAATAGATGAGAAAAAAAATATTTTTACTGATTACTATTTCGATTTTTTCTTCGGCGCTCTTTGCACAAGAAAAACCGATGAAACAATGGTCGCACGAAGAATACGAGCAGTGGGCAAAAAAATTCTACGCTCCACGTTCATCAGCATGGTCATTTCAAAAAATAACTGCCGGCGTAGATAGAAAAGCAGATGGAATTGTAAAGGGAAACAGAATTGAAACATTGGTTTCAAATTTTGGTTCTATTGGTGCACCGCGCAGAGTACCTGCCGTTGTATGGCCTAAAGGTTCCGGAATAACTATGGGATATGAATTTGGTCCTATAGCAGGAGCTGAAATTACAGATAAAAATGGGAAAACGATTCACATTCTTAGTGACGCGCTGATTGATGGTGGCGCACGACAAAATCCTTCCACATCTACCGGTAATATAATGGGATGGGAACCTTTGCCGGGATATGCGGCAGGAAATCCGAATAAAAGCATTGCTATCAGCACAAAACCTGAAACATGGCCTGAAGCATGGAAAACTTCCGGATGGCCTGGTCGTTTCGGGCAGGGAGTTATTACTGCTGATGAAGAATCGTATGCAGTAATGGACGATAGATTTAACGATGAGTTTGAATATTATCCTCTTGTGAATGGCGCAGATTCTATTCGTGGTCTCGGGCTTCAATTAAGTTTTCGTACGTACCAATTTGCTTCAAATTCTGCACAAGATATTTTGTTAGTTCTCTATGAACTTAAATTGCGAAATGACTGTAAAGCACTTGCAAAAACCGTTGTGGGCATGGTTGGCGATCCTCACGTTGGCGGCGCCAGTGATTACTCCGATGATTATGCAGGTTTTAATAAAGAGTTAAATTTAGTTTATGCATACGATAAACCAGGTTCATCAAACGATTACGGTGTTTCTAATGTTGGATATCTTGGGTTTTTATTTGTAAAACCACAAGTGCCAGATTCAGCAGATTGGTTACCATTGACTGGATTTAACGCTCCAATTTACGGCTCGGTATTAGGAAGAGAGGATGAAAAAATGTGGCAGTATTTTTCACCGAATCTTGGACTTAACGATCCGCCGCCTATCATTGAACAAAATTCCGATAATCTTTTTGTCTTTAGTTCCGGTTATTTTTCATTACAACCAGGACAAACACAAAAATTTGCCATTGCCATTGCCATGGGAAATGATTTAAATAATTTGATCCAGAATGCGAAAGCAGTTACTCAAATTGCAAAAGCAAATTTTAAGGCACCTCGTCCTCCGGAGTTACCTACTGTTCAGGCAATTCCTAATGATAAGAGAATTACGTTATTTTGGGATGGACTAAAATCGGAAAATACAATTGATCCTTTTTTAGGAGCAAAAGACTTTGAAGGATACAGAATTTATCGCAGCGAGGATAACGGTTTAACATGGGGCAAACCAATAACTGATAATAGAGGAAATCAATCTCTGTGGGAACCCATAGCAATTTTTGATTTAAATAATGAATATTATGGTACACATCCTGTTCAAAGTGCACCAGGTGTGCATATGTTTTTAGGAAATAATTCTGGTTTGCAATATACATTTGTTGATTCAAGTTTAGAACTTAAAAATGGAATAACGTACTACTATGCAGTTTCAGCGTTTGACCATGGAGATCCATCTATTAATTTAGAACCATTAGAGACTCCTTTAAATATTGACGCCATTAACGTAGCAAAAGTAGTTCCCAACACTAGACCGGTAGATTACCAAGATGCAAAGATTGATTCAATTACTCACTTTGCCGGTTTCGGCACAGGTAAAATTAATCTTAAGGTACTCGATCCCTTTAATGTTAAAGCAGCTACTTATGATATTCACATCAATTCATCTCCAAAAGGATTTTATGTGATTAATTCAAAAGGTGACACTCTAACGACAAATTCTGGCAGTCTGTTAAATACGGCTCTTGATAAAGAGAGATCATATATTTTTGAATCTTTGGAAATGAGTGTAGAAGACGCAGGCTTAATTAAACCTATAGACAGTTTATCTCGTTGGGTAAGCGGTAATTCAAACCTACGAGTACTTCCGTATTGGTTTAAAGGAGCGGCAGACTATCCTTCTGTTATTCGAATCGTATTTTCTGATGTATATGTAGATACATCAGTTATATTTAACCCAAAACCAATAAAATTCAAAGCGTACGATATAACCAGGAACAATATTTCAATTCCAATAATTTTTTTTGATAAAGATACCAATAACACATGGAGCGAAGGAGATTCAATTGTATTTCCGATACAAAAAACAACTTTTACTAGTAGATGGGCATTTAAATTTAGAAATACTGTTTCAGGAAACACAATCTTACCAATAGGTGGAAGTGTTTTCGAATTCAACAGTACAGTTCCATTCAATTCAATAATACAAGATAAATACAGAATATATACAACTCCGGCAAATAACAAAAAAACAACAAATAATAATTCTTCACTTCTCAATAACGTAAAAGTTGTTCCCGATCCATACGTAACCGCTTCACGTTTTGAACAAAAGTCTGTCTATCGTTCCGGGCGTGGCGAACGCGTCATTAAATTTACTAATCTTCCGGTGCAGTGCACCATCAGAGTGTACACTGTAGCCGGTGAACATGTTGCAACAATTGATCACAACGGCGATTTAAAATCCGGTGCAGAGCAATCATGGAATCTGCTGAACAAAGATGGATTGGATATTGCACCGGGGTTGTATCTCTATCATCTTGATGCGCCGGGTATCGGTGAAAAAATCGGACGATTTGCAATTATCAAATAACACTAAGCACGAGAAAAATTTATGAATACAGTATTGCTAAAAATATTTTTCACTCTCTGTGTACTGCAACATTTTCTTAGCGCTCAAGAAATTACCAAAGCCGGAACCACGATGGGCGCTTTTTTGAAAATTGGTATCGGCGGCAGAGCATCAGGAATGGGTGAGGCATTTATTGCCACAGCAAATGATGTTACAGCATTGTACTGGAATCCGGCAGGCATTTCGTGGTTATCAGGCAGCAGAGCATACTTCAGTCAAACAAATTGGCTGGGAGAATTGAGTCACAGCTTTAGTGCAGTCTCGCTCGATTTCAAAGATAAAGGTACGGTGGCGGGTTATCTTATTTTGCTGCGAGCGCCAGATCAAGAAGTTACAACCGTAGAATCTCCGAACGGTACCGGGCAAATGTATTCGTATCAGGATTTGGCAATCGGAGTAACATATTCAAGAAAAATCAGTGAAGATTTTTCGGTTGGTGTGTCTGCAAAATATATTGCTTCAACATTATATAGACTTGGTGCACAAGCAATAGCATTCGATGTTGGAACAATGTATCTCATTCCAAACACTTCGCTGCGATTGGCAATGAACCTCCAAAATTTTGGAGGCAAAATGCAATACACCGGAGATAATCTTGAACGTCCAATTGATATTGATCCGACAACAACCGGAGAAACAGATCGCGTAACAGCTTTTCTTAAAACTGAACAATGGGATATCCCGCTTTCATTCAAAGTTGGAGTAGCAAATGATTTCCATCTTACTGATGATGTGAGATTGACGGTAGCTGTTGATGCAATCAATCCTAACGACAACAGAGAAAATATTAATGTCGGCGGTGAAATAGGATTTCAAGAATATATTTTTTTACGTGGTGGATTTAAATCCATCAATGTAGATCAAAGTGAAGGCGGATTATCTCTTGGCGGCGGCATTACAATTCCAATCTCTGAATTCCATGTGAATGCCGATTATGGTTATACCGATTGGGGAAGATTTAAATCCATTCACAGATTCGGAATTGGCATTCAGTTTTAATAAAAAATTTTTGTAACTGCTCAGCGTGTTTTTTGTCCCGAAGGGATGCCTTCGGCATAATTTCAGTATTTCGAAATAAAATAAAGAAATCCCCCTCGCCCCCTTTTCAAGGGGGAATAAGAGCGTGAGAATCCCCTGACAAGGTCATCCCTTCGGGACTTGAAAAGGGGGAAATCCGCCGAAGGCGGATAAGTCCGCCGGCTTTTTGGCGGAGGGATTTTTAGAATCAACAATAACGCTGATTTGTTCGCTACATTTCAAACACAAGAATTACGCAGCAACTTTTTACTCAACAAACCTATCGTGCATGAAAAAATTTTTACTCTTTTCCATTCTTGCGGTACTGTTCATCTCTTCTCGTATTCAAAGCCAAATTCTGCCGCTCAAACGCGAATTTCGCGGTGCATGGATTGCAACGGTTGCCAATATTAATTGGCCAACTTCTCCCGGACTTCCTTCGCAGACACAACGTGAACAGCTTATTAAAATCCTTGATGGACTTACTGCGAGCAAATTTAATGCAGTTGTTTTTCAAATTCGTCCGGAGTGCGATGCATTCTACAAATCACCGTACGAGCCTTGGTCATACTGGTTAACCGGAGCGCAAGGTGTTGCGCCAAGCGATAATTACGATCCATTGGAATTTGCTGTGCAAGAAGCGCATAAGCGCGGATTAGAATTTCATGCGTGGTTTAATCCGTACCGCGCAGAACGTTCTGTTGGATATTACACAACTGCAAGTACTCATGTTACAAATGCCCATGCTGATTGGGTGTTGAGAGTTACCACTACAACTAACGGTATAAAGTCCGATATAAAATTTTTAGATCCTGGTCAGCAGCAAGTGCGGGATCATGTTGCAAAAGTAATTTCCGATGTTGTGCGTCGCTATGATATAGATGCCGCACACATGGATGACTATTTTTATGTTGAGCCGATGGGAAATCAAGATGCAACAACTTTTGCAACCTCTCCGCGCGGCTTTGCTGATCTCGGAGATTGGCGCCGCGATAATGTTAATCTTTTAATTAAGCAGGTGTATGACAGCATTCAAGTAATAAAGCCATGGGTAAAATGGGGAATTAGTCCGCGAGGAATTTGGAAGAATGGTACTCCAACAGGAACTTCCGGAAATGATAACTACAGCACAATTTATTGTGATGCAACAGCATGGTTGAACGGAAAATATATTGATTACATTGCACCGCAACTCTATTGGAAATTTGGAGGCAATCAAGATTATGGAAAGCTGCAGCCATGGTGGGCTTCGCAAAGTAATGGAAGACATTTTTATCCCGGGCTTGCTGATTACCGCATCGGGACTTCGAGTTATGGTACAGCGAGTGAAGTTGCAAACCAAATTCGTTTCAATCGTACTTCACAAAATGTGCACGGACATATTCATTATCATGGCGGCAATGTGCTCGATAATCTTGGTGGAATTAATGATACATTGAAAAATGATTTATTTCTTTACTCTGCACTTATTCCGCAGATGATGTGGAAAGATTCGATTGCACCAAATGTACCGATGAATATTCGCTATGAACGTATTGCGGGAAAAGGTCCGGCAGTGTTACGTTGGGATATTCCAACGCCAGCAAGTGATGGAAATACTGCAGCACGGTATGTTATGTTTCGAAAAACAAATCAAATATTTGATAAAGAAGATCAAAGCGCAATACTTTCTGTAGTCGGTGATGCGCAAGCACTTCCTTCAACACCGGTAACAATCAATCAACCGTATTATTATGCGGTAACAGCACTCGATCGAAATTATAATGAAAGCGGTCTTTCAAACAGTGTTGCTGTCTCTGCACCCGGTGTTCCAATGCTTGCTTTGCCATTAGATGGAACAATCAATGTTCCACCAGTTTTGAATGTACAATGGAACGCTCCGAACACTGCCGCAATGTATCAATTGCAAGTATCTTCTGATTCAATGTTTGCTTCTAATGTATTAGTAAATGATGCATCGCTGCTTGATACAGTCAAAACAATTTTAAACATGAGAGGTGAACAACAATATTTTTGGAGAGTGGGTGCAAGCAATGCAGGCGGCACAAGTTCGTTTTCAGCAAAGAGGTTCTTCACAACAGGATTTCCTGCCATACCTGTTATTGCATATCCAACGAATTTAATGACAAGTGTTCCGTTGCAAATTAGTCTGAAGTGGAATAAAAATAAAATAGCAACATCGTACCACGTACAATTATCATCATCGTTTGCATTTGATTCGGCATTTATTCTTGCCGAGGGAATTACTTCGGACACAATGTTGGCAGCGCCAACGTTACAACCCAATACCATATATTTCTGGCGCATGACTGCAAGCAATGCTATTGGAACAAGCGGCTGGTCAGAAATATGGAAATTTAAAACCACTACGTCGTTGTATGCATCGCTTTCTTCAAACACACCAAGCGAGTTTCAATTGCAGCAAAATTATCCAAACCCATTTAACCCGACAACAGTGATCAGTTATCAATTACCAGTAACCAATCATGTATCATTAAGGGTGTATGACGTGCTCGGACGAGAAACAGCAACATTGGTAGATGAACAACAACCGGCGGGATTTTATAATTATCAATTATCAATTTCAAGCTATCACTTATCAAGCGGCGTGTATTTCTATCGATTACAAGCCGGCAACTTTACAGCAACAAGAAAAATGATTGTGCAAAAATAATACGTGCGTTTTTTGCATAGGTAATTGGTGACAAAAAATCAAGTATTTTTTTCTTATGAAAAGACGTTTTCAAGAAAAATTATAGTTGCATTTTGACAATATAATTTCTTACTATTGTATAGTAATAATATCAGTACTACTTTTAAAAAGAAATTCTTTGAAATTGTACTCAACATCTCTGTGAAAGTACAACGAATTCGCAAGCCATATAAGAAATACTTATTGATCAGTTTTCTAAAGGAGATGTATCCGTGAAACGCATTGTTACTTTCTCTCTTCTTCTTTCCGTTCTTCTTCATGCTTTGCTCGTTGCCGGAACTACAGGAAAAATTTCCGGCGTAGTGAGCAGCGCACAAAACAACGAACGACTTATCGGCGTTAATGTTGTAATTGTTGGAACGCAACTTGGTGCAGTAACAGATCTTGATGGTAATTTTGTTATTGTCAATGTTTCGCCTGGTGAATATAGCGTTCGCGCATCGTTATTAGGATATACCGCGGTGCTGCAAACCAAGGTTCGTGTTAATATTGATCAAACGACAGAAGCAAATTTTCGTTTAACAGAAGAATTGGTAAAAGGTGATGAAGTTATTATCGTTGCACAACGACCGGTCGTACAGAAAGATGTTGCGTCGAGTGTTGCCAACATAACATCGAAAGAAATTGAAAGCCTTCCCGTAACAAGTATTAGTGCTGTTGTTGGTTTGCAAGCCGGTGTGCAAGGAACAACAATACGTGGTGGAGCGTCAGATCAGACTGCATTTATGTTGGATGGATTAACATTACGGGATGAACGAAATAATACTCCAATCACCGGCATAAGCCTAAGTGCTGTTCAAGATATCCAAGTTCAAACAGGTGGATTTAATGCAGAGTACGGTAATATTAGATCAGGTATTGTGAACGTGATTACCAAAGAAGGAAATCCAAAACAATATACTGTCAGCATAACAGGACGATACAGTCCGCCGACCACAAAAAATTTTGGCGGGAATATCTTTGACAAAAATTCATATTGGATCCGTCCATACCTTGATCCAGAAGTAGCATTTGTTGGGACAAAGAATGGATCGTGGGATTATTTTACACAACAGCAGTTTCAAGCGTTTGAAGGTTGGAATTCCATCTCAGAAAAAACGATGAAAGATCCCAATCCGGCAAAACATTTAACCCCTCTGGCAGCACAACAACTCTTCCTTTTCCAACATCGTAAATCAGCAGACATTATTCAACCGGATTATGATGTTGACATGGGGATCGGCGGACCGGTTATTCCAATGATCGGTGATCAATTTGGTAATCTCCGATTCTTTGCATCGTACCGAAGTGCCCGGACGATGTATATGATTCCGCTGGCAACAAATGACTATCGCGACTATACCGGTCAACTAAAAGTAACCGCCGACATAACCGGTGGAATGAAAATAATGTTCCAAGGTTTGCAGGGACAACAATACGGCACAACAAATAGTAGAACGGGTCTTCCCGGATTCTTTACTTCGCCCGGATCTATTGCGAGAGAAATTACCGTCGGCGGCAGTTTTGCAGATTCAAGAATGTATTCCGATGCGTACTGGTCACCAAGTAAAGTGAACACAAGCAGTTATGGTACGAAGTTTACTCATATTCTTTCATCAGTAACATCGTATGAGATCAGTATTAATAGAGTCGTTTCTCAATATCAAACCAATCCCGGTCGCAGTCGAAATACAGACAGCGTCTATTCTTTTGGCAATGGATACACAACAGACGAAGGACCATTCGGTTATACTTTTAATCCAACGACCGGTGTTAATGGTCTGCGAATGAGCATTGGTTTCAGCAATTCACGTGACAGCAGCAAAGTGGCTGCATCAACAGTGCGTTTTGATTTCAATAGTCAGATCGATAAATATGATCAAATAAAAGTAGGGGCGGAATTCACCTATACCCAAAATGATGTGAATTATGCTTCGATCGATCCTTATTTGCCGCGAAGCGGAATTTGGTCAAAATGGTCAACAACACCAATTCGTGGTGCATTGTACGCACAGGATAAGATAGAGTACGAAGGGATGATCGCTAATATCGGCGTTCGCATGGATTATTCTGATCCTCGCGGCACGTGGTATGAATATTCACCTTATGATAAAGCTCTTTCTCCGGAATTTGCTGCCGGTTTAGATACTATCCTTGCTCGTGTTCAAATAAAAAAGAGTCTCACATTTAGTCCTCGTATTGGAATAGCGTTTCCGGTTACCGAGTATTCCAAACTATTTTTCAATTATGGACACTTCCGTCAGATGCCTACGCCGGAGAATTTGTATTTGATTCGTCGTTCGACATTCGATCAATCTGTAACACGTCTTGCGAACCCAAATAATCCGCTTCCAAAAACGGTTGCTTATGAATTAGGGTATGAACATAGTTTATTTGAACAATACCTTATTCGCGTAGCAGGCTATTATAAAGATGTTACAGACCAACCAGCCCTTGTTACATACGTCAGCCGTGATACAAAAGTAAACTATACAGTATCAACGCCAAGTTCCTATGCAGATATTCGCGGCTTTGAAATTACGCTGCAAAAAAATAGAGGTGAGTGGATCACGGGATTTTTGAATTATACATACATGGCATCATCACGCGGACAATACGGATTTAGTTATGCGTATGAAAATGCTGCAGACCAACGAACATACGAACGCGACAATCGTGAAACAGATCTTTATCAAACAAAACCTGTTCCTTCTCCATATGCTCGTTTCAGCCTCGATCTGTTTACACCAGTTGATTACGATCCGTTGGGTTCGAATGGATTTTTATTTAATGATTGGAGATTGAATTTTACCGGAAGCTGGCAAAACGGTACTTATTTCACATGGGCTGGCGGCGGCGGAGCAAAAATTCCTGGTATTCGCAACAATATGAAGTATAAAGACAATTATTTTCTAGATATGCGTGTAAGTAAATCATTTAAGATTATGGGTGCCACATTGTTGGTCTTTATGGATGTTTTCAATTTGCCAAACATCCAGAATTTAAGTATCAATTCCGATACCGATATTCCCTATGGGTTTATCGGAACCAACTTTGATGAGTATATAAAATCGTTACACATGCCTTCGGATAAATATGACTCTCGATTTGGATACGTCAATATTACCGGGGATGATAAACCGGGTGACGTTCGTAAAAATGGAGTTGATTATGTTCCGATCGTTGCAGTTGGCAGTACGGCTGGTGTTACAAATCCTTATACAACTGCTATTTATTATGATGCAGGCCAAAATCAATATCTTGAATATAAAAATAACGCATGGGTACAGGTTGACCAAGGACGTTTGAGTAAAGTGCTTGATGATAAAGCATATATCCGAATGCCGAGCATGCCTCAATTCTTATTCTTAAATCCGCGCGATATTTATTACGGAATGAAATTGACATTTGATTTTTAGTATATGAACCGTCGTGTTTAATGATTATCGATCCACGCGGTATTGAACCATTTACGAGGAAGCTATGAAGCAAAAATTATTTTCAAAACACTTTATCGAAATAAGTTTGTTTGTCGGTCTGTTCATAAGTTCTGTCCCTCTTGAAGCACAACAATCAAAATGGATGACTGTCGGTGCATTGCAAAGTTGGTACTCCAGTTCCGGATGTGAGATTGAAGAAGGGCGAGTGCAGGTGCAGCAAGATGGTGTTCGATGGCCCGCAATTTTTCAAAACCAGGATATGATTGCTGCAAAAGGATTTTGGATCGGCACAACGAATTATTTAGATAAAAACGGCACAACGTACCAGCAAAAAGTTGTCCATGTTGGACCTCGAGTGCGTGGTACTACAGAGTTTTTCAAAACACGTTTTAAAATGATCAGCAAGTTTGATCCGCCTGTTGTCTTTGTTGATGGAAATATTTCTGAAGGTCAATCGGTAGTTAACGACAGTGTTGATACTAATTTAAAAGCTGATAGAGTAATTGATAATATCATCAATACATCCATCGGTATTGAAGTTCATAGAAAAATTATCGGTTTCAGTCAACAAGGTCATGACAACTATCTTATCTATGAATATACTTTTACCAACACAGGCATCGTCGATGATATCGGGACGACGCGTTCTTCGAAAACTCTCACAGGAGTCTATTTTTATTGGCAGAATCGGTATGCAGTAAATGCAGATACCAGATATGTCATTGGAAACTCCACCGGCTGGGGGACCAATACATTAAACGATGTTGTTGGTGATACAATCGCTCCTCATACATTTCCATTTGTAGCATCACCATTTAATACTGCAAACGATTTGCGTGCCACATACGCTTGGCATGGTAAATCCCCTTTATTTACTGGCGGTTATGATAATGTCGGTGGACCAATTTGGTCTCCTGCCACTGCAGCCGGATATGGATATCAAAAAGGAGATACAGTCGGTAGATTAGGTGCCACACAATTTGTTGGCGTGGTTACGTTGTACGCACAAAAATCTGCATCGGATACATCAGATGATAAAAAACAACCTGCAACAACATCTTATGAAGGATCTGACGAACCAAACAATTCTAATAATGATCAATACAATTCAGTAAAAATGTCTTCAGAATATAGCTGGATGACCAAAGGGCATGTCATACCGAGACACGCAGATAAAGTTGGTCCAACAAATGATCCCGCAACCGGTTCTGCCGGGGCGGCGGGATACTCTGCAGCAATTGGATATGGACCATACACGTTGGCACCTGGCGAAGGAATTAAAATTGTAATGGCAGAAGCGGCTGGCGGTTTGTCTCGGGAAGCGAATACTGATATTGGCAGATTATATAAAAATGCTCCTTCGGCGACACGTGAAACTGCTTTATTGAATTATAAAGGTGTCAGTAAAACAAAAAATGATTGGGTCTATACCAGCAGAGATTCTTTGTTTAAAACGTTTCGTAATGCGATCAGTAATTATCAATCAGGATATGCCGCTGGTTCTCAAGCACCATTTCCTCCGAAAATTTTTAATGTAAATTCCGGAGCAGGCGGTATCCGATTTACATGGGAATTATATAGCAGCACGGGAGTACAGGGATTTCAAGTATGGCGGGCAATCAGTCGTTCCGATAGTAATTATACAAAGATCGCCGATCTTCCGGCAAGTGCTCGTGCTTATCAAGATACTACTGCAGTTGTTGACGTAGCACATTATTATAATTTTGTTGTGGTCGGGGCAAATGGCTTAACAAGTAATCCATATTACGCTCAAACGTACGATCCAGCATACAAAAAAGTAGCCGCTTCTGCGGAATTGATAAAATCAAATATCCGTATCGTCCCCAATCCCTATAATATCAGCGCCGCGAAATTATTGTATCCCGGCGAACAAGATAAGATCGCATTTAAGAATGTTCCTGCAATCTGTACGATCAGAATTTATTCAGAATTGGGAGAACTTATTAATACTATGGAACATAACGATGGAACAGGAACGCAAGATTATGATATGACTACATCATCGAAACAAATTATTGTCAGCGGAATATATATTGCTGTGATCGAAACCCCGGCGGGCAGTAGAGCAATCTTGAAATTCGTGGTCATTCGTTAATAGGATCTCTTCGAAAGGATTTGATGGTTATGAACAAAATGATTTTTTCAGTTAGTGTTTTTGTTTTGAACATGATTGTGATTAGCTGTAACAGCCCATCGGCAAACAATAAATATAATTATGTTTGGCAACCGTCTTCAACCAATACATGGTATGTTGTTCTCAATGATACATTGACCACAAGTAGCAGTGTTGCCGGGTTTAAAGTAACTTCTTCAGGTTTTGAATATACGCTGACCGTAGACAGTACCGGTCGTGATACTGCATTTACACCGAAAATGTACATAGTAAGCAACATCAATACTGCCAGTCGAATGGAGGTGTCGTTCGATATTGCGGTTCGAGGAGCGATCGATACTCTTCTGATGAGCGACAGTTCGAAAATTGTATTTGCTTATGTCTCATCCGGCGGATCAATAGTTTCTATTGGTGCCAATAATGTCCGTGATTCTAAATCGTATGATATTGCGGCACAGAGCATACTTTCAAGCAAACCTGAAAATAAAAATTTTACATTTTCAACAAGTCCGGATAAATGCAGTAAACAAATTCGGATTCGGACAAAATTAAACTGGATACAGTATTCAGGATCCATACCGTTGAAACCGAATACGATACCAAAATCAAAAACAGTGACTGTTGTTGTATCAAATTTAAAAATCACAACATTTGATATTGATGTTTTGGATAAACCATAGTATGTTCGATTCTCTGAATTTACGCATGATCAATCTTTCAGGTATTTTATGAAAATAAAATTTGTATTGACTCTAATCCTACTTACTGCAGCTATCGGTGTTGCAGATGACAAACAAAAGCGCGGTCAAACAGGATTTAAGTTTTTAAACGTGGCCACCGATCCGCGTATGGTTGCAATGGGTGAAGCGGGAACAGCGATTGAAGGTGGTTCATCCTCCATGTTTTTTAATCCAGCAAGTATGGCATGGATGAAAACAATGGTGAACGCTCAAGTTGGGCAGGTGCAATGGTTTGCTGATATTAACTATAAACATGGAGCAATCGCACTTGCACCTTCCAACGGTGATTTTGGCGTTCTCGGATTCAGTGTGCAATATGCAGATTACGGTGAAATTATCAGAACGATCCGAACGGATATTGGAGATGGGTATTTAGATCTTGGAACATTTCATCCCATAGCAATGCAGGCGGGACTAAGTTATGCCCGCGCTTTAAGTGATAGATTTGCTGTCGGCGGCAATGTGAAATACACACTGCAGAACCTTGGTAACGGTATCAATGAATTGAATGACCAGGATAATCCTCTTGCTTCAAAAAATTCTATCGATGTTGTTGCCTTTGATTTCGGTATGTATTATAAAACAGGACTTAAGAGTTTAAACTTTGCAGTCAGCGTTCGAAATTTTTCACAAGAGGTTAAATATCAACGTGAAGGATTCCCACTCCCTTTGATTTTTCGTGTTGGCGTAGCATTTAATGCGATGGATATTATCACCGAGGATAAAGATGCAGACGCATTTCTCATTTCGGTTGATGCCACTCACCCGCGAGATTTTTCAGAACAGGTGAATATCGGCGGTGAATATACATTTATGAAAATTCTTGCATTGCGAGCCGGTTATATGTTTAACAATGATCTCTATAATTTCACTGCTGGTGCAGGAGTTCATCATTCGATTGAAGGAGTAGATTTTGGTGTGGATTATTCTTATACGCCATACGATAAGCTTGGCACAGTCAATCGTTTTTCGGTTCAATTTAATTTTTAACGTTCATTTCTTAAAAATGGTATGCACATGAAAAAGAACTTTTGTTATTCTTATAAAGATTTTTTTATTTTCGTCATTGTTATTACAATGATGGCGTTAGCAGTTTTCAGCGGTTGTAAAAAGGCTGAACCAACAAGTCTTTATGATCCAAATTATGCCGGCAAACCTCAACCGGTAATTACAACAGTTTCACCTGCCGTTGCTCGAGCCGGTATTGAAGAAGTTGTGATTAATGGAAATAACTTTAGCGCTACCCCATCGGAAAACTTCGTGTATTTTGATAATATCAAAGCAGCCATTCTTTCTGCAACAGCAACACAGTTAAAAGTTTTATCGCCTGCAATTGTAAAAGATTCCATTCGGTTAAAAGTTGCAGTGTTTGGTGCAGAAAAATTCAGCGATATTAAATACTACAAACAAATTTCTGTTGTCGATGAGTTTGGCGGATTGCAGTCGAATGAAAAACCCGGAGGAATTGCGTGCGATACTGCCGGCAATGTTTTTGCTTCAATGGCGAAGAATGATCTCGGCGATAGTATAAAAATGTTCACTCCCGGTGGAAAACGCACGTCGTTTGCACCGGCAGTATCAGGTTTAGATAATTGGTCAGCGCTTAAAGTTGGTCCGGGCGAAAAATTATATGCGTGTCGCAATCAGCGCGCCCTCTACACAATTTCAAAAAACTCTGAACCCGCTTTATTTGCAGCGGTAACTGGCGCAAAGTTCTTTGATTTGGATTTTGATAAATACGGCAACATCTGGACCGGTGGTGCCGATACACTGGTGTATCACATTAAGCAAGATCAGACTGTTCAATCGTATTCTATTAAAGACGGCAAAGTTATTAAATCGGAAAATGTTAATTTCCGTACATTTCGCGTCTACAATGATTATTTATATTTTGGCGGTAAGGTAGATTCGATAGAAGTTGTATATCGTGCGCCGATTACGCCTGCCGGTGATTTGGGTGTAGTTGAAAAATATTTTGATTTGTCGGCACAACCCGGATATGGTTATAACGGTCCGGGCGTGTACGCAATTACGTTTAATTCCGATGGCGAAATGTATCTTGGTACTGATGGCGATGATGCTATATTATTAATAAAGCCAAACAAAGCCGTATCAGTTTTTTATAAAGGAATATTGTTTCCTATGTCCAGTTCATTTGCATGGGATAAAGGTTCGTATTTATATGTTTCGCGAAGTGGTATTATCGCCTCGCGAACAATTATTCGCATTAATACATATAAAACATCCGCGCCGTATTATGGGCGGGGCGACAAATAAATGGTTGCCAATATGAAAAAAATTGTTATATTAGCTGTACACACAATTCACTTTTTTTATTAACTATTTTGGAGAATATCAAATGAAAAAATTTGTTACATTAACGTTCTTGTGTCTTTTTGTAGTTTCTGCTTGGTCGCAAACGACTGTGTATAACTACAAATTCAGCAAGGCATTTCCCGATACTGGTTTTAAATTCGCTAATGCTGGTCATGGAATTGCTGTTGATCCCGAAGGTAAAGTATGGATTCAAGCATATAATGCTACGGATAGTATTTTCAATGGTGTAAAAAACGTCGCAACTCGCGTCATCTATTGCTACAAACCAGATGGAACACCGGCATCATTTTCTCCTATCAAAATGGTTACTGTCGCAGGAAAAACTGATACCTTATTCAACTCCAATCGCGGGATGGTAGCTGATAAGAATGGTAATATTGTATTTGCATCGTTCGATACATATTACAGACTTAATTACAAAACAGGTGTCGGTATGAATAAAGTTGTACCACAAACGAATGCAACAGCTATAGCTCCGGCATTTGATGATGCGAATGAAATGTTTACCGGTCTTGTCATTACTAGTGCTGGGCCAATCAGAATTTTTGATGGAAACTTTGCTTCGCTTGGTACTGTTGTTGATACAGCCCGTGGTTATTCGAGATCATTAGGAGTATCTGCTGATGGTAATGATGTTTACTGGACTTCTTATACTCAGCCCGGTGTTATTCGCTACCATAGCAACAATGGTTCGCTCGGACCGTACAGCAAAATTGATACAATTATGTTTGGTTTAAAAGTGGAATCAATTATGCACCATCCAAAAACTAAGTATCTTTGGGTTAGTTCAGGCAATGGTTTTGCTCCATCGGGAAGAGATTCTCTCTATACAAAATATATATGGAGTGATTTTACTTGGTACGCATTTAAACTTCCAATTACCAAAATGTCTGCACCTGTTGATAGTTTTAAATGGAGTGGAAGTACTAAAAATGATCCCAGACCTCGAGGCATAGCATTTAGCCCGACTGGTGATACTGCTTATGTTTGCCAATTTAATGATGTTGGTTCACCAATTGCACAAAGGTTTATCGGCAAAGCGGTAGTATCGGTACAACGTGAAGATGGTATTGTAGCAACTGATTACCAATTGTCGCAAAACTATCCGAATCCTTTCAACCCAACAACCAACATTAGATTCTCGTTGCCGGTTGCAAGCAGTATTTCATTAAAAGTATATGATGTGCTTGGTAAAGAAATTGCCAACTTAGCAGAAGGTGCACATGTTGCCGGAAGCTATACTGTTGATTTCAATGCTTCAAACTTAACAAGCGGTGTATATTTCTATACATTGCGCACGTCAACAGGTTTTGTGCAAACAAGCAAAATGTTGTTGATGAAGTAAAAAAATAGTTGTATGGCTATGTAAGAATCCCCAATGGTTAAAAAGCTGTTGGGGATTCTTGTTTTGTATTGTTTTGAATACATAGAATGGCATTTCTTGATTGTAGCGCGCCAATTGGGTATATTTTTGTAGAAAAAAAGTAACTACTCACCCCAAAAAAGATTTAAGCCACAGATTCATAGATTTTAGGCAGAAAATTTTTTAAAGTTTAATCTGTGATTCGCCGCGGCGAATGTGGCTATGATTTTTCTTTGAGTTTTTATGGCGAAGCCATCCCGTTGGGATAGGAAATCAATTGAAACAAGTATCTGAGTAGTTACGAAAAAAATTTATTCACTAAAAGGATTATTTGTAGTGCATTTTACCCGCGAGCGCATTTCACAGCTTTTTTCTTCGATTCAAGGAAAAAACATTGCTATTGTTGGCGATGTAATGATTGACAAATATTTATGGGGCGCAGTTTCACGAATTTCTCCCGAAGCCCCAGTGCCTGTTGTTGAAGTTGAAAATGAAACGCAGCGGCTTGGCGGTGCGGCAAATGTAGCAAACAATATTCAATCGCTCGGTGCAATTCCTTTGTTAGTCGGTGTTGTGGGAAATGATTTTAATGGTAAAGAATTGCAAACAATTTTAGAACACCAGCAGTGTTCTTCGGAAGGAATTATTACAGATTCAACACGCCCGACAACTATTAAGACTCGGGTTATTGCGCATAATCAGCATGTTGTTCGTATTGACAGCGAAGAAAAAAAAGATATTGAAGCCGATGTACAGAAACGAATTATGGCGGTATTGGAAGAACGAATTGATTCGCTTGATGGTATTATTATTGAAGATTACAATAAAGGTGTTATTGTAAAAAATCTGATTACCTCGATTATTGCCTTGGCAAACAAACATCGTAAAATTATTACGATTGATCCGAAGTTCAATAATTTTTTTGAATACAAAAATGTGAGTGTCTTCAAACCGAATAAAAAAGAGACCGAAGAAGTGCTCGGAAAAAAATTGTCGAGCGACGAAGATGTTCTGCAGGCAGGAAAGATGCTCTTAGAAAAACTTGCCGCCGAAAATATTCTTCTTACACGAAGCGAAAAAGGTATGAGCTTGTTTGAACGAAACGGAACCATCACACATATTCCAACACAAGCGCGCCACGTTGCCGATGTGTCCGGTGCAGGTGATACTGTCATTGCAACTCTGACAACACTGCTTGCTGCAGGCGGGTCGGTGCAAGAAGCTGCAACAATTGCAAATTATGCGGGTGGAATTGTCTGCGGCGAAGTTGGTATCGTGCCTATTGACTGCGCAGTGCTTCAATCAACAATTCTTTCCTTACAATAATACAGAACAAATGGGTAATGTTGCTTCCATACAAGAACTTCTTTCGCAGCGAGCGCAATGGAAATTTGATTCGCTGCGCGTGGTGTTCACCAACGGCGTGTTTGATATTCTTCATCGCGGGCATGTGGAATATTTATCTGCCGCAAAACGTCTCGGCGATATTCTTGTTGTAGGTGTAAATAGTGATGTCTCTGTAAAAAAAATTAAAGGACCGTTACGTCCCATTGTACCGGAAAGCGATCGCGCATTTATTCTTTCTGAATTAAAAGCTGTTGATGCTGTCTGTTTGTTTGATGAAGAAACTCCATTCAATCTTATCTCCGCTCTTGTGCCGGATATTTTGGTGAAGGGTGCTGATTATACAATCGAAAATATTGTTGGAAGGGATGTTGTTGAAAAGGCAGGGGGGAAAGTGCTCACGCTCGATGTTGTTCCCGATCGCTCGACAACTAATATCATCGAGATTATTACGACTCGATTCGCTGCTGAAGCAAAATAGATGGTAAAAAAAATTTCCAAAATATTTATTTATGTTGCGATTGCAATAGTGTTGACTGTTCTCATTGTCTTCGGATTGACGCAGACCTCTCTGTTTCGTAACTCTCTCCGTTCTACATTGTATACTGTTCTCGAAAAAAATCTTAATGCGTCAATGTATCTCGGAGAAATTCACGGTAATCTGTTTAGCGGATTTACTTTGGATACTGTCGCACTCTATGTTGACAATGCACGCTTTGTTGAAGCGGGCAATATAAAAGTAAAATATGATCCGCTCTCGCTGTGGAGAAAACATATCAACGTTATTTCGCTTTCCATCGATCAGCCATCGGTACAACTGATCCGCTACAAAAGCGGTGAATGGAATATTGATCGTTTATCAAAATCAACAACGCCGCCCGACTCTCTTCCGACGCCATGGACGCTGGCTGTGAAAAATCTGAAAATTACCAATGCTAATTTTCGGTTGATAGATTCAACACAAACGAAAGATGCACGACCTGATTCGATACAAGCATTGTCAGTTGATTATTCAAATCTTGATGTGCAGCATCTTTCCATCGAACTTGCAGGAGCGCTTTCTTCACGCGAGCAAACTATTTCGATTGCAAACATTTCGTTTGATTTGCCGCGAGAAAAATTTTCGCTGAAGAAATTGTCGGCAGAACTATTCCATTCGTCCATCAGTACTGAAATTAGAAATCTGCAACTGGCAACACCGCTCTCGCATATTGAGTGCAATGCACGTCTTCAAGATGTAGATGTATTTACGATTTCATCATTGATTCGCCGCGGCGAATTGAAGCAATTGCAAAACGCTCCGGTGGATCTTGAAGTAACCTCGACGACAATTGCATCAAAAGATTTAATAACATTTTTACCTTCGCTCTATTTTCTACGCGGCTCTGTTTTTTGTGAGGCAACAGTGAACGGCACGCTCGGCAATCTTGCTATTGAACATCTTGACGCATCGTTTAACCATTCTACGTTGCATCTGTCGGGCAATGTTACTCGTCTCCACACGCCGCACGAACTGACATTGGACGTGCGCTCAGAAAAAAGTATTATTCAGCCAATGGATGTTGTGGCGTTGCTGCCTTATTTTTCAATTCCGAAATACAAAGACCTCGGAGAAACGGAATGGAATTTTCATTACGTTGGCAAGCCGCTCGATTTTCAAGCGACAGCCGAAGTGCAGACGCAATATGGTATTCTTTCTGTTGATGGCGGATTGGATTTAACCGGCGACGTGATGAAATATAAAGGAACCGTTTCCGGTTCCCGCCTCAATCTTGAACCAATTTTTTTATCACATGCGTGGCATTCAAGAATAAATTTTGTTTCTACAATTGAAGGTGAAGGTGTTTCAGTTAACGAGCTTCAATCGCATTGTACCGTGCGCGTAGATTCTTCTGAAATGTTTGGTGTTCCCATCTCGCAATGTACGGCGCAATTCAATGCCGGGCAGAAAAAAATTTCGGCAACTATTGTGCTGACTTCGCCCAAAGGTTCGATTGAAAGCAACGCAGCGCTCGATTTCACATTAGGCAATGAACCAAGTTATGCAATCGAAGGGAAAGTGCGAACGCTCGATCTATCGGCGGTGATGAAAAATAATTATTACTCTTCTGATTGTTCGTTCGATTTTTCTCTTTCAGCAGATCGCTTTTCTGTGTTGGGTGCGAATGCTGATGCTTCACTTCAATTTCGCATGTCGCGTTTCGGCGCGTATCTTTTTGATGGTGATACTGCCACACTGCATGTACGGCAAACAGGAAACGGACAGGAAACCATCGTGCTTCAATCTCCTATCGCGGATATTACTCTTAATGGAAAATTTACAATTCGCCGCGGCGAACAAACACTGCAAGCACACGCGAATACGATTCAGCGGTTGTATGAAGAACAGTACAAGATGTTCGATACTTCTGCACCAAAGGCGCATCAGCCACTGGCTAACTATGTGTTGAAGGATACTCTTGCTCGCCGAAATACCGCCGCTCTTTCTGAAAATAATTTTTCTATTTCCTATAAAGCAAATTTAAAAAATTTAAAACCGGTTTCTATTTTTCTTCAAACATCTCTCTTTGATGCACAAGGCACAATAGAGGGAACAATGGAAGCACATGCCGGCGCACTTTCGTTGGAAGGTACGAGCGCACTTTCTTCGGCATCGTACGCACTACCGGCACAAAAAATAGCAGCGAAAGATTTCTCGCTTGCATACAACATTACTAATCTTCAATTGGATAGTCTGGCACGGCAGTCCAATCCGCTTCGTGTTGCGTTGAATGTGCAGGCGGAAAATATCCGAATTGGAGAAACGGTTTTTCAATCGCCGCATATAACTGTGAGTGATACCGGCAGGCGTTCAACATTTTTTGCTTCCACGAAGATTGATACAATGATGAGCGCATCAGTGGCGGGTGCTGTAGAGTTTACACCGACCCAGCACAATATTACGTTAACAGCACTTCGCGCACAATATTTGGGATATGAGTTGATAAATAAAAATCCAATTGCGGCATCGGTCAGCAGTAAAGGATTTGCAATTGATACGGCTCTGTTTGTTCATAATGATGAAGAAGTTCTTGTACACGGAACAATTGGCTTCGATAATTCTGTGAGTGCAACTCTTGCCGCAGAAAATTTTTCATTTGCTGATATTCATTATTTTATTACGTCGCCAGATTTTCGGCAAAGCACATTGCAGCTTGGCGGAACACTGAATGCAGAAGTGATTCTTTCCGGAACATTGTCGGAGCCGGTTTTTCAGAACACGATAGTCGGAAACGATCTTGCGTTTCGTGAATCAAAATTTGGGTACTGCACCGGCTCTATTCGCTATGCAGAGAAGCGTGCAGAGGTTGAGTTTCAATTGGTTCATTCGATACAGCAGGATAGTATAAAAAATATTGTATTGAAAGGTATTGTGCCGATTGATTTATCGCTGACGAGCGTTGAGAATCGTACTGCTATTGAGGGAATGGATGTTGCATTGCAAACGGCAAATTTGCAGTTCGGCATTTTTGATCCGTTCATTCCAGAAATTGACCGGATAACAGGAATGCTGCAAGCAAAAATTCATTGCACCGGTTCATTACAGCATCCGCAGTTTCACGGCGACACACATTTGAGCGGTGGAAAATTTGTTTTCTCGATGAACGGCATGACATACAACGCTGAAGGCTCATTGCTTTTTGACGGAACACGAATTTCATTTCCTGCATTTTCGATTCACAATCAAAATCAGGATTATGGAAACGGATTGGTACGCGTCGGTGGTTCAATAAGTATGCTGGGGTTTGTACCGCATGAATATCATTTGTCTGCGAATGGCGAGTTGATGGTGTTGCAGGAAAAAATCCGTAATTCAAATCAATTGTTTTATGGTGATCTTGTTGCTGCAACCGGAACAGACGGATTACATTTCGATGGCACGTCTGAGCGTTCGCGAGTGAGCGGACTGATTCTTGTGAAGCAAGCTTCGCTCACGTTTCCACCGGTTCAGCAAGCATCAAGCGCATCGTTAACACGGATTGGAAATATTATTGTTGTTGATGATACAACGAAAAAAAATATTGACGTTGCATCAAACAGTGCTGCAATCCCACAGAGTACGAATACAATACAGCCGCTCTCAAGCCCAACGTTTTTAGACGGACTGAGTTATGAGATGACGATGCAAACACAAGGTATAGTTCGTGTGCAAATGGTATTTAATACAACTGCCGGCGCGTATGAAGAACTCTATGCTGAACTTGACGGTAAGCTCACAATGGCGAGCGAAGGAAAAAATACGCGGCTCATCGGTACAATTAAGGTGAGCGACCAATCGAGTTATACATTTTATAAAAAATTTAATGCGAGCGGCAGTTTAACGTTTACCGGAAGACCGGATAATCCTGAATTAAATATTATTGCAAAGTACGAAGGCACCCATGCCGATACGACAAGTTCAAACAAGGTGGATACCAAAGTCATCGTATCGCTGAACATTACCGGAACGCGCATTACGCCGGACCCGATTAAAATTGGTTTAACAGTGTTCGATGTAAACGGTAAAGAAGTACCGCGCACGACGGGCGATATTCAAAACGATGCAATTGCATTCTTGCTGACATCATCTGCCGGAACACCGGGGAAATTTCTGAGCGAACTTGAATCCACAGATCGCACCAATATTGCTTCCAATATTGGCGAATCTATTTTATTTTCTTCCGTATCGGGATTGCTTTCCGGTGTTGCCAATGACTTTGTGCAGAAGAATAAAATTCCTTTCGTGAAGAAAACGGAAATTCGTTCGCTTGGCGCAGATCCGGATGTACGCATTAGCGGAGAAATATTGGATGCCTATTTTAGCGTTGGCGGACGCGTATTATCCGGTTTTGGCAATTTCAGTGTGCAGCTTCCGCTCGGCGATAAACGACAGCGTAATTTTATGTTTGAAGTTGAACGCAAAGTAGAGAATCTTGAGTACGGAAACATTTCGCGCTCGCCGCTGCTTGGCGCACGGGTTTATTATAGATTTACATTTTAATCGAAAGAATTCCTCGATGCTCAGTGTCTGGAAGAAAAATCATAGCCACATTCGCCGCGGCGAATCACAGATTAAACTATTAAAAATATGTAACTACTCACCGTGCCTTTAAAGTCATGCCATGAGTTACTTTTTGACATCATAAAACTTGTCCCGAAGGGATGGATTCCCACAACATTTACCAAAACATGAGACAAACTCATGGCATGACTGAGTAGATACAACGAAAATTACATTAATGTTATCACTGAAAAAATGTAACTACACAGCGTGTTTTTTGTGCGTATGCATGCTTCGCATAATTTCAGTATTTCCTAAGAAAATGAATCCC